>NZ_JAKVLR010000001.1:0-333368 GCF_022484265.1 Companilactobacillus sp.
ACCTCGTACCTTGAAAACTGGATATTAAGAAATAATGAATTAAAGAAACACCGAAAACTGCGGACAGAGTAAAATCTGTCAAAAAAGAATTACCTTTGTAATTTAAGGTTAAGTTATAAAGGGCGCACGGTGGATGCCTAGGCACTAGGAGCCGAAGAAGGACGTAACTAACGACGATACGCCTCGGGGAGCTGTAAGTAAGCTATGATCCGGGGATTTCCGAATGGGGGAACCCAATCATCGTAATGGATGATTACTTGCAAGTGAATACATAGCTTGTAAGAGGAAGACGCAATGAACTGAAACATCTAAGTAGTTGCAGGAAGAGAAAGAAAAATCGATTCCCTGAGTAGCGGCGAGCGAAACGGGAACAGCCCAAACCAGAGAGCTTGCTCTTTGGGGTTGTAGGACTGATGTAGTGAGAACAAAAGGCAAGGATAGTAGAATCAGTTGGAAAGCTGAGCCAAAGAGAGTGAAAGCCTCGTAAATGAAATCCGAACCACTCCAATCAGTATCCTGAGTACGGCGGGACACGAGAAACCCCGTCGGAATCTGGGAGGACCATCTCCCAAGGCTAAATACTCCCTAGTGACCGATAGTGAACCAGTACCGTGAGGGAAAGGTGAAAAGAACCCCGGAAGGGGAGTGAAATAGATCCTGAAACCGTGTGCCTACAAGTAGTCAAAGCCCGTTAAGGGGTGATGGCGTGCCTTTTGTAGAATGAACCGGCGAGTTACGTTAACATGCAAGGTTAAGATGAAGAGTCGGAGCCGGAGCGAAAGCGAGTCTGAATAGGGCGACTAAGTATGTTGATGTAGACCCGAAACCAAGTGACCTACCCATGTCCAGGTTGAAGATGCGGTAAAACGCATTGGAGGACCGAACCCATGTATGTTGAAAAATGCTGGGATGAGGTGTGGGTAGCGGTGAAATTCCAAACGAACTTGGAGATAGCTGGTTCTCTCCGAAATAGCTTTAGGGTTAGCCTCGGGGAAAAGGATCGTGGAGGTAGAGCACTGTTTGGACTAGGGGCCCGTCTTGGGTTACTGAATTCAGATAAACTCCGAATGCCATAGATCTATACCCGGGAGTCAGACGGTGAGTGATAAGATCCATCGTCGAAAGGGAAACAGCCCAGATCACCAGTTAAGGTCCCAAAATTCATGCTAAGTGGAAAAGGATGTGGAAATGCACAGACAACTAGGATGTTGGCTTAGAAGCAGCCATTCATTCAAAGAGTGCGTAATAGCTCACTAGTCGAGTGATTCTGCGCCGAAAATGTACCGGGGCTAAGCATGATACCGAAACTGTGGATGTATCGTAAGATACGTGGTAGGAGAGCGTTGTAAGAGCATTGAAGCTGTACCGTGAGGAGCAGTGGAGTTCTTAGAAGTGAGAATGCCGGTATGAGTAGCGAAAGATCAGTGAGAATCTGATCGGCCGAAAGACTAAGGTTTCCTGGGGAAGGCTCGTCCTCCCAGGGTTAGTCGGGACCTAAGATGAGACCGAGAGGTGTAATCGATGGAAAACAGGTTGAGATTCCTGTACTAGTTTATATTGTTTGAACGATGGAAGGACGCAGGAGGATGATGTGTGCATACGGCTGGAAAAGTATGTTCAAGCAGAAAGTCTTGGAAAGAGTCAAATGCTTTTACCTATAAGGACAATCTGTGATGAGGAGCGAAATTTAAGTAGCGAAGCACAATAACTCACACTGCCGAGAAAAGTTTCTAGTTAGATATAAACTACCCGTACCGCAAACCGACACAGGTAGTCGAGGAGAGAATCCTAAGGTCAGCGAGTGAACTCTCGTTAAGGAACTCGGCAAAATGACCCCGTAACTTCGGGAGAAGGGGTGCTGGTGTAACAGCCAGCCGCAGTGAATAGGCCCAAACAACTGTTTATCAAAAACACAGGTCTATGCTAAATCGTAAGATGACGTATATGGGCTGACGCCTGCCCGGTGCTGGAAGGTTAAGAGGATCAGTTAGCTTATGCGAAGCTGAGAATTGAAGCCCCAGTAAACGGCGGCCGTAACTATAACGGTCCTAAGGTAGCGAAATTCCTTGTCGGGTAAGTTCCGACCCGCACGAAAGGCGTAATGATTTGGGCACTGTCTCAACGAGAGACTCGGTGAAATTATAATACCCGTGAAGATGCGGGTTACCCGCGACAGGACGGAAAGACCCCATGGAGCTTTACTGTAGCTTGATATTGAGTTTTTGTGTGACATGTACAGGATAGGTAGGAGCCATTGAATTCGGAACGCTAGTTTCGAAGGAGGCGTTGGTGGGATACTACCCTTGTTATATGAAGGCTCTAACCTACACCAATAATCGTGGTGAGGGACAGTGTCTGGTGGGCAGTTTGACTGGGGCGGTCGCCTCCTAAAAAGTAACGGAGGCGCTCAAAGGTTCGCTCAGAATGGTTGGAAATCATTCGCAGAGTGTAAACGTATAAGCGAGCTTGACTGCGAGACTGACAAGTCGAGCAGGGACGAAAGTCGGAGTTAGTGATCCGGTGGTACCGAATGGAAGGGCCATCGCTCAACGGATAAAAGCTACCCTGGGGATAACAGGCTTATCTCCCCCAAGAGTTCACATCGACGGGGAGGTTTGGCACCTCGATGTCGGCTCATCGCATCCTGGGGCTGTAGTCGGTCCCAAGGGTTGGGCTGTTCGCCCATTAAAGCGGTACGCGAGCTGGGTTCAGAACGTCGTGAGACAGTTCGGTCCCTATCCGTCGCGGGCGTAGGAAATTTGAGAGGAGCTGTCCTTAGTACGAGAGGACCGGGATGGACATACCTCTGGTGTACCAGTTGTTCTGCCAAGAGCATCGCTGGGTAGCTACGTATGGACGGGATAAACGCTGAAAGCATCTAAGTGTGAAGCCCCCCTCGAGATGAGATTTCCCATTCCGTTAAGGAAGTAAGATCCGTTAAAGAATATGACGTAGATAGGCTGCGGGTGGAAGAGTAGTGATACTTGGAGCTGAGCAGTACTAATAGATCGAGGACTTAACCGCAGTCAGCAGTAAGTAAGAGTTTGTTTAATCATTATAATTAATATCTAGTTTTGAAGGTACGAGGGAACACCAAAGTGTGGTGGCGATAGCAAGAAGGATACACCTGTTCCCATGCCGAACACAGAAGTTAAGCTTCTTCACGCCGAAAGTAGTTGGTGGGAAACTACCCGCGAGGATAGGTAGTTGCCACGCTTGGTTTTAATTCCGGTTTAGCTCAGTTGGTAGAGCACCTGACTGTTAATCAGGTTGTCGTCAGTTCGAGTCTGACAACCGGAGTTTTTTTTTATTTCTGGAGAATTGTCCGAGTGGTTGAAGGAGCATGATTGGAAATCATGTATACGGGTATTAACCTGTATCGTGGGTTCGAACCCCACATTCTCCGTTACAGAAATATTTAAAACATCAGAAACTATTCCCAAAAGAAGCCCGTTAATTAAGTTTAACGAGCTTCTTTTGTGTTTATGGTAAAGATGTAACTGTATGATTATTCATTGTTCTTATAGAAGGTTAGTATGCTTAAATTATGGTAGTAAAAAAGGTTCGATCCAACTGATTTAATTCAGTGGACCGAACCTTTTTTTATTTTACAAAAGCATCTACAAATGCTTGATACTTGGCTTCTTCTCCGGTTGACTTGATGTCAAACTTATCAAAATCTAACTTATGAAAATCAGCTTCGGATATATCAAGTGTATCTGTAAAAGTAGCATTTCCAATTAAATGAATATTGGCTTCTTCCTTAGTGTTTTCAAGTGTAACGTGAGTTTTTACCATTCCGCCTGGGTTATATACTGAGATATCTTTCGTCTCATCAAAATCATTCGGATGGAGCATTGCAAATGCTAGACTAGTTGCTGACATACCTGTACCGCAAGCATTGGTAAAGCCAACACCACGCTCGTAGGTTTGAACGAACAATTTGTTCTTACCTAGAATCTCAGCAAAACTCACATTTACGCCTTCAGGGAAGTATTCATTAGGTGAGTTAAGGTATTTACCTAATTGTCCTAATTCCTTCTCGTTGATCTTATCAAGGAAACTTATCAAATGTGGATTGGGAACCGCAATTGAGGTAAATGTTTGAGCAGGTAAAAATTCTGGAACTTTTTCATTGATCATTTCTGACATATTCTGGTAAGAGAAAGGTAAGTCTTTAGCTGCAAAAGAAATGGGTTTGATCTGAACGCTAAATGCTGGAACGCCATCAGCCAAATCTGCTGATTTCTTTACTTCTAAGTCTGCACCAATTGTCTGAATATTAAAGTCAGTCTCGTTGAATTTTTCAGAGAGATAGCGACTAACTGTTCTTAAGCCGTTGCCACACATCTTAGCTTCGCTGCCGTCAGCATTGATCACTCGCATTTGAGCTAATGCATTGTCGGTTGCGTCATTTACCACGAGAACTCCATCTGCTCCGTTTAAAATGTTATTTTTGGGATCACAGAGTTTAATACCAAGCTTACTGAGTTCTTCATCAGTTAGTTGTTGATTTAGTTGTGTTTGGTCGAAGATAAAAAATTGATTTTCAGAACCGTGTACCTTGAGTAATTGAACCATTGTTATACCTCATCATCGTCATTATTGAAGAATGTATCGTAGATATGGCGAACCGCTTTATCGGCATCTTTTAATCTGGTACCGATCATGATCGAAATTCTGGAAGCACCTTGGTTGATCATATGAATGGCAATATTGTTTTGCGTTAATGAATCAATGATCTTACCCATAGTATCAACAGTATGGGCGATACCTTCACCGACAACCATAATGATTGCGTAATCATCGATCCATTCCATATAGTCAGGATTAAGCGTTTCTTTAATATCATTGCATAAATTCTTTATTGTTGTCTTAGATAATTTACTCCTATCGAAGATAATTGTTAAGTCATCGATACCGGAAGGCATATGTTCATATGAAATTCCATAACGATAAAAGATCTTTAAGAGTTGTAAAGTGAAGCCAACTTCTTTATTTAGCAAGTAACGGTGTAAATAAAGCGCTGAAAAACGTTTAGAACTTGCAATACCTGTAATTGGATTGGCAGGATTGAATAAGAATTGTTCAGGAACAATCAGAGTACCAGGTGCACTAGGGTTGTTAGTGTTTTTAACATTGACTGGCACTTGTCCTTGGACTGCTGGGATAATTGCTTCATCTTGAAAGACTGAGAATCCTGCATAAGATAATTCTCGCATTTCACGATAAGACATCTTTTGAATAGCAACTGGGTCTTTGACAACGTGATTGTTTGCTACGTAAATCGCATCAACATCAGTAAAGTTTTCGTAGAGATCAGCCTTGAATCCACGACTGAGAATTGCACCTGTGATATCTGATCCACCACGTGTAAAGGTATAGATGGAACCATTTTCGCTGTATCCAAAAAATCCTGGAAAGACAATACGTTCATCGCCGAATTTATATTTGCTGAGATTCAAATAAGTATCTTCTAGTACGTCAGCATTGTTAGGTTCTCCGCCCACTAAAAATCCAGCGTCTTTAGGATCGAGAAATTTAGCTTTGATTCCTTCACTGTTTAAAACTGCAGCTAATAAAATTGCATTGAGATATTCGCCATGAGCCTTAAATGCTGCCATGAGGTGATCATCATCTGAAAACTTAGTAGTAGCAAGCGAGTCTAATTTTTGTTTTATTGAATCAATGGTACTATCATCTAACTCGAAATAGTCGCTGATCTCTGCGTATCGAGATAGGATATCATTAACGATATCGCTATATTCTTTTTTATCTAAAACTGCTTCTGCATATTTAATCAATAGATCAGTTACTTTGACGTCACCATCGAATCTTTTTCCAGGAGCAGAAGTTACAACGACCTTTCTATCTGAATCGTCATCAATAATACTTACGACCTTATTAAATTGCTCCCCAGTGGCGAGAGAACTGCCACCAAACTTAACTACTTTCACAAAAATCACCTCAAGATTAATTTAGAAAATTAATATGTTTTTAATAAAACTTTAGCAGTTTTATGCATTAAATCAAGTAAATACTTTTAAAAGTTAGAAAACCGAGTGTTTTTAGTGATTTACACTTGACGAATTATTAGACTTGTTATAATGTTTAAATCAACAAATGAATAGAGGTTGCAACTGACATTAGTACGCAAGGGAGTTCCTGTATGAACTGAGAACTTGTTTAAAGGGGATGTTGCCGAAGCGCTAGGCTATGCAGAACTTAGTGCGCTGGGACGTGTTAACAAGAGGATACGGACTGTCGTAGCAAAAATGTCGGCTACGGTGCGCTTACGACAATTATGATGCAGAATAAATTAACGATTCTTGGATCTCTTTGTTTAATGTAAGCAAAGGGATCTTTTTTTATCCCTTTATTCAAAAATGAAAGGTAGATTAAATTTATGATCAGTAGTGAATTGAATTCAGATAGTAATGGGCATTTGATTCTTGGGGGAGTTGATTCAGTTGAATTAGCCCACAAATACGGAACTCCATTAGTAGTTTACGATGTTGAACAGATCCGCAAGACTATCGGTCAATTTAAACAAAGCTTTGAAGATAGTGGAGTCAAGTATGAAATTAGTTATGCCAGCAAAGCTTTCGCTACCGTTGCTATGTATCAAGTTTTGAAACAGGAAGAGCTGCATACAGACGTTGTTTCAGGTGGAGAACTTTATACAGCCTTACAAGCTGGTTTTCCTGCAAATAAAATCAGCTTTCATGGCAACAACAAATCGAGACAAGAATTGGAAATGGCAGTCGATAATCATATCGGCGTGATCATTTTAGATAATTTTTATGAAATCAAACTTTTGAAAGAAATTTTGGAAGAAAAAGATACTAACATCAATGTTATGTTAAGACTGACACCAGGAATTTCAGCTCATACACATGAGTACATTCAAACTGGTCAAGTTGATAGTAAATTTGGATTTGACGTTCAATCTGATCAACATAAAGAAGCTTTGGAACAAGTTTTAGCAATTCCTCAGATGAACTTGATAGGTATTCATGCACATATCGGATCACAAATTTTTGGAGTGGATGGTTTCACCGCTTTAGCAAAAAAATTAGTTGATATCTCAGCTGATTTTAAAAATGAATATGATTACACTCCGCAAATCTTAAATCTTGGTGGCGGGTTCGGAATCAGCTACACTGACGAAGATGAGCCAATTGGTGCAAACGTATTTATTGATAAGATTATTTCCACTATAAAGGAAGAAACTAAATCAAAGAGTTTAGATTTTCCTGAGATCTGGATCGAACCTGGTCGTTCCATTGTAGGACCTGCCGGCTTTAACCTATACACGGTTGGCTCAAGAAAAGATATTCCTGGTCTTTTATCATACGTTAATGTTGACGGTGGTATGGGAGACAATATCAGACCAGCTTTATACCAAGCCAAATATGAGGCTGTCGTTGCCAATAAGATGAATGCTGATATTGAAGAAGAAGACCACATCGCTGGTAAGTATTGCGAGTCCGGAGATATTTTGATCGACCGCCAAGCTTTACCAAAGGTAGAGCCAGGGGATGTCATCGCAATGCTAGATACTGGAGCCTACGGATATTCAATGGCTTCGAATTATAATCGCAATCCTCGTCCGGCAGTAGTATTTGTTGAAAATGGCAAGGATAAATTAGTTGTAAAACGTGAATCATATGAAGATTTAGTTAGATTAGATCAAAGCTACATTTAAAAAGTGGAGGAATTACAATGAGCAAGATGAATGCAGAAGAAATTATTAATTTTATTGGTAACTCAAAAAAACAAACACCTGTTAAGGCTTATATCAAAGGAGATATTTCGAAATTAGATATTCCAGAATCTGTTCAAGATTTTTCGACCGATTCATTTGGAATGTTGTTCGGTGACTACAAAGAAATTGAACCTTTGTTAAAAAATTCAGCAGTTGAAGATTATTACTTAGAAACTTCGGCTCAAAACTCAGCTGTTCCTTTATTGGATATCAAACATATCAATGCCAGAATCGAACCTGGTGCAATCATTCGTGATCAAGTTGAAATCGGCGATAATGCAGTTGTGATGATGGGCGCAGTTATTAATATCGGTGCTGAAATCGGTAAGGGTACCATGATCGACATGGGTGCTGTTTTGGGTGGACGAGCAATCGTCGGTGAAAATTCTCATATCGGTGCAAATTCAGTCCTAGCCGGTGTGATCGAACCTGCTTCAGCCGATCCAGTAAGAATTGGCAATAACGTCACAGTAGGAGCAAATGCAGTTGTACTTGAAGGTGTTCAAGTTGGCGATAATGCAGTTGTTGGTGCGGGTGCTGTTGTAACTAAAGATGTTGCTGCTAACGAAGTTGTGGTTGGAGTTCCTGCTAAAGTTATTAAAACAAAGGATCAAAAGACCACTGACAAAACGCACATTGAAGATACATTGAGGAAATTATAATTATGAGTTTATCTGCAGAAGAGTTAATCAACATTCGTCGAGACTTACACAAGATTCCCGAATTAGCATTAAAAGAAACTGAAACGCATGAATATTTAAAAAATAAAATAAGTGAATTTCCACAAGACTTTTTACAAATTCATGAATTTAAAGAACTGCCAACGGCACTCTTTGTTCATATTGATGGTAGCAATCCTAAACGTACAATTGGATATCGTGCTGATATGGATGCTTTACCAGTAACCGAAACTAACGATTTGTATTATCGTTCAGTTCATCCTGGCGTAATGCATGCTTGCGGCCACGACTTGCATATGACAGTTGCTTTAGGATTGATCAGTTATTTCGCGGAAAATCAACCAACTGATAACTTAGTGTTTTTCTTCCAACCTGCTGAAGAGGCCGAAAGTGGCGGAAAACAAGCTTATGATCTCGGATTATTCTCAGGTGATTTGAAACCTGATGAATTTTATGGATTGCATGATAATGCCGATCTAGGAACGGGAATTATCGGTTGTCGAAATGGCACGCTCTTTGCTGGAACTACAGAAGTTAACGTGACGATCCATGGAATGAGTGGCCATGCAGCTTATCCACATAAAGCTAATGATGCGGTTGTTATTGCAGCTAGTTTTATCGAACAAGTGCAAACTGTTATTTCCAGAAGTATCGACCCAGTTAAATGTGGGGTCATTACTTTTGGTAAGCTTCAAGCTGGAACGATCAGAAACGTCATTGCCGGTAAGGCAAGAATCGAAGGAACCATCAGAGGTTTAACGCAAGATATGATTGAATACATCCGTCAACGTGTATTGGATATTGCAAAGGGCATTGAAGTATCATTCAATTGCCGGATCGATGTTGAATACAATCAGGGTGGCTATTATCCAGTTGAAAATAATCCTGAATTAACTAAGAATTTTATTGATTATATGCAAAAAGCTGACAATGTTAAATTTCAAGAAACTGAACCTGCAATGACTGGTGAAGATTTCGGATATTTACTATCGAAGATTCCCGGAACAATGTTTTGGCTCGGAGTTGCTAGTCCAGGTGCTTTGCATTCTGTCGACTTTTTACCACATGAAGAAGCAATTATTGATGGCGTAGAAGCCTTTAAAGGATTTTTAAATTATCGAATGAGTATGTAAAGGAGAATATTATGTTTGAAAATGCAGATTTAATAACAGCTATTATTACTCCGTTTAATGACGAAGGAACCGAAATCAATTATCAAGCATTGGAAAAGTTGACCAATCATTTGTTGGATACTGGAACCAAAGGTTTTGTCATTGGTGGTACTACTGGTGAAACTCCAACCTTAACTGAAGAAGAAAAGTTAACGCTTTATACTAGATTTGCTGAAATTGTTGACGGACGTGTTCCAATTATCGCTGGAGCAGGCAGCAACAACACCCAAGGGACAATTGATTTCGTCCAAAAATTATCGAAGATCAATGGTATCGATATGGCGTTAGTAGTTGTTCCTTATTACAACAAGCCTAATCAAAGAGGGATGAAGGCTCACTTTGAAGCTGTTGCTGATGCTACAGATATGCCAATTGTGATCTATAACATTCCTGGCCGTACAGGAGTTTTGATGGAAAAGGAAACAGTTGTTGAATTGTCCAAGTATCCGCACATTGATGGCGTAAAGCAATGCAATACCATGGCAGATCTTCAATATATCGTTGAAAATACTTCAGACGACTTCTTGGTATACAGCGGTGAGGATGCTCAAGCATTATTTGCTAAGGTTATCGGCGCTAACGGCGTGATTTCGGTTGCATCGCATCTATTTGGCAAGGAAATGTCAGAAATGTTTTCTAAGCTAGAAAATGGCGATTATAAAGGTGCCGGAGCATTACAAAGATTTCTAACACCTAAGATGGCAGCATGCTTCATGTATCCATCTCCATCACCAATCAAGGCCGTTTTGAATGACCAAGGTTATAATGTGGGTGTTACACGTTTGCCAATCGTTCCATTGAACGATTCTGAAAAGGCAAAGTTGTACAACGCATTAGATTTAGAGGAGGCAAAGTCGTGATAAAAGCAATCGTTTCAGGATTTACAGGTTCCATGGGTCAAAAAGTTTTGGCCATGATCAACGGGGAGAATGACCTACAATTAGTCGGAGCATTTAACCCAATCGTCAAAAGTCTTGATCCATCAGACTATTACTTGGACAGTTCAGTCAAAGTATTTAATGATTTGTCGCAAATTGATATTGATGCCGATATTTGGATCGATTTCAGTATTCCAACGGCAGTTTTTGAAAATACGAAGTTTGCAATTGAACATGGTATTCGTCCAGTCATTGGTACTAGTGGTATGAGTGAAGATCAAATTGCTGAATTAAAATCATTAGCTGATAGTAAAAAAGTTGGTGGCATTATTGCCTCCAACTTTGGGGTATCTGCAGTCTTGATGATGAAATTTGCCCAAGTTGCTGCTAAGTATTTTGATCATTCAGAGATCATGGAATATCATCACGAAGATAAATTGGATGCACCATCTGGTACAGCCATGAATACAGCCAAACTTATCTATGATGTTCAAGGAAAAGATCAAGACAATAATCCAAACGAGCAAGATAAAATTGGTGCTCGTGGTGGCGACTATCATGGAATCAAGATTCATGCAGTCCGATTACCTGGATTTATTGCTGATGAAGAAGTTATCTTTGGCGGAGCGGGTGAAACACTCACGATTAAACAGAGTACTACCGATCGTGCTTCATTTATGAAGGGCGTCCGGATAGCCATCACTGAAGTCATGAAACGTGACGAATTAATCGTTGGCTTAGAAAAAATCATTTAATAAGCGGGTGAAGCCACATGCCAGAACTAGCAAAGAGTTTACAAAATGTTGAGAATAAATTTTTAAAAACAATCGGGAACAACAAGATCAGGCTTTTTAATGAAGAGTTTTCCAAATATCCTGGGACAATTAAATTAGTTGTCGGCGAACCGGATTTTAATACACCTGAACATGTTAAAAAGGCTGCCGAGAAAAGTATTGAGGATAACTATTCACACTATTCTCCTCAAAAGGGGTTCGATGGACTGAGAAAAGCCATCAGCAATTATTTAAGTTCTCGCTATGATCTAACTTATGATCCGGAATCTGAAATCATCGTTACTGTTGGAGCAACCGAGGCAATTTATGTTTCTGTTGCATCAATAATTAACGTTGGCGACAAGGTGATCATTCCGACGCCGGCCTTTTCATTTTATGCTTCAACTGTTAAAGCTTTGGGAGGAATCCCGATTGAAGTTGATGTTACAGACAATGACTTTAAATTAAGCAGTCAAAAGTTACAGAAAGTAATTGCTGATGAAGGCGAAGATACGATCAAGGCAATTATCTTAAACTTTCCAAGCAACCCTACTGGCGTGGCTTATGATAAGTCTGAAATTGAGGAACTTGCTAAAGTTGTTTCAGGCAAGGGGATTTACGTCATCTGCGACGAAATTTATAGCGAGTTAGTTTATGACGTCAAGCATGTGTCATTTGCTAATGTTTTGCCTGAACAAACGATTTTGATCAATGGCGTTTCTAAATCTCATTCCATGACAGGTTATCGAATTGGCTACATTGCGGCTCCGGCAGCTTTTGTAGCTGAAGCTGATAAGTTGCATGCATTTACTACCACAGCAGCTTCTAACCCAGCTCAATTTGGAGCTCAAGAAGCTTTGGAGAATGGGTTAGATGATCCAATCGAAACTCGCAAAGTCTATAAACAAAGACGAGATTATTTGGTTAAAGAATTAAATGAGATCGGTTATAAAACATTGAATCCACAAGGCGCTTTTTACGTCTTTCCTAGAATTCCGAAAGAATTTGGGCTGGACTCAGAAAGTTTTGCCAGAAAATTAGCAAAAGATGCTCGCGTGGGAGTAATTCCTGGTAGTATTTTTGGTAAGGGTGGAGATAATTATTTTAGAATTTCATATGCCGTTCCACTTGATGACTTAAAAGAGGCTGTGAAGAGAATCAAAAAATTTACTGAAGACTTTGAGAAGGAATCAGTTAATTAATTATTGAGGGGTGACAGAGATGCCAGAATTATCGAAGAGTGTTGCAAATATTGAAAATAAATTAGTTAAACCAATCGGGGATGACAAAATTCTGATGTTCAATTCAGAAATTGCCGGAATTCCTGGAATTGTTAAACTTACCTTAGGGGAACCAGATTTTAATGTACCTGATCACGTTAAAGATGCTGCAGTAAAGAGTATTGAAGACAACGAATCACATTACACACCACAAAAAGGTATTCCTGGTTTGAGAAAAGCCATCAGCAATTACCTTGCTAAAGATTATGATGTTCACTATGATCCTGAAACTGAAGTAATTGTAACAATCGGTGCTACAGAAGCTATTTATACTTCTCTATACACGATCATTAATCCTGGCGATAAGATCTTGATCCCAACACCAGCTTTTTCAATCTATATGGATGACGTTAAGATCCTTGGTGGTACACCTATTGAAGTGGATACTTCAAAAGACGATTTCAAGTTAACTCCTGAACATCTGAAAGAAGTTTTGGCTAACGAAGGTAAAGGCGCTAAAGCAGTTATCATCAACTATCCATGTAATCCAACCGGCGTTGTTTATACTAAGGCTGAAGTTGAAGCTTTAGCAGACGCCATTAGAGATACACCGCTGCTAGTTATTTCAGATGAAATTTATAGTCAATTAGTTTACGGTGAAAAACATACTTCATTTGCTAGCGTATTGCCTGGTCAAACTATCTTGATCAATGGTTTATCGAAGTCCCATGCCATGACAGGATATCGGATTGGTTATATTGCTGCTCCAAAGCAATTTGTTGATGAAGCTGCAAAAGTGCATTCATTTACTGTTACTTGTCCTTCAAATCCAGCTCAATATGCTGCTCAAGAAGCATTAGCAAATGGTTTGGATGATCCTATCGAAATGCGTAAAGTTTATCAAGAACGTCGTGATTATATCGTGGCTGAATTGAATAAATTGGGCTACGAAACTGTCGAACCTGACGGTGCATTCTATGTCTTCCCTAAGATCCCTGCTAAATTCAATTTATCTTCAGACACATTCTGTCGTCGTCTGGCTAAAGAAGCACTAGTTGGGGTTGTCCCTGGCGATGCCTTCGGTGACGCTGGTGAAGGTTTCTTCAGAATTTCATATGCAACCTCAATGGATAATATTAAAGAAGGTATCAAACGCCTCGCTAAATTTACTGAATCATTATCATAATTTATACAAGAAAAATTTTTTAATAGGAGATACAATTACATGCCAAAGTTAGACCCAACCGTAAAAAACGTTGTAAACGAAACAATTGCCCCAATGGGTATTTCACAGATTAGATACTTTGCCCAAAAATTTGCTAAGATTCCTGGGTTGATCAAGTTGACCTTAGGAGAACCTGATTTCAATGTTCCAGAACACGTCAAACAAGCTGCCATCAAGAGTATTGAAGACAACGATTCGCACTATTCTGCACAAAGAGGAACCTTAGGATTACGTAAAGCTATTTCTGGATATCTGAATAAACGTTTCGACGTTAACTATGACCCAGAATCAGAAATTATTGTCACGATTGGTGGAACTGAGGCAATTTTCGTTTCATTAGCTGCAATCATTAACCCTGGCGACAAGGTTATTGTCCCAACACCTACATTTGCACTTTATATTCCAATCATCAAAGTACTTGGCGGAATTCCTGTTCAAGTTGACACTACACCAGATGGCTTCCAATTAACTGGTAAGAAGCTCCAAGAAGTTATCGACCGTGAGGGTGAAGATAAGGTCAAAGCTATGATTTTGAACTTCCCTGGAAATCCAACTGGATTTGAATACAGTAAGGATCAACTACAAGAGATCGTCGATGTGATCAAAGACAAGTCAATGTACATCATTACTGATGAGATTTATGCTGAATTAACCTATGGTGTAAAACATACTTCAATGACACAACTACTACCTGGAAAAACTATTTTAGTTAATGGTTTGTCAAAATCACATGCTATGACAGGATACAGAATTGGTTATGTTGCTGCACCTGCAGACTTCGTTGAAAATGCCGGAAAGATGCATGCCTATACTGTTACATGTCCATCAAACCCAGCTCAATACGCCGCTCAAGAAGCATTAACTAATGGTATCGATGACCCACTAGAAATGAGAGATATTTATCAAAAACGTCGTGATTATATCGTGGCTCAATTAAACGATATTGGTTATAAGACAATCATGCCACAAGGTGCTTTTTATACATTCTCAGAAATTCCAGCCGAATTTGGACTAAGTTCAGTTGAATTTGCTGAAAAATTAGCCGAAGAAGGTAAAGTCGGCGTTACTCCAGGCGTTGCCTTTGGCGAGGGTGGCGAAGGTCACTTCAGAATGTCTTATGCATCATCAATGGAAGATATCGAAGAAGCTATGAAACGTCTTCGTGTATTCACAGAAAACTTAAAAGCAGAAGTCTAAGACAAAAGTATAAATAAGGGATGAAAAAATATGAGTGAAGGTTTTGAGGTCGCAATATTAGGTGCTACTGGCGCCGTGGGAACACGTTTAATACAACAATTGGAACAATCAACTATTCCAGTATCAAAGATCAGATTATTGGCATCAAGTCGTTCAGCTGGTAAGACTCTTCAATTCAAGGGTCAAGATGTCACAGTTGAAGAAGCTAAGCCAGAATCATTTGAAGGAGTCGATATCGTTTTAGCATCAGCTGGTGGTAGCGTATCAAAGAAATTATTGCCAGAAGCTGTTAAGCGTGGTGCTGTCTGTGTCGACAATACTAGTGCATTTAGAATGGAACCAGATGTTCCGCTAGTAGTTCCAGAAGTTAATGAAAAAGCTTTGTACAAGCATCATGGAATCATTGCCAATCCAAATTGTTCAACGATTCAAATGATGGTTGCACTTGAACCAATCCGTAAGGAATTTGGTTTGAAGCAAATTATCGTTTCAACTTATCAAGCTGCATCAGGTGCTGGTCAATCAGCACTTAACGAATTAAAGGAACAAGCTCAAGAATTTCTTGATGGCAAGGATATGGAAGCTAATATTTTCCCAACAAAGGGTGATAAGAAGCATTATCCATTAGCATTTAACTTGTTGCCACAAATTGATGTTCTAGAGGACAATCTCTATTCTCATGAAGAGTGGAAGATGATCCACGAAACTAAGAAGATCATGTTAGATGACATGGATTCTCCTGATATCAAGGTCACGGCTACTTGTGTTCGTGTACCTGTTCCAATTAGTCATGGTGAGTCAATCTGGATCGATACTGTTGATCACGAAAATGCATCAGTTGACAAAATCAGAGAAGCTGTTGCTAACTTCCCAGGCGCTGTTCTGGAAGATGATCCTGCAAACCAAATTTATCCACAACCAATCAATGCGACAGGCAAGCGTGAAACATTTGTTGGACGTATTCGTCCTGACCTTGAAAACAAAGGTGCATTCAATCTTTGGGTAGTTTCAGATAACTTACTTAAAGGTGCAGCTTGGAATACTGTTCAAATCGCAGAACGCTTAGTTGCCGACGATTTAGTTCATGTAAATTAATACCACTTAAAAAATCGACTAACTCTATTTTGAGGATTAGTCGATTTTTTGAATTAGATTGATATAATGATGTCAGTAATTAAAATTTTTTTGTCGAGGGATGTTATGAGCAGTTCAGAATATTTTGAGATTCAAGAAGTTGATAGTTTCGGAAATGATAATCGCATGGACCCATACATGGCTATGGACCTTGAATTCACATTTGGCGTGATGGATACCGAAGAAAACTATGAAACTTTTCGTAAGCAATATGATAAATTAGATGATAAACGTTTTAAACGGATGATTTCTGACTCAGTCACAGTACCAATGAAGTCATTAGGAATGGATCCATGGTTTGATGATTACTTTTTAACCGTTAAGGATCAAATGACTTTGGATAACTTTAAGCAAAACGTTGACCAAGTGTTGAATTCACCATATGATGCTCCAACAAAATTAGTCGGTGAACAATTAATGGTTGCAATCGTTGAAGGCCTTCCAAGCGTCGGTCATGATGAATTTTTACAGACGAAAAACGCCATGGCACAATCTTCAGCCGATAAAGTATATCGCGTTTATGGAGTAGGGACAGTTGGCTTTAATTTCAGTGATTACGATATTGCATTGCAAGTAGCAGAAGCAATGTATAAAAAGGCTAGCGTGAAGTTAAACGACATCGTTCCAGAAATGAAAATCGAATCTAGCATGTTATTAGATTATCCATTGCATATTGTGACTTATGATCGTAATAAAGATGGAGATTATGAAGCAATCACGCCGATTCAAAAATTGGTTCCTAAAAAGGATCCTAGTGAGATCAAAGATTATAAGTAAATTGACAACCCAGATGGGTTGTTTTTTTGTTTTATCTATTGTTATTCACTTTAGCCCTTTCATAAAAATTATAATATGCTAATCTTAAATTAAAGAGAGGGGAGGGGCTTTTTATGAACTCTAATAGAATCAAACTTTATGGTACTTTGACTATTGGTGTGATTGCGTTTATTCTTCAATTTGCATTTCATCAGGCATTAGCAGCCCAATGGATTATTAGTATTTTAGGGACAATTTTAGCTCTGATCATGTTTATTGATATGATCAAAGTTTTAAAATCTGGTAATTTTGGAGTCGATTTATTGGCTATTACTGCCATCGTTGCAACGATTGCTCTCGGCGAATATTGGGCTGGTTGGATCGTGCTTCTGATGCTTACTGGTGGAGATACTTTGGAAGAATATGCAGCCAACAAAGCTAAGAGCGAACTCAAGTCATTGCTAGATAATTCTCCGTCTAAAGCACATGTCTATCAGGGGGAAAGTATCAAAGATGTTGATATTGAACATGTCAAGGTCGGCGACAAACTACTGATCAGACCAAAGGAACAAGTCCCAGTCGATGGTATTGTCTATGAGGGTAATTCAAGTGTTGACGAATCATCGCTGACAGGTGAGTCCGTTCCAGTAGATATTGAAAAAGGTTCACATGTTATGTCAGGATCCATCAACGGCGAAGTTCCCTTCAAGATCACAGCTGAAAAGATTGCTGCTGAAAGTGAGTATCAGGCCATTGTTAAATTGGTCAAGGAGTCTGAAACTAACCCCGCACGTTTTGTTAGATTAGCTGATCGTTACGCGGTTCCATTTACGATCATCGCTTATATCATTGCTGGATTGGCTTGGTATTTGTCTGGAGATCCGATAAGAATCGCTCAGGTACTAGTTGTTGCTTCGCCATGTCCATTGATTTTGGCAGCTCCAATAGCTTTCGTATCAGGAATGAGTCGTAGCAGTAGAAATGGCATCATCGTTAAATCAGGTACTGCACTTGAAAAAATTTCTTCGGCAAAAACAATGGCATTTGATAAAACCGGAACGATTACACGTGGTCATTTGGTAGTTCAAGATGTCAAAATCTCACCCGATTTTATGCCAGAAACAGTCTATCAGTATGCAGCTTCGATTGAACAAAATTCAAGCCACGTCATGGCTGAAGCAATTGTTGACTACGCTTTAGCTCAACAAATTGAAATGAAAGATGTGGATGACGTAAAGGAAATTACCGCTGAAGGTATCGTTGGGGTTATTGATGGTCATTACGTCAAAGTTGGTAACCCTGAATTCGTTACTAAATATCCAGTTGAAAAAGTCGAAGGATCATCAGTTTATGTTTCAATTGACGAGCGGTTTGCCGGCGTTTATAGTCTGGTCGATGAGATTCGTCCTGAAGCTAAAGAAACGATTGCACGTCTCAAAACATATGGATTCAACAACATCTTAATGATTACAGGCGACAAAAAAGAGACAACTGAAAAGGTTGCCTCCGAAGTGGGTATAACTAAAGCATATCCATCAAGTTTGCCTGCTGACAAAGTTAAAATTATTCAAACCTTGCCTAAAGAGTATCATCCTGCTGTCATGGTAGGAGATGGCGTTAACGACGCACCTGCCTTGGCATTAGCCGATGTCGGTATTGCTATGGGCTACAAAGGTGCCAATGCCGCTAGTGAATCGGCTGATGCGGTAGTTTTAAAAGATGATCTCGGTAAAGTTGCTGAAGTTGCCAAGATATCTGACGATACCTTAAAAGTTGCTAAGCAAGCTGTTTTAATAGGTATTTTGATCTGTATCATCTTGATGCTGATTGCTGGTTTTGGTTTAATTCCAACAATCATCGGTGCCATGCTTCAAGAGGTTGTCGATACTGTCACGATTCTTTACGCATTGCGTGCTAGAAGCGATAATCTGTGATTATTTCCAACCATAGGTTTCTAAATTCATATCACGTTTATACATTTTGGAAACGTAAGGATTTCCATCAACAATGAAACGCATCTTTTTATCAGTCCATTCGCCTTTATTGGGCACTCCAATTCTTGGAGTTTCCAATATATTTGCAGGTGTTTTGGACTTTTTTAATTCAAACTGGAAATTGGCACTATTGAGCATTGTCCCGGAAAGCTCCTTATCCATAATTCCAAATGCTCGGATCCATTTTGCAGGGCCGTTAGTAGTGTCAAAGTCAGTTTTCTTTCGATTCAGATCCATGATATCTTTACCGTCGATTGGTTCGATGCCACGAATAAGGACGCCGTTGGGCAGTCCTTTTTTTTGGATGCTGATATCCATATCCAACCAGCTGTGAATCGAATAAATATAAATTGTGCCACCTTGTTGGTAAAGTGGGTCATTAGCTTCTGAGTGTCTGCCACCATAACTGTGGGCGGCCATATCATCTGGTCCCAAATAAGCTTCGGTCTCAACGATTATTCCTGACAATAATCCTTGCTCTGAATGATAGGTTAGCTTATGTCCCAACATTTCTTTGGCAATTTGAATTGTTGAACCAGTTTGAAAAAAGTCGTTTGTGGTAGTAATTAAGTCAGTCAAAATAGGTACCTCGAAAAAAGTTTAGATATTTAGCAAAAATTACTTGCGTTGGTTCTCATACTTAATATATAATACTCTTTGTGCTTACGAAAGAAAGCAAATGACCCCTTGGTCAAGTGGTTAAGACACCGCCCTTTCACGGCGGTAACATGGGTTCAAATCCCGTAGGGGTCACTATTTGGAGGATTAGCTCAGCTGGGAGAGCATCTGCCTTACAAGCAGGAGGTCACAGGTTCGATCCCTGTATCCTCCACTAAATAGACAAGCTAGAAATCATCGATGATGGTTCCTAGCTTTTTTTCTGTCTCGAAAAGATTGTCTTTAGAAATCTGTTCATTAGTTGGAGATAACTGAACCGCGTTTACTTGATCGCAATTGATCAAAGAAAATGCGTAAAATGCTGTGATCAGTATTGCTAGTAAAATTAAGCCACTTCTGATAACTATTGTCATTTGAATATCTCCCAAGTTGATTTATTTTCAAATTTAGATTAACACCGTAATGAAAATTTTGAGTCAATTTTTTGTAAAATTTGTGTAAAAAAATCCAGACATTAGTTCAATACTAATTGTCTGGAAGAATTTAATTTAAATTATTAGCATGATATTTCCAATGAATCGATAGATAACGTCGGTCGTTGAAAATTTATTGAATACTTTTAGTAAGACCATTATCAAAGTAAAAGCGATAACCGCAATGGTTGCCAGCAAGTTGATATATCCTAAGAAGAATAGGACTACGGTAGCAATTGCGATTGCAATGATCTGAATGGCTGAGTTCATTTCGCCATCGAAGTAAGTGATCATGACTGCAGTGATGTTGATCAACAGCAGCGGAACTACAAAATTTATTGAGATAAAGTGTGAATAGTAGAAGAATATTGCAATCGAGACAAAACTTGGAACGATAAAATCGTTGATCAAAGTAGTCAGCATTGAATATTTTTGCGGAATGTAACGAGTTGAGAATAAAAAGGCGATTTGGGCAAATATCAAGATCATGACGAAAATATTCATCGACTTGAATCCAATTGCACAAATTAAAATGTAGATCACCGAATAGGTGATACTAAATAATATATTTGGCTTTAGCGGAAGCATGAATTCCTTATATAGTGCAACCATCGCTACTAGTGCTAATAAATAATAGTTGATCGAGTTATTAGGCAGATGATGAATTAACACGAATGCGACCGCGAAAACGTGAAAACTAACTAGTTCGATCAATGACTTGATCAAATTTTTGACTCTTGTGTGATCCATGTGTAGCTCCTTTACATATGAATTTATACTAATTGACTGTACGACAAATTTCAATTCAATCTTTTTATGAAAAAATCATTTTTTGTGGTAATCTAGTAAAAGGTTCCTGATGGGATCCTTTTTTGTTTAACAAAGGAGAGGCCCTGTAACCGAAAGGTGGAAAATTTATAATGTCAAAGAATTACTTATTTACATCCGAATCTGTTTCAGAAGGACATCCAGATAAAATTGCTGATCAAATTAGTGACGCAATCCTTGATGCCTTGCTTGAGCAAGATAAGAATGCGCGTGTTGCCTGTGAGACAACCGTAACAACTGGTTTGGTACTCGTAGTTGGTGAAATTTCAACAACAGCTTACGTAGACATCCAAAGCGTTGTTCGTAACACAATTAAAGAAATTGGATACGATGGTTCAAATCCAGGTTTCGACGGTGGAAGTTGTGCAGTTCTAGTAGCTCTAGACGAACAATCTCCCGATATCGCACAAGGTGTAGATGATGCCCTTGAAAAAAGAGAATCAGCTAAAGATGCTGATCCATTGGATCAAATTGGTGCTGGTGATCAAGGTTTCGTATTTGGTTTTGCCACAGACGAAACTAAAGAATACATGCCATTGCCAATCTCTTTAGCACATAAACTTATGCGTAAAACCGCTGAAGTACGTAAAGACGGAACGCTTGATTATTTAATGCCTGATGCTAAATCTCAAGTTACTGTTGAATACGACGAAAACGACAAACCAGTTCGTATCGACACGATCGTTTTAAGTACACAGCACAAAGAAGAAGCAACACTTGATCAGATTCAAAAAGATATCAAGAAATATGTTATTGATGCAGTAGTTCCATCAAACATGATTGATGATAAAACGAAGTATTTGATCAATCCAACTGGTCGTTTCGTAATTGGTGGACCAGAAGGAGATTCAGGACTTACTGGTAGAAAGGTTATCGTTGATACTTATGGCGGATTTGCACGTCATGGTGGCGGTGCTTTTTCTGGTAAAGATGCTACTAAAGTTGACCGTTCAGCTAGTTATGCCGCTAGATATATTGCCAAGAACTTGGTTGCAGCAGGTATTGCTAAAAAGGTCGAAATTCAAATTGCTTATGCAATTGGTGTAGCACGTCCAGTATCAATTCACGTTGATACATTTGGTACTAGTGATTATAGCGAAGAGCAAATTGTTGCTTGCGTCAATAAGAACTTTGATCTTAGACCACTTGGTATCATTCAAATGTTAGATCTACAAAGACCTATCTACAAACAAACAGCGGCTTATGGCCACTTTGGACGTACAGATATTGATTTGCCTTGGGAACAATTAGATAAAGTTGATTCTATTAAAGAATTTTTATCAAAAGTTAAGGACTAATCAACGAGTACAGAGGCGTTCTTTAAAGTTTATACTTTAAAGGACGTCTTTTTTTATGGGGGAAATATGAACGAGAAACAAACACAGTCACATGTTGTAATTGTGACGATTGCGGTATTTATCGCAACATTTATGACCGCAATTGAGGGAACAATCGTATCAACTGCTATGCCAACTATCATTGGAAGTTTGCACGGCGTAAGTTTAATGAATTGGGTATTTTCAATTTATTTATTAATGACAGCTGTATCAACGCCAATTTATGGGAAATTATCAGACGTTGTCGGTCGAAAACCAGTCTTTTTATTCGGTTTAGGATTATTCGTCGTGGGTTCAGTTCTGTGCAGCATGTCTAATTCAATGCTGACTTTGATTTTGGCCCGGGTAGTCCAAGGATTGGGATCTGGTGCCATTCAGCCACTAACATTTACTATTATCGCCGACATTTATCCACTTGAAAAAAGAGCCAAGATCTTAGGTCTAAATGGTTCAGCCTGGGGAATTGCAGCTGTTATCGCACCACTTTTAGGTGGATTCATCGTTGAACAATTAAGCTGGCATTGGGTATTCTTGATCAACTTGCCAGTCGGTATCATCACAATGCTGCTGATTTGGATCTTCTTTAAAGAAAAACGCGAACAAGGACATAAAGTTAAAATTGATTATGTCGGAACTATGTTGCTGATCTTAGTTTTGTTACCAATCATGTTGGCATTGCAATATATCGGGACCGGTTCTCCATTGTTGCCGATTGGCTTGGTAGCAGTTTCGGTAATTTCGATTTTCATCTTCATTCATTTTGAGAGAAAAGTCAGCGACCCAATATTGCCGTTGCACCTGTTCTCAAACAAAACTTTTGTGATCCAAAATGTTATCGCATTGTTAGTCAGCGGTTTCTTGATTGGATTTGAAGCTTATATCCCAACTTGGATGCAAGGAATCTTAGGATTGAGCCCATCAATGGGTGGATTTGCTGTTACTCCTAGTTCAATCGTTTGGATCTTTGGATCATTCTGGGCTGGAAGTTTATTGAAAAAGTTTGCTCCAAATCGTGTGATTTACATTAGTTTGATCTTTTTAGCAACAGCTAACGTATTCTTACTGCTAGCGCATGTGGGAACGCCATTCTGGTACTTCTTAATGTTGGCAGCAATTGCCGGATGCGGTTTTGGTTTAACTATCACGACGACTACAGTAACTGCACAAACAGTCGTGCCTTCAGAGAATGTGGGTGTGGCCACCAGTTTTAATACCTTATTAAGAACTATTGGTATGTCCTTGATGGTTTCAGTAGATGGAATCATCTTGAACACTGCGTTAGCTAATGGTGCTGCTCAGAACAAAAAAATAACTGTCGATATGATGAACAAATTAATTGATCCTCAAACCGCCAGTCAATTGCCAACTGAGTTATTGCCAAAGATGAGAGAGATTCTTTTCTCTGGTCTGCACAATATTTATGTTGCCGGTGCAGTGTTGTTAGTTATCGCTTTGCTTTTGAATGCCTTTGAAATCAAGAACAAAGATATTCTTGGCTCTAAATAAAATTACTGTTGAAGTTAGTACGCTTCCTGCTAGCAAGTATCCGCCAACGATATCGCTTGGATAATGCACTCCGAGGTAGACACGACTGTATCCAATGATAATTATCAGTAAGATACCCAAAGTCGTGATCAATACTCTAGAACCAATTTTTTTAAATATAAAGAAACAAATTATTAATAACGGAATATAAAGGCTTAATGCAGATGAACTGTGTCCACTAGGGTAACTAAAGCTTCCTTCATACATATAATGATGGTGGCTGGGACGAGGGCGTCTGATTAAGTCTTTTATTATTGTGTTGATAATGACGACGACCAATTTATTTGCGGCTAAAAATATTGCTGCATAATAATATTTGAAATACGACAAAATAATCAAAATTACTAGCGTAATTATTACTGTCCAGAAAGTTCCGCCGACTTCAGTCAGAGTCCGAAAAACCAACAATGGAGTAGCAGTGTGGTTTTGATAGATCATGGCAATAAAGAACTTGTCGAACCCATGGATAAAATTAGCCTGAGTTGTTACAGCCCAGGACCATAATATAAATATTATTATCAAAATAATATTTGTGGTAGTCAGAAATTTAGAACTTTTCATTTATTTTTCCCTCTCTATTGTTTAAAAATTGTTTAAGAAATATAATAGTTTCATGAGTATTAAAGGGGTGTTGTTTATATGACAATTTCACGTAGTCAGCGCAAAGCTGAAGAGAACAAACTCTATCGTTCAAATTCGAAAAAACAAGCAAACGCCAACCTGAAAAAGAATGTCACCATCTTAGGTGCAGGTTTATTTTTCAGTGGGGTAGCTGCACAAACTAGTAATGCATTGGCAACACATCAAGCATTTGCCGATACATATGATAATTCAAATAATAATGATCAAAGCAATACCAACAATGCTGATGCTGTTGCGGCCACTAACACCGGCGTGGGGATGCTAACTCCTCGTGGTGTTGGCGACCAAAATTTCATTGACTATATTGGTAATTCTGCTCGCAAATTAGCTGGCAATAATGACTTATATGCATCCGTGATGATTGCTCAAGCCATGATCGAGAGTGGTTGGGGAACTAGTGGTTTAGCTAGTGCACCTAACTATAACTTGTTTGGTATCAAGGGTGCATATAAGGGCACTGCTGTGAACATGCCAACTCAAGAAGACGATGGTTCCGGCAGTCTTTATTCGATTCAATCAGATTTTAAGAAGTATCCTTCTTATAAAGAATCGCTCGAAGATTATGTTTCTTTACTCCGCGGTGGCGTTTCTGGAAACCCACAAATGTATGCCGGCACTTGGAAGAGCAATACTAGTTCATATAAAGATGCCACAGCATTCTTGACTGGTAAATATGCCACGGATACTACTTATGCAGATAAATTAAATAATATCATAGAAAAATATAATTTATCACGATTCGATCAACCTCAAGAATCTGATCAAAATGAAAATTATGTTTTTGCACAAGGAGACACTTTACAGTCTGTAGCTGATAAATTTAATATTCCTCTGGAAACATTAATGGAATTGAATGGTTTAAAGACTTCAAGCTATGTTTATCCAGGTAAGTCATTGATCGTAAATCAAGTTATCGGAACTCCGACTGCATCTGTTAATGATCCTGTCGCAATGGGCAACAAAACTGCTGCCGATGCTTCAAGCAGTGATTCTTCTGATGATGTTTATGGAAATCAACAAGCACCGGTCATTGTTCAAGACGAAACTAACGGAGTTAAGAAGTATGACAAGTCACAATCAACTGCTCAAGTTGCAGTTAATGTTTCAAGCGATACTTCTAATGGACAAGCTAATTCAAGTAACAGTGCAACTGTAAACTCTGGCAGTCAACAAGATCAATCGGCACAAACACAGAGTGCAAGTTCTCAAGACAACACTGTAACAGTTAAAAATGGCGATACTTTAGATGGAATTGCACGTCAATTAGGTGTATCTGTTTCTGATTTAAAACAAGCAAATAATCTCAATTCAGATTTATTGGTTGTCGGACAGCAATTAAAGTTGTAATATATATGCAATGGAAATAGTAGATTTATTTTAATTTTTTTCAGAAAGTGCATGGTCGTTGTGAATGCATAAATTAAATAAATTGAACTCGTCCACCAAGTTTGACCGCTGAACTAACAGTAAGCAGTCACATCTTATCCTTGTTACGGATATCGAGAGTCATGTAGTCTGTCTACATGGAACTTAGGTGGTACCGCGATAATTCGTCCTATGATTAGTTTATTAATCATAGGACTTTTTTTATGGAGGAAAGAATATGTCATACAATCACAATGTCGTTGAGAAAAAATGGCAAAAGTACTGGAAAGAAAATCAAACTTTTAAGACTGGTACTGACAAGAACAAGAAGAACTTTTACGCTTTGGATATGTTCCCATATCCATCTGGACAAGGACTCCACGTTGGACATCCAGAAGGATATACAGCTACTGATATCGTAGCCAGAATGAAACGTATGCAAGGATATAATGTTTTGCATCCAATGGGCTTTGATGCCTTTGGTTTACCAGCAGAACAATATGCTTTAGACACTGGTCATAACCCAGCTGAATTCACTGAAAAAAATATCAATAACTTTAAACGTCAAATCAATTCACTCGGTTTTTCATACGATTGGGACCGTGAAGTGCAAACTACAGATCCTAAGTTCTACAAGTGGACACAGTGGATCTTTGAACAAATGTACAAAAAGGGTTTGGCATATGAAGCCAAAGTTCCAGTTAACTGGAGTCCGGATTTAGGTACAGTTGTTGCAAACGAAGAGGTCATTGATGGAAAAACTGAACGTGGTGGCTATCCAGTTTATCGTAAGCCAATGCGTCAGTGGATGTTGAAGATCACTGCTTATGCTGATCGTCTTTTGGATGATTTGGACTTGATCGACTGGCCTGAATCAATCAAGGAAATGCAACGTAACTGGATTGGACGTTCTGTGGGTGCAGAAATTGACTTCCCAGTAGCTGATACATCAGAAACAGTGCAAGTATTCTCAACCCGTCCAGACACGATCTACGGTGCAACTTATATGGTTTTGGCACCAGAACATGACTTAGTTGAAAAAATCGTTACTCCTGAACAAAAAGCTGAAGTTGAAGCTTATAAAGCTAAAATTGCTAGCAAGTCAGATCTTGAAAGAACTGATTTGAACAAGGATAAAACAGGTGCCTTTACTGGTGCTTATGCTGTTAACCCAGTTAATGGCAAGAAGATTCCAATCTGGATCTCTGACTATGTATTGAGTACTTATGGATTTGGTGCCGTCATGGCCGTTCCTGCTCATGATGATCGTGATTATGAGTTTGCTAAGAAATTTGACTTGCCAATCGTTCAAGTACTTGAAGGTGGAAACATTGATGATGCAGCCTTCACTGGCGATGGCGTTCATATTAATTCTGAATTCTTGGATGGAATGGGTAAAGAAGAGGCTATCGATAAGATGGTTCAATACCTTGAAGACAAGGGTATCGGTAAAAAGAAAGTTAACTACAAACTTCGTGACTGGTTATTCTCACGTCAACGTTACTGGGGTGAACCAATTCCTGTCATTCATTGGGAAGACGGCGAAACAACTCTAGTTCCAGAAGATGAGTTACCTTTGGAATTGCCAGCTGATAGCAATATTGAACCTTCAGGAACACCTGAAAGTCCACTTGCTAACCTGACTGATTGGGTAAACGTCGTTGATAAGAATGGCCGTAAAGGACGTCGTGAAACTAATACTATGCCACAATGGGCAGGTAGTTCTTGGTATTACTTAAGATACATTGATCCACATAATGATAAACAATTGGCTGACTACGACTTATTGAAACAATGGTTGCCAGTTGATCTTTATATTGGTGGGGCTGAACACGCTGTTCTTCACTTATTGTATGCTCGTTTCTGGCACAAAGTTCTTTATGACTTGGGAGTTGTGCCTACTAAAGAACCATTCCAAAAACTATATAACCAAGGTATGATCTTGGGTGATAACCATGAAAAGATGTCTAAGTCAAAGGGTAATGTTGTTAACCCTGATGATGTTGTTGAATCATACGGCGCCGACACATTAAGACTTTACGAAATGTTCATGGGACCTTTGGATGCATCTATTTCATGGTCTGAAGATGGTTTGGCAGGAGCTAACAAGTTCTTGGAACGTGTTTGGAGATTATTCATCAATAACGATGACGAAAACACTGTTAAATCTGACTACTTGACTGATAAAAATGATGGCAAGCTCGATAAGGTTTACAACGAAACAGTCAAGAAGGTCACTGAAGATTATGATTCATTGCACTTCAACACTGCCATTTCACAAATGATGGTCTTTGCTAATGAAGCTAACAAGGTTGATACAATGCCTAAAGAATATGCTGAAGGTTTTGTTAAGATGTTGGCTCCAATTGCACCACATATGATGGAAGAATTATGGAGCAAGTTTGGTCATGATGAATCGATCACTTATGCTAAATGGCCTGAATTTGATGAAAGTAAATTAGTATCTGATACTGTTGAGATGATCATTCAAGTTAATGGTCGTTTACGTGATAAATTATCAATGCCAGTTGATACTGATAAGGAAAAGGTCAAAGAAATTGCTTTGAGCGATGAAAAAGTTCAAAAATTCCTTGATGGCAAAGATGTTGTGAAGGTAATTGTCGTTCCTAACAAGATTGTTAATATTGTAGTAAAATAAATGAAAAAGCTAAGACTCGGTCTTAGCTTTTTTGATAAAAATTATTATATGGTTACTTTGATTTAGTTGATTTTTTCAAGAATAAAGAGTATTTTTAAGTTTCCGAGATTACAAGTTTGCTATAATGGAACAGATAGTTTTTAAGGTGGTGCTAGTATTTGAGCAAGGATAATCAAAGTTCAGAAGAAGCGATCCCGAGATTGGATCCGGAATCTTCTAGCCAAGATACGATGTTAAAAGGCTCAGTTTGGATGACAGCTGGTAGTATTTTTTCACGTGTGCTTGGGGCTATATATATTATTCCTTGGATGGCCTGGATGGGTTCTTCATATCCTTCTGCCAATGCTTTGTTTGCCAAGGGCTACAATATTTACAGCTTGTTTTTAATTATTTCTACTGCCGGGATACCCGGTGCTATTTCCAAACAAATTTCTCACTATAATGCCTTGGACGAATATGCAACAGGTAATAGTTTATTCAAACAAGGCTTAAAGATCATGGCGTTGATGGGAATAATTTTTGGAGCGATCATGTTCTTTGGTGCTTCATTTATTGCATTTCTATTCACTGACAGCGATCCTAACAGTATTCCGGTTATCAAATCATTAGGAGTGGCTGTTTTAGTAATTCCAATCCTCAGTATTTTAAGAGGTTACTTGCAAGGTTATTCTGATATGGCACCTTCCGCTATATCACAATTAGTTGAACAAATTGCTAGAGTTATTTATATGCTGCTCGCGACTTATTTGATCATGCAAGTTCAAAAGGGAAGTTACGTTGATGCTGTTACTCAATCGACTTTTGCTGCCTTTATCGGTGCAATCTTTGCCATTGCAATTTTATTGATCTACATATTTAGAAAATTGCCAAAGTTACGCGAGTTATCTAGAAATGGTAAACCGGCCTCAACTTTGGATAAAAACTTTGCTCGAGAAATATTCGAGCAGGCATTTCCATTTATCATCATGGATGCCGGTATCACATTCTTTAATCTCTTTGACCAGTCAACATTCCAACAATTTATGTTGATGTTCGTAAAAGCTTCAAAGGTCCAATTGGATAACTACTATTCATTATTTGGATTCCAAGCTAATAAGCTGATCATGATCATTGTTTCGCTATCGACAGCAATGGCAGTTACTGCGGTGCCAATCTTATCAGGGTTGTTTGCTAAGGGCGATAAACATGATATCGAAAAACAAATTGCAAATACGATCGAATTGTTCTTCTTTATCATGATTCCTTCAGCATTAGGGATGTACGCCGTAGCACAACCACTGTGGACGACTTTCTATCGCTATGATGCCTTAGGTATCTCAATGCTGCAGTTCTCGTCGATCATGTCGATTTTGTTGGGATTGTTCACAGTTCTATCTGCTGTTCTCCAAGCCTTGTATCGCAATAGACTTGCAATCAGATACTTGGTGATTGGATTCATCGTTAAAGTTCTGATTCAAGTTCCAATGATCGGTATGTTCCATGAATACGGTCCGTTAGTTGCGACAAGTATCAGTATGGCAGTGATCTGCTGGTTGATGCTTAGAAAACTTTATGAGATCTATCCATTTAATATTGAACGAACAGAAAATCGCATCAGTGGAATCATCATTTTTTCAGTGGCGATGTTCATCGTTGTAGCAATTATTAATTGGATTGTTTTCCGATTTGTCGGAAATTCAGACAGAATCGTTAGTTTATTCGTCCTGATCATCGAAGCAATCATCGGTGCTGGAGTCTTCGGTTACTTAGTCTTAAAGACTAAGTTGGCTGATAAGATCCTTGGTTCCAGAGTTGCTCGAATCAGACGGTTAGTAAAAATTAAATAATACAAAAAAGAGAGTGCGACAGAACATGTTCAGCTCCCGAGCATTAATGTAGAAGAGGCCCTAATTCGTATTTTGAATTAGGGCCTCTTTGAAATTAAGCGGAAGGAGCTATGTTTTGTTGCACGTTTATGCCGCATGGGAGTACAAAATAGCAGTTATGTCACAGCTTATTTTACTTTGTTGCGATTTTTTGCATTGTTTTTGGTAATTCCTGAATTAGTTGTTCAGGTAGAATGACGTAATTTTTCTTGAACAATTTATCAGCCACATAGCTGTGTAGGAATAGGGCAGCTTCAACTGTATCTTGTGAGAAATCGAATTGGCCGACAAAGGCTGCAATGATCCCAGTTAAGGTATCGCCCATGCCACCAGTGGCCATCCCAGCATTTCCAGCTGTGATTTGACTGATGCTGCCTTCATAATAAATTTCTGATAAATGTTTTTTAATGATCAGAAGTGCATTGGGTGCAAGTGAATGCAACATCCGTTGATTGTTTTCGGGTGTTTGATCTTTGATAGTTAGATCAGACAGACGGTTCCATTCTCCTTGGTGGGGAGTTAGGACAACATTGGCAGATATCTTTGAGATATCGATATTTTGTTCAGCAATTAAAGTTAATGCAGAGGCATCAAAAATGATGGTCTGACTTTGATTGGTATGATCGATGACTAATTGGACCAATGAATTTGCAGTCGAAGAGGTACCAAGACCAGGACCAATCACAATCACATCTGACTGCTTGATCGAATCTAGCGTGTCCATTAAATTACTGTAATCAATTGTCATAGCTTCGGGTAGTCGAGAATTGATGGCAGCAAATTTTTCTGGAACTGTGGCTACAGTGACTAGTCCCGCACCAGCGTACACAGCTGCACTGGCGGACATAATAGCTGCTCCGCCAAAATGAGTTGAACCGGCAATAATCAAAATTTTTCCAAAATTACCTTTGTATGAGATAGGGTCACGTGGTTTGATAACTTGTGTTAAGATTGATTTATCAATTTTTTGCATTACATATCCTCATTTTTATGGTATCGTTTTAAGGTAAGCATAACACATTATTGCTTTGCTGCTGTGGCGGAATTGGCAGACGCGCAGCGTTCAGGTCGCTGTATGGGTTTCCATGTGCAAGTTCGACTCTTGTCAGCAGCACTAAATCAAAGAGTTTCTCAAGTCATTGATTGGCTTAAGGAACTCTTTTTTACTTCTTTTTAAGATTTTTAACTAATATTTTGGCGACTGCCTTTGGTGAAAAAGGATTTTGACCGGTAATAAATTGCCCATCTTGGATAGCATATTCTGAGTAAGCCCGCTTTTTTTCAAAAATTGCTCCATGCTCTTTAGCAATATTTTCGTTTAAAAATGGTACACGATTTCTCTTGCCACTTAAAATTTCTTCGCTGTTTGTAAAACCGGTAATGTGTTTACCTTTGATCATCCACTCGTCATTCCAATCCTTCATGTACAAAAGAGCGGAAATTCCGTGGCAAACTGAAGTCAAATAGCCCTCATTATTGAAAATATCTAAACTTATTTTATGAAGGATTTCATTATGAGGGAAGTCCCACATGACACCGTGTCCGCCAGTAAAATAAATCGCACAATAGTTCGCTGATTTGATTTCATTTGCCTTCATTGATCTGGCCAAAGCAAAGGTCCTGAAGTCTTCAGAATTATACATTTCTAAATCCTCTGTAGACGCGTATTTAATGCTACGTGGGTCGATTGGAACATATCCACCATTTGGGCTGACGTAATCGACATCGAAACCAGCTTTATTGACCTCGCGGACAAATTCAGTTGCTTCGCCAAGCCAAAGTCCAGTGGCCTCTTTTCGTTTGCCATACTGTGCATAGTTAGTTAAAACTACTAATATTTTTTTCATAAGTGTCTCCCCGTATAAATCTATTTATATTTTAAACGAGTCAAAACCTTATGTAAAAAATATCTTTATTCATTAAATTGATTTTTTTGCCAAACCATTTGAATCTCTGGTTCTCCAGTATTACTGTCGATTCCATCTGATGATTTGGTAAATCCCTGAGCTAGATAGAATTCAATTGCCGATTGGTTTTTTCCATAAACCGACAAATTTAGTACTGAATGAGTGGCTTTTGCATGTTCGATCAGAGATTTACCAAATCCTTGATGCAGGTGATTGCTTTCAACAAAGATTCCTTCGATGTAATTTTTATCCAATCCCATGAATCCCACGATATTATCATTATCGTAGGCAGTGATTATGTCAGCTTCAGCTAATTGCTGCAAGACCATCGGATAATTTTTTTCCCAATAAGATCTTGGAATAAAATCATGGGCTTCAATGTTGCTAGTTAGCCAAATATTGGAAATACGATTTAATTCGGCACTAGTTGGTTTAGTTAATTGTTTGATCATATTGATCCCTCCAAATTAAGTATAGAGTTTCAATATTGGAATATACAGTTTGACGACACAAAAAAAGTTCTCTTTTGGCGAAGAGAACTATAGACGCATAGGGGGGATTCATATTAATTCCGTAATGTGAGGGAGAAACATTCTCAATGAAACTTTGGGTAATGTAGGGGGTTACCCGCTAAACCGGCGTGGCTTCCGGTTCCATTTCTTGAGAACACATTTATAATAACGCGAAAGACATGGTATATAATTTTATCTTTAAACAAAAATATTTATAGAAACTGACTTATATTTAAAACATGCCATTAAATCAGCGTTGAATTTAATCAATAAAAAATCAACAATCGCTGAATGCAATTGTTGATTATTAATTATCTATTTATCGGAAACAATATCGTCGATATTTAATCCCATGGCTTTAGCGACACCTGTTCCGTAATCTTTATCAGCACCGTACATTTGAGTAATCTCAAGTTTGGTGATTTCATCGCTATTTGCAGCAGTTAAACCGCTGGCAACATTTCCAATCAAACGTTCTTTTTCATCGTCAGAAAATAGTCGATATAAATCTCCAGCTTGGGTCGTATTATCAACTTTATAAGAGTATGGCTGATTGCCGATAATTCCCTCAGCTTGGACAGGTGCTACGGAAGCTGTGTGATCTTCTTTTGGACCGTCAAAACTATTTGGTTCATAATTTCCTTCTGATCCTTGGTTGTCAGCTTTCATGTAGCCATCACGCTCGTAATTGTGGACTTCGTTCAATGGACGGTTGACAGGTAAGTCTTCAAAGTTAACGCCTAGACGATATCTTTGCGTATCTTTATATGAGAACAAACGACCTTGCAATAGTTTATCTGGTGATGGTTCGATCCCAGGGACAAAGTTAGCAGGTGAAAAAGCAGCCTCTTCAATATCAGTAAAGTTGTTAGTTGGGTTTTCATTTAAGGTCAATTTACCAACTTTGATCAGTGGGTAGTCTTTGTGAGAAACAACTTTGGTTACATCGAAGATATCCCATTTATAAGTTAAACCTTCGGCATATGGCAAAATTTGAACGTACATTGTCCATGAAGGATAGTTCTTTTGTTCGATTGCATCAAAGAGATCGTTTTGTAAAAAGTCGGTGTCTTCTGAACTCATTTGTGCAGCAGCCTCATTAGACATGTTTTTGACTCCTTGATCGGAGATCAAATGGTATTTGATCCAGAATTGCTCGCCGTCTTTGTTGACCCATTTAAAAGTATGAGAGCCGTAACCGTTCATTTCGCGATAGGAAGCGGGAAGTCCACGGTCGCCCATCAAATAAGTAACTTGATGAAGTGATTCTGGTGAATGTGACCAGAAGTCCCATTGCATTTTTTGCGAACGGCGATTTGTTTTAGGGTCACGTTTTTGTGAATGAATAAAATCAGGGAATTTCAGTGGATCATGAACGAAAAAAACCGGTGTATTATTGCCAACAATATCGTAGTTTCCTTCTTGAGTATAAAATTTGGCTGAGAATCCTCTAACATCACGGTAAGTGTCAGGATAGCCTTTTTCACCAGCCACTTGAGAAAATCTCATTAGGATGGGTGTTTCTTTGCCAACGCCATTGAATAGGTCGGCCTTAGTATATTTGCTCATGTCGTTTTCTAAGACAAATACACCTTTAGCACCAGCACCTTTAGCATGAACGACTCTTTCAGGGATTCGTTCACGGTCAAAGTGAGCTAATTTTTCCAATAAATCGTAGTCTTGCATTAAGACTGGTCCACGTGCACCAGCTGTTTGAGAATTTTGGTTGTCTGCCCAAGGTTGTCCAGTTGCAGTAGTCAATTTTTTACTCATATATACATACCTTCTTCTACAAAATGATTTATTATCTGATAATTGAAAATTGGTACATCTATATCATTAGGTTATTTGGGGAAATAGTCAACGTATCTGCCTAAAAAAAAACTGCTGAAAAAATTTCAGCAGTTTGATCAATATTAAAAGATTGTGGGTACGAGTCCACCGTCTAAGCGTAAGGCTTCACCAGAGAATGAAGATGCATCTGGGCTAGCGACAAATGCAACGAAACGTCCAATTTCTTCTGGGCGGATCAAACGTTGAATCTGTGAACGAGAACGATGATTCTTCATAAAGTCAGCTTCCCATTGATCCTTTGGTATATCGCTATCTTTGTACATTTCATCGATCATGTCTTGAACGCCTTCAGTTAGAGTTGAACCAGGCATGACTGTGTTAACAGTCACATGAGTTGCGACAGTCAACTTAGATAAGCTTTTTGCCAATGATAAGTTCATTGATTTTGTCATACTGTATTGTGGCATTTCACCTGATGGCATCACAGCTTCTTCGCTAGCAATAAAGATGATTCTTCCAAAATCATCAGCTAACATTTTGGGAAGATAAAATTTTGCCAAGGCGTTTCCAGATAAAACATTTACCTTGAAAAATTTCTCCCAGATATCGTCATCGATGTCCCAATATTCCATTGGTTGAAAAATCCCCATGTTGTTAACTAGGATATCTACTTTGGGAAAATCATTAAATAATTTTTTACGACCAGCTTCTTTGGAAATATCAGCAGCTGCTGCTTGTGGGTTAGTGTTAGGGAACTTGGCTTTGATCTCAGCAACGACCTTGTCGACATCCTCTTGTTTACGACCATTAATGATCACGTCGGAACCTTCTTGCGCCATTTGTATGGCGATAGCTTTACCAATTCCTTTAGTAGAACCAGTTATCAGAGCTAATTTATGAGTTAAATGTAAATCCATTTTGAACCTCCCAAAAATTAATTATTATCTTAACTATATACCCGGCGTGATTAAAAAAATAGTAGGCACTTTTAGGTGCGTATTGGAATTTGGTTAAAAAAATCAAAATTTATTATGATATTTTCTTGTAAAATAAATTATCACCTGATAATCAACCTCAATCCGGTTGTGTAATATGTAACTAGTCATATAATTATAATTGTAATTGGAAGAAGGGGGGAGAAAATGAAAATTACGAAAAGAATAATTAGTATTGCAATTGCTATATTTGGTCTTTTCATATTGGTCACGACTGCTAAGTCTAATACTGCTTGTGCGGCAACTAACTACACTAGTAGCGATATGATAACCAGTGGATCGATCATTGACCAGGATAAGACTTATAGCATGAACAGTACTGTCGGCATTCAATACGAATACGATACGACGGGATTAGATCTTCAAAATGGCGATACATTGACTATTGATGTTCCAGAGCCTTTGAAAGTATCCAATCCTGGCGAATCGTTTAATATCACTGATGATGCCGGCAATACAATTGGAACTGCTGTATTAAACAGCAATAATCAAATTGTTGTGACTTTCACTGACGTTGAAAATCTTCACGACGTGAAGGGAAGTTTAACAGTTAATAGTGGTGTCACTGTTGACCGTAATAAGGCAGAAGTCGGCTCGCAAAACGTTGAATTTCCTATCAAAGATGGTCAAGTTCAAGATAGTAATTTAACGACTAAGTTAAGTACTAGCGAGGCCAACATTTCCAAAAAAGGTGTCCTTGGAAAAGACGAAAATGGCGATGCTGTCGTTACTTGGACGATTCTAGCTAACAGAAATGAGTTGAATTTAAACAATTTAAATATTTCTGATACTATCACTGATCCCAATCTGGAGTATATTCCAGGTTCAGTGATCGTCTATGAGGCAAGTTGGAAGGACCGCGATAGTGGGACTTATTCCCGTGACAAGGTCGTATCTTCTGGCAACTACACTCTTAACGAGCACAGCAATGGCTTTGATCTGACAATTCCAAAGGCCCAAGATCAAATGTACGCTATCAAATTCCAAACTAAGTTAACAGATGATAGTCAAGCTAGTGATGGAACAGTCTTTAGAAACGATGCCTCAATGGATGCTACTTTAGCTGGAAACGGCTCAGGTGGCTCAGCCATTGAAAATTCCGCTAGTGCTAAAGTTGTTGGAAAAGACAATTCTGGTAACGGTAGTGGGAATGTATTAGGTGGAGTACTTTTGACCAAAGAGGATGAAAGTTCTAATGAAGTCCTACCTGGCGCAGTTTATTCCTTGTATAAAGTTGGCTCTGATACACCGATCAAGACTGGCTTAACGACTGACGAGAATGGACAGATCAACGTTGGTAATTTAGCAGCGGGAGATTATTACTTCAAAGAAACGCAAGCTCCTGAAGGCTATCAACCTAACGATAATGAAGTTCCATTTACGATCACCGGACAAACGACTACTCCAGTTCAAGTAACACCCAAAGATGAACCAAAGGCTGAAGAACTAGGCTCAGTCGTCATTGAAAAAATCGATTCTGAGACTGGCTACAAACTAGCTGGTGCGGAATTTGATGTTGTTAATTCTGATGGTGAAGTCGTTGGACATATTACGACTGATCGACTAGGAATTGGTCACTTATATAATTTGCCAATTGGCGAATATACATCAAAGGAGACCAAAGCCCCCGATGGTTATATGTTAGGCAATGATATTAACTTTAGTATTACGGCTAATAATTTAACTCCGGCATTGATCTCGATTGAAAATGAGAAGATCATCGGTATCGATGGCGACTACTCAGCATTCTTGCAGAAATTTGATACAGATCGTCCCCAAATTGGCGTACCTGGGGCAGAATATACTCTGTATGATGAGAATGGCGATGTAGTGACAACTGCCCTAACAAATGAGTACGGTGTATTAAGGGTCGATAATTTGAAACCTGGCAAATATTATTTCCAAGAAACTACTGCACCAAATGGTTTTGATATCAATCCTGAAAAAATCTCATTTGAGATAACTGACAGTGACGTTAGTTTAGGCCAATTAACTACCTCTGACAGCGAAACAGAAACTGGTGGAGAAGTTCCAGATCCAGAACCAACGCCAAATCCTGATCCGGATCCAGATCCAAATCCAACACCAGATCCAGACCCAGAACCTACACCTGATCCAGATCCTGAACCAGGCACTGACGTCGATGGAAATGGTGGAAACGAAGGCTCAACTTCTGTTGACCCAGATCCTGGTAATAATGGAGGATTGATAACAGATCCTTCAACGTCAACATCTGATAACAATTCTTCAGATCCAGCTAGTGTTGTCGATCCCGACAACAGCGTGCTTCCACAGACTGGAAATGATAATAATGTTTTGTTAATGATGATTGGTTTTGCCATGTTGCTGCTTCTAAGCGGTCTGGCTTATGATGTAAAAATAAAGCACTAAGAGACACAAAAATCCTGTCGTGATTAATTTGATTAATCAGACAGGATTTTTAATTTTCATTTTTTAGAAAACGCCAAATAGCTTTTTGTTTTTTTTTAAAACTTGAAAATCATCAGTATCAACATCGATCAAAGTTATAATATCAGCATGATTGAGAGTGGGAATAACGTAATTTGAGCAGGGAACCTTTTGATTAGTTGATTGCAGATTAATAATTTTTTCAGCAATCTTTTGTCTGGCCAATTCCATACCAGACGACACATCAGAAGCATGGATTGAGCAGTTGAAATCAGGAATGTTGATGTAATAGGGGTAATATTCTCGTTTGTATTTGGTCATAATGATTGGATAAACAGCCTTCATAATAGACCTCCTAAAATTCTATTCTTAGTGGTTATCGATATTTTAATAATACGATGAATTTCAGGATAATTATTACTCTTTTTTAAGAAAATAATTTAAAATAAATGAAAATTAAAAATCCAATCACAGAAAAATTAATATCTCTGCGATTGGATTTTTATTGTGCGCTTAATTCGTCCATTGCGGTAACTAAACGATCGACTTCATCATGACTATGTAAAAATACGCCACTAGCCAAGGGATGACCGCCACCACCGAACCTTTCAGCAACAGGGTTGATGGCGATATCCTTAGATCTTAAATTAACCCTGAAACGGTCTTGTTCCTTTTCACTAATAACTGCCCAAGTCCTGACATCTGTGATCGTTCCAATCAATGGGACAACGTTGTCGATCTCGCCAGGGCGCAAGTTAAAAATATCTAAGGTCATTTTATCGATCAGTACATAGGCGAAACCGGAATCTAACAATGTGAAATTTTCCAGGATATAAGCTTCTAATCTAGCAACGTCTAATGACATGCCATCTTCTTTATGACCAATTGCGGACAGGTCGATTCCGGTATCTGCCAACTTGGCGGCGATTGCTAAGGATCTTGCATTGGTATCTGCATATAAGAAGCGGTTAGTGTCGCCAATAATGCCGGCGTATAATTTTTCAGCAATTTCTTTAGTTAGATTCAATTCAGGCGCTGAGTCGATCAATTCAAAAATCATTTCTGAACAACTAGAATAAGTTGTGTCGACCCAGCTGATATCTCCGTAATCATCAACATCGGGATGATGGTCGATTTTAATAATTTTTTTAGCAGCTTGATAATTATTTGGATCGTCGATCCGGATAGTATTTGCGGTATCGACTACGATGATCAAAGCATCTTTATACAAAGCTTGATCAAGATGTTCCATCTTACCGATCCAGTTCAAAATGGGGATATCAGACCCAACTGCAAAAACTTTTTTATCGGGATAAGCTGCTTGAATCGCCAATTTAAGACCTATTTCAGACCCAATAGCATCAGGATCCGGATTTTTATGTCGAGCAATGATAATAGTTTGATTATTTTTAATTTCTGTCAAAATTTCATTGTTCATGGAGTTGCTCCTTAATGATTCAGATTTGAGAGGAAATCGTTAACCTTTTCTTTATAATGATTCTTCTGATTGATTTTTTCCAGTGTTAATTTGTCGTGCGTCGACGTGATACAGTGGTCAGTAGCTTTTTATATAAACTAAGGTAGGGATGGCCAAGTGTTTTGGCATGGGATAATTCTGTATTGAGATCATATGGTACTTTGCGGAAGTTGATATTGTCGATATTTTCGCCAGAAATAGTTAGAAGCAGGTAGCTGGCATCTCGGTCATGCATAAATTTTTTGCGAGTGTACCAAGGTTGGCCAACAGAACCAGGATTAAATATCATTTGACCAATCGTAGTGTAACGCCAAACTGGAGTATGCGTATGACCATAAATAGCGACATCCATATCTTCTCCAATATTTAACTCATTGAAACTTGCTTCGTCGCCATAGGGGAACAATGTGCCACCGTGATTGCTATTCGGCAAATTATGTGTCAACGAAAAAATTAAACCTTGTTCAACTTTTTTACCAGTCATGGGAAGATTTTGAATTTGCTTGCGACGGTTTGGACTAAAATTTTCTTGGTCGTATCTAACTAAATTAGCGAAGTAGACGTTAGTAGGGTTATCGAAATCAACTTGGTCGCCATCGTTCATAATTTTATTATAAACTGATTCCCAATTTCCCAATAGATATTGAGTCGTGTTGACTTCTTCCAACATCTGAAAACATTCCTCAGTTGATGATCCGCCGAAGCCGATATCTCCAATCGACCATATTTCTGTCGCATTATTTTTTTCAGCGTCTTGTAAAACAGCTTTTAAGGCAGTAGCATTACCGTGGCTGTCAGCGACAACAGCGATAGTTTTCGTCATTTGTATTACTCCTCATAAAAAAATTGTATCAACGATTATTTGTGAATTGATTATTTAATTAAAGTTTAGAACACTAAATAACAAAAACATAGTTAAATTCAGATAAAAATAATTACGTGGGGCTATTTTAAAATGGCAAAATTGAGAAATTTTTTGGATCCGAGAAATTTGATTTACAAAATGATCAAATTAGCTTAATAGTTGATAACTATAGGGGAATAGTATTTTTCACGATGTTCAAATATATATTAGTTAACAATTATGATATATATCATATAAAAAAATGAGCATTTTATGTGCCACTTTTTCATATTAGCCTTATAATGGGGTCGTAAATTCAAGGAGGTTATTTGACATGACAGAAATTTTAAATGACGCAGACATTGCAAAGGAACCTGAAATTTTGAATACACCAATGAAAGATGCATTTGACTGGAGCGACGACAAGACCGACGTTCGTGATGCAATTTGGGACAACTTTATGGAAAACAATAACCATAGCACAGACAAGACTGTTGAAGCTATGAAGCCATTTTTGGATATGAGCGAAGATGACGTAAGAGACTACGTTGAAAAGAATTTGAAAAAATAATAAAAACGCATAATAATTATAAAAAATCTCTGTGATCGAAAGATTCAGAGATTTTTTGTTTGTTCTAAAATTAAAGAAATAATGGTCAAATAGCCGTCATTTGACGAAAATAAAAATAAATTTGAGTAAAAACAGCAAATCAGTATCTATTTTTGTCAAAAACATGTATACTCACATTATTGTATTAAGAGTTGGTTAGAGATTTAATTTTTCGTACGAATGGTTAACTTCTGAACTTAGCTTAACAATGCAAAAATATTGCGCAAAAGCGCTGGAGGTTCTCATTCATGGAACAAGGAACAGTTAAATGGTTTAACCCTGATAAAGGTTTTGGTTTTATTACTCGCGAAGATGGTAGTGACGTATTTGCTCACTTCTCAGCTATCCAAGGTGAAGGATTCAAGACTTTAGACGAAGGTCAACACGTAACATTCGACGTAGAAGACGGCGAACGTGGACCACAAGCTGCTAACATCGTTAAAGACTAATTAGTAGTTTACTTAAGAAAGACACGATAATTCGTGTCTTTTTTTTCTACTTAGACTAAGCACCAAGGGTGCTTAGTCTAAGTATACGGCGATGTTCAAAGAACATCGGCGCTTCCTTTAAAAAAAATATAGAAATTCCAGATAGTTAGTACAACGCTAATTGTCTGGAATTTTTTTTGAGATCAATAATCGCTTGAAAATACGAACACATGTTCGTATAATGAATTTAAAAGGTTGGTGATTTCAATGGAACGAATTGTCCCGCGGGATAAATGGCTATATAACGATCGTGGCATGATGAAGTGGATGGGCTGGTTGTTGAGTGATCACAGTGCATTTATGGAAGGAGAAAAGAATAAGGAGAACTTACAGCCAATATTGCCACAAATGGGAGTTGTTGATATCAGCGACCGTTTGCAACAAGCATGGGAATCAGCTGATTATGTCTCAATTCAATTAAACGTTTTGAATCACGATAACTTTGTCCCTGAGTTAGTGGGGGTAGTAGTCGGATTTGATGCAGGTAGGATTTATTTGCAAATGGATAGCGGGGAAACCAAATTACTTAGAGTAGAAGAAATTCGTTCAGTTATTCCAGTCAGAGAAGATAAATGGTGGAATGATGATAAATAAAAAAAGCCGAACCAGTTTTATCTGGTCCGACTCGTGATAGGGAAATTAATCTGTAATTTCTTTGATTTGTTTTCTAAGTTTATTTTGATAAGTGATGATCCAGAGGTCATTAGGATATTGAGCCATGATATTATCACAAAATTTGACCGGATCAGATCCGATGATATTTTCAACTGGAACATTTTCAGCTGAACTCTCTTGGAACATATGCAAGACAGCTTCAAGGGCGTCCATGAATCCCTCGCCCTTAGCAAAATTCCACATATATTTTTCGATGGCCTTCATAGCCTCATCATATGGTTGTGGCAAAGCATCAGTATCTTTTTTAAAATTGCGATAACGTTGCTTGTCTCCTAAGATTTTTTTTAAAAAGTTTGGCATGTTTATTTATCCTCCAATTGCTGCATTTTTTCTGCCAAAAAAGTCCATTTGGTCCAGAATTCTTTTAAATATTTTTCACCATTTTCGTTTAGTCGATAAAATTTTCGTTGTGGACCGACATCTGACTTTCGACGTTCAACCGTCAATAAATTCTTTTTCTCAAGTCGTAGGAGAACTGTATAAACAGTTCCTTCCACAATATCTTCAAATCCAAAATCAATCAGATAATTGGTGATCTCATACCCGTAAGTTTCGCCTTTGCTGATATGCTGCAAGACGATTCCTTCCAGTGATCCTTTTAGTAGCTCAGTTAATCCTTTCATGACTTATCCCTTCATTTACCAGCAGCAAAGACACTACTGAGTATTGCTAAGTACAGGTACATAGTATTACACAGTAGTGTGACTGTCAACAATTATTTTTGGATGATCATATTGAAAATACGAACACATGTTCGTATAATTATTTTTAAAAGATGAGGTGAGTACTAATGGTAAACCCACTTGATGATCCTGAGCGCTTGCCAGTCAGAGATATTATGTGCATTGACTGTAAGTCATTCTATGCCAGTACGGAAGCCATTAGACGCGGAGAATTTCCCTTGGCGGCTAAAATAGCAGTCCTGTCTCGTGCTGAATCAAACGGTGGACTGATTTTAGCAGCTTCTCCAGATACTAAGAAAGATTATGGAGTTAAATTGGGAACGCGTAAATTTGAGATTACTCCTGATATGGATATCGAATTAGCAGCTCCGCACATGGCTGATTACATCAAATTGAATTATCGAATCAACAAAATTTTTCGACAATTTACAGATGATCAGCATTGGTATGTATATAGTGTCGACGAGTCATTTATTGACTGCACCCATAGTCATGATTTGTTTGGAAGCAATGAAGAGATCGCAGATAAAATCCAAAAGAAAGTTTTTAAGGAAACAGGGATCGTTACCACGATTGGCATTGGTCCTAATCCATTGATGGCCAAGTTAGCTTTAGACAATGCTGCTAAGGTTAAAGCTCCTTGGCGGGCTACATGGAGCTATGAGGACGTTCCTGAGACGATTTGGAAGATTGGTTCGTTAACTGACTTTTGGTCGATTGGAGCGAAGACAGCAGCCAAATTGGAACATATGGGGATACATTCTATTTATGACTTGGCACATTCTGATCGAAAAAAGCTTAATCAGAAGTTCGGAGTTTTAGGAGACGCTCTGTATTTTCACAGCTGGGGAATCGATTATTCAGATCTAGCTAGAAGATACGTACCACGTGAGGACAATAAAGGTTACGGAAACAGTCAGGTCTTGATGCGAGATTATTCTACTGTTGAAGATATTGAAACAGTCTTATTTGAAATTGCTGATCAAGTGGCGACGAGACTGCGTAAACATAAAGTTCAAGGAGAGGTCATTGGCATTTCGGTAGGATTTTCAGAGCCTAATGAACATAATCAACGCGGATGGAGTGCCCAAACTACTGTCGATCCAACTAATCAAACTAACGATTTGATCAGAGCAGTCAAATATTTATTTGAGAAGAAATGGCAGGGAGAATCGTTAAGAAATTTGGGGGTTCGTGTTAACCGAGTCAGCAAGCCCAGTTCAGTTCAACTGTCGCTATTTGAAAATGCCGAGAAACATGAAGCTAATTTGAAATTGGAGCATACGATTGATCAAATTAGAGATCGTTATGGATACAAATCAATTGTTCGTGGATACAGTAAAAAGGATGCTGGTACCGCAATTGAGAGATCTAAGTTGGTAGGAGGGCATCAAGCATAAAAAATAATTTTAAAATAAATACCGCAATTTTATGATAATTGAAAATTTTGAATAATCTTCATTTAAAAATCAATCTGTAAATAGATTGATTTTTATTTTTATTGATTTAAAAAGAATTATTTAACATTGACCTCCGGTCAAATTTAAATTAAAATACTTGTAAATTGACCAACGGTCATTTATAAAAAAGGGATTTCTTATGACAAACATTTATACATTAGACCAAAAAAACGCTAAACGACAAGCAATTATGAAGGCTGCTGTACGTCTATTTAAAACAAAAGGATATTCTGAAATAACGATGAAACGTATCGCTGAGACTATAGGCATATCAAAAGGAACAACTTTCAATTATTTTTCAACTAAAGAAGATCTTTTTATGAGTATCCTTTTAGAAAGTTATCAACAATTTTTTGCTGATTTGTTGATCAAAATGGATGGATATGAATCTATTGATCAAAAAACGTATATCAATTTTATGGTTGAACAAACCGAAAATCTAATTCAAAACTATGATGTTTTAGTTCGATTGAATTCAATTAGAGGTCCAATCTTAGAGGGAAATGCAAATATGGATGAGACGGTTGTAAAGCGTAATGATTTATATGAAATTAGCAAAAAATTAGGCCAGAAATTAGTTGAGAAGACTAATGGTTTGTTGAATCAAATGCAATTTAGTCACATGTTTGTTATTCAAAGTGGAATTATTAGTGGTTTGATGAATATGTCATCACTTGCAAAGTTTAATCACGAGGATTTAAAAGTTGATTATCCAGATTTTGAAATTAAATTGGTACCAGAGGCGCAACAACAAATGCGCTATTACTTAACAGAATATTTAAAGGAATTAAAGAAAAATGAATGAAGAACAAATAAGAAATTTTGCAATTATTGCTCATATCGATCATGGCAAATCGACATTAGCCGATAGGATCATGGAACTTACGCATACTGTCAGCAAAAGAGACAGTCAGGCACAATTGTTAGATGATATGGAAGTAGAAAAAGAGCATGGGGTTACCGTTAAAGCCCGAACAGTAAGAAATTATTATTCAGCAAATGATGGAAAGGAATATGAATTTAATTTGATCGATACTCCTGGTCATGTAGATTTTAATTATGAGGTATCAAAAAGTCTTGCCGCTACTGAAGGTGCAATTCTTTTAGTTGATGCTACTCAAGGAGTCCAAGCTCAAACAATTGCTAATTATCGGATTGCTAAACAAAATGATCTAGTTATTATTCCAGTTATTAATAAAGTAGATATAGATTCCGCAGATATCGAACAGACCCAAAAGCAATTAAATGACTTAGATCCGTCTTTTACTAAGGAAAATATATTATTGATCTCTGCCAAAACTGGAGATGGCGTTCCTTTGGTATTAGAGGAAATCAAAAATCGTATACCTGCTCCGCAAGGTGATGATACTAAAACTTTAAAGGCTTTAATTTTTGACTCCATATACGACTCTTATCAAGGAATAATAGTTTATGTTCGCCTGATTGACGGAAATATACACCAAAATGATGAATTATATTTAATGCAGGCACAAACGGCCTTTAAGTTAAAATCATTAGGAACCTTTTCTCCTGATTTACACGTAAAAAATGATTTAACTGCAGGTGAAGTTGGTTATGTTGTAACAGGATTAAAAGATCCTAAGGCAATTCGGGTTGGAGATACGCTTACTTTAAAAAACAATCCCACTTCTAAACCAGTAGTAGGATATCATCCAGCAAGTCAGATGGTATTTGCGGGGATTTATCCTAAAAATAATGATTACCCAGCTTTAAAAAACGCTATTTTGAAATTAAGTTTAAATGATACATCTTTTTTATTTGTCGAGGAACGTTCTGAAGCACTGGGAATGGGATTCCGATGTGGTTTTTTAGGTGCGTTTCACTTACAAATAATTCGAGAAAGGTTGTTTGATGAATTTCAATTAAATGTCTTAACAACAGCACCCAATGTAACGTATGAAGTTCTATTGAAAAATGGTCAAAGAATGAAAATAAACAATCCAGTTAATTTTCCTGTTTTTGGCTTAATTCAAGAGGTAAAGGAGCCTTTTGCCAAAGCTGAAATTACCACTCCAAATGAGACTTTAAATGCAGTTATGAAGTTGATCGACTCCCACAAGGGACAACTGCTTGATATGGGAAATGATGGTAATTTAATTGTTCTTACAATTAAGATCCCTTTGTCAGAGATTGCTTATCGATTTTTCTCAGAACTAAAATCTGTTTCACATGGTTATGCCAGTTTAAATACGGAGTTCTTGGATTATGAAGTCAGTGATTTAGTAAAAGTTGAAATCGATATGAATTATACGTCTGTTGATGCCTTGTCATTTATTGTTCACCGAAGCGACGTAAATGAAATGACTCAAAACTTAGTTCAGAAATTAAAATATGCTGTTCCCAGACAGCTTTATCCCACGCCTGTCCAAGCAATTGTTGAGGGTAAATCCATTGCTCGAGTTGATGTGCCACCATTAAGAAAAAATGCAGCTGTTAATGGAGAGTCGCGGAGCGTTTCAAAAAAAGCTGCATTGTTGAGACGACAGAGTATGAACAAACGTCGTTCCGCTAAAAGCAAAATAAAATTGCCACAAGATGTGTTTAATACAATTTTGGAACTATAGAATAAATCGATTCTGAATATACATTAAAAAAGGGCTTATCAGGGGTTTTATCATCTAAAATATGTGTTTTTGCACTACATTAAAATAGCTAAATAGAAGATTATTATGATGATTTCAGATTTAAAATATTTAGTTTGTAAAAGATGTTTATGTTGATTCACGGAACATATGTTCGTATAATTTGTTTGTATAGCTTTTCAATGGAGCAAAACTTGGATATTTGAAAGTTGTATTTGCTCGATATGAACAGATTTTTAAGGAGATATTGTTTTGTTATCGGAGTCAAAAGATTTAATCGAGAATTTTGATAAACACTTTTTAAGAAAGTATAAGTGGCGTTACAAATTATTGGTCGTCGACAATCACTTATTTAATTGCTATTCATTTTTTCTTCAAGCATATAGGTATGGCGATAAATTGCTCCACAGCTATGATCTATTGCAAATTCCGCATGATGAAAAATTATATCAACAGGTTTTGACGGATTTAAAGGCACATACGCAATTAAGCATTGAATTTCGGGATACGCATAAGCTAGTTCATCCGGGTAGGGAGATAACTGTCGATAAGAATCACGGACATTATTCTGGGTAAATAACATGCTATGTGAAAGTATTATCATGAGGTTAAAAGAAAACAAAATACTTAAAATTATTTTTTTGAATATTTTCTAAATAGACCAATTTGATTGAAAAGTTGATATGAAAACGTTTTTACAAACTATTTATGCAACCGTAGCCATCGTTGTTATATCAAACGGTATCCGATTTTGGAAAATATTTGTAAATTAATTTGACAAAATAATCACAAACACATAGAATACAATGTATTCGCTACCAGAATAATATTAATGATAAATGGAGGTAAACAATGATTATGAAATATCGTGTATATTTAGATACAGATTCACAATTGTTTACTGTCGTAGATACTAACAACGAAAACGTTTCTGCCAACGGTACAACAATTGAAGAAGCTGTCAGCAATTTAAAAGCAAAAGTAGCCTAACTAAAAAAAGCGTTGAAAACTCGTTTGAGCTTTCAACGCTTTATCATTTTAAAATGAATATGAATGTAAAACTAAAAGCAGACCGCAAGGTCTGCTTTTTAAGATTGAGTAAGTTTTTGATGGTTAGCATACAATACGCCCCAGATTCCAGGGATGAAGTAAAGCGATGAACCAAAGAAAGCTAGTACGATCAAGATGATAGGATAGATGTAAGAATTATCTCGGTGAAGATACTTGATCATGAAGAACGCCAATACCTGTTCACAAATGAAGAATATTGCCATGCCGATCACAGCAACAATCAAAATCATTTTTTCATTAGGAGCGTAATGATAATTAGGCACTCCCAACAGTAGTAAAGCAACGCCAATAACTGCGAATATAAAAATTACCGTAGAAATCCACCAAACGATCCATCCGGATTTTTGAACACTAGTAGAATTTTTCATTTAAATCCTCCCAAATACAGTTAATATTTAATTTAATTGTAGCATGCAATAATTATTTAAATTTATTGCGCAAAAATCTTGAAAAAACCTTAATATGCGCTGGATTTATTGAAATGACAGGAATGAAAATTGCATAATCATAGTAAGTACTCATCGGTCAAATGTGGGGAGTTTGTCCGATGATACTGTGAAAAAATGTGATTGGAGTTTTAAAAATGTTAAAAGAATTTCGAGATTTTATTAGTCGTGGCAATGTCATGGACTTGGCAGTCGGTGTAATTATGGGGGCTGCTTTCACGGCAATCGTAACATCATTGGTATCTAATTTGATCAACCCCTTGATCGGTTTGATTCTTGGAAAAATTGATTTATCGAACATGGTCGTAAAAGTTGCAGGTGCCAATTTTAAATATGGTAGTTTCATAGAATCTATCATCAATTTCTTGATCATCGCCTTGGTGGTATTTTTCTTAGTCAAAGGTGTAAACAAATTAATGCGGACTTCAAAGCCTGAAGAAAAAGCTGAGGAACCTTCAAAAGAAGACGAAATGATCAAATACTTAAAGAAAATCTCAGAGTCTGTAGATGCAAAAGATACAGAAAAATAAATATACTTTTACTGAAAATTAGAAGTATTCAAATCAATTAAATATGAAGAAAAACAGCTTTAAACCAATAATTTCTCTTTATTGTCTTGTAAAAAATGAAAATTCGAGTTACTATAATTAACACAAAATTAATTTTTTTCTAATCAGTGGAGGGAATAGATATGACAGATACAAAGAAAGTAGTACTAGCTTATTCAGGAGGTTTGGATACTTCTGTAGCCATTCCGTGGCTAAAAGATAAAGGATACGACGTTATTGCATGTTGTATTGATGTCGGCGAAGGAAAAGATCACGACTTTATTGAAAAGAAAGCTATTCAAGTAGGAGCCGTTGACGCTGTAACAATCGACGCAAAGGAAGAATTTGCTGACAATTATGCATTAGTTTCATTACAAGGTAACACTCTTTATGAAGACAGTTATCCTTTACTCTCTGCTCTATCCCGACCACTGATAGTTAAAAAATTAGTTGAAGTTGCAAATGAAAAGGGTGCTGTAGCCATTGCTCATGGTTGTACCGGAAAAGGTAACGACCAAGTTCGTTTTGAAGTAGGTATTCATGCTTTGGCTCCAGATTTGGACGTTTTGAGCCCAGTTAGAGATTGGCACTGGTCACGTGAAGAAGAAATCGACTATGCTAAGAAACATGACATTCCAGTTCCAATTAGCTTAGATTCACCATATTCAATCGATGCTAATATTTGGGGACGTGCTAACGAAGCCGGTGTTCTTGAAGATCCATGGGTTGAAGCACCAGAAGATGCATTTGGTTTAACAAAGCCAATCGAAGAAACACCCGATGAACCTACAACTTTGACAATCACTTTTGATAAAGGTGTTCCAGTTGCAGTTAATGGCGAAGAAATGTCATTTGCAACTATCATCGAAAAATTAAACGTTATTGCAGGAGACAATGGTGTCGGTAGAATTGACCACATCGAAAACAGACTTGTTGGTATCAAGTCACGTGAAATTTACGAATGTCCTGCAGCTATGGTCTTGATCAAAGCTCACAAGGAACTTGAAGATTTAACAACAGAACGTGACTTAGGTCATTTCAAACCAGTTATTGAAAAAGAATTAACAGAAATTATCTATAATGGTCTTTGGTTCTCACCATTGATGAACTCATTGTTGGCATTCTTGAAGGAAAGCCAAAAGAACGTTACTGGCGATATCAGATTAAACTTGTTCAAAGGTAATATCTGGATCCTTGGACGTAAATCAAAGAGCTCATTGTATGATAAAGATCTTGCTACATATACTTCAGCCGATTCATTCGACCAAGAAGCAGCTAAAGGATTTATCAAACTTTGGGGACTTCCAACACAAGTTCAAGCTCAAGTTGATGCCAAAAATGGTAAGAAACTAGTTAACGAGGACAAATAATGAGTACCAAAAAATTATGGGGTGGTCGTTTTCAAGCTCAAGCTGAAACTTGGGTCGATGAATTCGGTGCATCAATAAGTTTTGATCAACTCATGGCAGACGAAGATATCGAAGGTTCTTTAGCACACGTTAAGATGCTCAAAGAAACTAAGATCTTAAATGAATCAGATTGTGATCAGATTATTGCTGGGTTGGAAAATATCCAACAAGAGCTACATGATGGCAAACTTGATTTCACAGTTGAAAACGAAGATATTCATATGAATATTGAAAGTATTTTAACTGATGAGATTGGCCCGGTTGCAGGTAAATTGCATACTGGACGTTCAAGAAACGACCAAGTAGCGACTGATTTTCATTTGTATGTTAAGAATCGTCTACCTAAGATTATTGAAGAAATTCAAACGATTCAAAAGACATTGGTAGAATTAGCTGACAATAATGTCGAAACAATTATGCCGGGCTATACTCATCTTCAACATGCCCAACCTATTTCGTATGGACATTATTTGATGGCTTATTATTCAATGTTTAAGCGTGACGTTGAACGTTTCCAATTCAATATGAAACATGCTGACATTAGTCCATTGGGAGCTGCAGCCTTAGCTGGAACAACTTTCCCAATTGACCGTGAATTCACAGCTAAAGAATTAGGATTCGGCGATATTTATAGTAATTCGTTGGATGCTGTTTCTGATCGTGATTTCGCTCTCGAATTTTTGAGTAATGCATCGATTTTGATGATGCATCTATCGAGATTTTGTGAAGAAATCAGTATGTGGGTCAGTTACGAGTTCCAATATCTTGAACTCAGCGACAAGTACACCACGGGAAGTTCAATCATGCCACAGAAGAAAAATCCTGATATGGCTGAATTGATCCGTGGTAAGAGTGGACGTGTTTATGGTCACTTGCTAGGCTTGTTATCAACGATGAAATCATTGCCATTAGCCTATAATAAAGACCTTCAAGAAGATAAAGAGGGTACTTTTGACACGGTTAAGACGTTATTGCCTGCTTTGCGAGTATTTAACGGTATGATTTCAACGCTTAAGGTCAAAAAAGATAATATGCGTCATGCTACTGAAAATGATTTTTCAAATGCAACTGAACTGGCTGATTATTTAGCAACCAAGGGTATTCCTTTTAGAGAAGCTCATGGTATTGTTGGGCAATTAGTACTGAAGGGGCTAGAAACTCATCAAAATCTTCAAGACATCACTATGGAGGACTTCAAGAAGATCTCTCCTAAGATCGAAGAAGACGTTTATGAAGTTTTGAAACCAGAAGTAGCGGTTGAAAGAAGAAATTCATTAGGTGGTACAGGATTTGCTTCAGTGAGAAAGCAAATTGCGGACGCTAAAAAAGAATTAGATATTTAATGAAAAGAGCATAACCACTAGGGTTGTGCTCTTTTTTTGTGCAATTATTTAAACATTTCTTAAAACGATAAGTGAAATGATTAACGTTTAATTACGAATGCTATTATGTAAGCGTATTAAAAATATTATAGGGGTGAAACATTATGAGCGTTAAAGTAAGTAAGTTCATGTCCTCGCCAAGCAAGGTGTTCTACACTGCAGCATTGACAATTATTGTCATCATGTTGATTGGTACAGGATTTGACTGGCAGATTTCTCAAGCGATTATGAACCAAAATTCATGGTATGGAACAATTTTCCAAGACTTCGGTCTTTGGCCAATTCCATTTATTATCATGTTGAGTTCAATGGTCATTATTAATTATGGCTGGCGTTCTAAGAACAAGCCATGGTTTGTTCGTTGGAGCATGATCATTGGTGCATTCGTATTGTCAGGTTGGCAATTATGGGCTAATTATTTAAAGACGACCGTTTATTACGCATTAACTTTGAATGACAATATTAAAAAAGGATTACCAGTGGGGACTGCTAATAGCGATGGTGGTAATCTACATCTTTCATTTTTAGGCAATTTTACAGTTTGGATCATTATTTATTTAGTATTTTTCTTCATTACTCAAATTTGGCTTTCACATAAGTCAGATGAACAAATGGATTATTTAGTTAAGGTTGCAGTTGTTGCAACTTTAGCAGCAATCGTAGCCAACGATATGAACAGCGCTATGAAGACTTATTGGGGCAGATGGAGACCTTATGAGTTAGCAGGTAATCATACTCACTTTACTAATTGGTTCCAACCAAATGGTGCCAATGACCATATGAGTTTCCCATCAGGTCACACAACAGCTGCGGCAGGTATTATGTTGTTGCCAATGTTCGTTGATCGTGCCAACGTTAAATTGCAAAAGATCACATTCTGGTGCGGTTTGGCATATTGTATCTTGATGTGGGCTTCACGTGTTCGTGTTGGCGCACATTTCTTAACAGATGCTACTTCAGGTCTATGGACAGTTTGGTTCGTATTCTTCGTTGTATTAAGCATCACAGGTATGCATTTGGTAGAGTGGAAGAAAGATCCAATTCTCCAATAAGCACTATATATGGTGTATACCGAATTCAGTTATCACTATATATATGTAATAATTCTGGTATTTATATTTTTTGAATGATACACTAATAATCGTTGTTTTTAAAAAACGTTTAGAGGGTGTATTTAGTATGATGGTAATTAACGACTTCAAAGGATGGAGTAAGTCGAGTTACGGATTGTTAGCATTAGGGATCATCATGCAGGCAGTTATCTTAGTCACAGCAGGCGATTATTCGCCAATGACTTTGATCACCACCTTAGGTGCTGTCCTAGGTGTGACCTGTGTTTTAATGATCAGTAATCGTAAGGCAAGTAACGGAATTTTTGGGATTATCTCAGCCGTGATCATTATTGTGAATGCAATTATCAACAAAGTGTACGCTGATGCATTATTGCAATTCGCATATATTTTCGTACTGGATATTCCAGTATTGGTTGCTTGGACTAAGCATGAAGATGATACAGGTAGTGCCGAAGTATCTAAACCGCTACAAGGCTTTTTACAATGGGCCTATGCCATTGGTGGCATGGTATTGATCTGGGTAGTTTCATATTTTATTTTGAAACAATTTGGCGATACACAACCAGTTATGGATGCATTAGGTTTTTCAATTGGTATGATTGCATCGATCTTGTGCGTTAGAAGAATCAAAACACAATTTATCTTCTGGTTCGTCCAGGGAGTCGTTTCAATGATCCTTTGGATCAGAGCTTCGATGATAGCCGGAAACGGTCTGTTAAGTCCACTAGGCTTCATGTACGTTATCTACATGTTGAATGACTTAGTCGGATGGATCACTTGGACCAGAGCAGAACATAAAGAAAATGTAGCTGCACAAGCAGTTGATTAAAAAAACGGGACTTAATTCGTAATGAATTAGGGCCCGTTTTTTAGATGGAATCAGTTGCTTCCCATTGCCAATGGCTGTTGAATAAATTAGCTTGATGCGGATTGGCTATGTTCTTGTCAGTAGTTATTTTTAATGAAAGGTTGTCGTCAATTTCTTGAGAAAAATCTGTTGTATGCAAACGATTATTGTGGTCTGGTGCAGCGATCGTTGTGATATTGAACTTTTTTCCAACGGGAATGACAGAATTTTTCCAATAGACTGTGGCATTTAATTTTTGTTTATTTGAAGAATGTTTATTCGAATTCAAATAAAAATCCCCAATGGTTAAGTTGATTCTGACCCTGGGATCTTTAACCGTACGAGTGTCATTTACTAAAAACTGACCATCATAAGAAGGTTTAACTGAGACTGATCGATTGGGAATTAAGTTATGAGAGCCAAAATTGATTTTTCTAGGAGCGAAAAGAGATATTTTCCCCTCGGATAATTTGAAGAAAAATTTTGTCTGACCTTCATGACCATCAGGATCACGAATGATGAATTTGAGTGTGTGGACTTCATTGTCGTTGATGTCATTGACTGAAAAATCTTCAAACTCCCAACGATTAGCTTTACCAATTAGTTTGTTTTTTTCGCTAATTAAAACTGGTACTTCTGATTGATTGTCGATCTGGTAGAAAATATCAACCGTCTTACTATCAGCATCAGACCAAGCACCTGAAAAGTTGATCTGTTCATAATTAGGGGTATATGGATCATTCTTGGATGTGAATGAATCAGGTGATAGTACCTCAATTTGAGGTTCCTTCGTTGCTTTTGAGTCGATTAAAAAGACGGTTTTATGGACGTCCGAATCGTGATGGATTTTTTCGCCATTTTCTCCAATGCTAGTACTTCTAGCAATGACTCGGACAATATGTACACCAGCATTTAGATTATTTAATGGGATGTCAAAGCTCCAAGGATGGTTTTTGCCTTCGCTCATTTCAGAATCAGTTTGTGTATTCGATGATATTTTCTTGGCGTGATCCATATTTTTATCATCCAAAGTGTATAAGATATCAACTTTATTGTTAAGGTAGTCAAACCAACTTCCTTTTAATGAATAAAATTTAGCTTTATTTTCTGTTATGTCGGGATCATCTTCAGTTCCATAATCTGCTAAGACAATATTTGGATGCTGCTTAGCTTTGATATCAAGATGAGTCGTGTATGACATGCTGACTTTCTCATTTAAATCTAAATTTGTATTTTCAGTATGCATTGAGACTCCAGAATTAAAGTGTCGGTTGATCCATGGTTCACCTGCTCCAGGGTCTTTTCTGGCTTTATCACCTTGATCATAAATATTTTTGAAAACATTTGGCAGATTATCCATCGAAGAATCTTTTGCCGACCAAGGGAATTGTTCATTGATAAAATACCAGGGTCTTGTACCACGACCAGCCCAAGCGTAAGGAGAGTCATGTTCACGATTTAATTTAAATTCTAATTTTCCACCAAAATCAGGATTGACAGCATAAAGTCCTTCGTGTACTCCCAGAGAATGCAAAATATTATTTGAACCATTTTTAACGATTTTATCGTTTTTTATGAAAGTAATGTCACGAAAAATATAGCCAGTGAAATTATTCAATTTTTGATTACCAACATTTATGAAGTCAGTATGTACTTCGACGTCATTATTATTGTTGAAACGTTGCGTGATTTGAATTTTTATTTGATATTTCTTTTTACTCAACCAATTTGGTCGATAGAACTGTTCAAATACTAACCGTTGTTCTTCAAGTCCCGTTTCAGGATCAATTCGGGAAAATAATTTCACGGAGTTAGCCTTAATACCTTCATCACCAATGCCTAATGCGTCTGGGCCACTGATATTTGGAGTCAATGAATTTCGATTAGTATGATCGTAATTGCGGATGTTAGTGGTTGTGAAATTGTAAAACGAACCTGAGTTGCCATTAATTGGCGCATCTCCATTAGTGGTCGTGTAATAGGTGTTTTTTGATTTTTCATCCATATCTTCATAAAGATCCCCATTTTGTGGAACAGTAATAATACCCGAATTTGCAGCAGTGACGTTGTTGATTCTTGGTCCATTGCCCCATACAGTAGTTTTATTGACAGCATTTTTTATCGTCATATTTTGAAGCGCGTAATTCAAGGATCCAAAATAGAGGACGGGTGTATTAATACAACCATCCGATTGTGCTTTTGAAGGAAATCCAGAGCTGACAAATAGGCGGTCTTTTGCTTTCCAGCCATCATCTTTGCTGCGCTGATCATAATCATCTATCTGAGGAAGCGTGTCATCTTCAGCTTCATTAATGATTTCTTCTTCAGTCGGTAGGTTAGTTTCAGTTTCGTTAGTCTGATTTGTTTCGGATGTTTGCGTTGTGGTTTCTGTGTTCAAATGTTCCTTAGTTTCTGATTTGGATGAAAATCCATATAAAATAATGCAAAAACATAGGCAGATCATAGTTAACAGAAGAGGTAAGTGTTTAATGCTTTTCATAGTTATCTCCTTTGTAAGCGAAATCAGTCTGAATCTCACATTAACATGGAAGTTGATGGGAAAAGTATTAATATACGTTGAATATCGTATGGATTGGTGGATCGAATTTTATTTTGAAAATTGTATGCTGAATAAATGGAATAATAAAAAACCACTCGTCATGAGTGGCTTAAATTCTTAAAGCGATTCAGTTAATGACCAAGTCCATTCACTTATGAAGTGACCTTGCTTAACAGGTTTGTCGCTCTTTATTTTTAAATGAATATTTTTTTTAAAGAGATCGTTCAATATTACTCGATTCTTTTTCTCAAAGTTTTCGAAAGTGTATTCTTCTTGTTCTCTTAATTCGCGATTTTTCCAATACAATTGGGTATCTAGGATATTATCAGAATCATTTTTAAGCTTAAATTCTTCTGTTTTAAAGCTAATGTTGACTGGTGTATCACGTTTTTCCATTCTACGGTGGTCATCAACAATCAAATTTTCAGTAAAACTGGGTTTAGCGTCTGTCTCTGAATTAGGTGCCATATGTTTTACACCAAAATTGATATCTCCTGGTGCATATATGCTAATGGTTCCATCTGGAAGATTGTGTTCATCATTATTTTTCATCTGAATATACAACGTTTTAGATACTACCATTCCGAAGTCATTTCTTACGGTAAATTTAATTGGAATGATTCCTTGATAAGTCATAAATTCAGATAAATCAAGGTCTTTCAAGTGCCAAGGAACTGGTTTATTGTTTCCTTTCACATCATCAGGAATCTCTAATGGTTTTTCGTCTCCACCATTAACCTGATAGGTAAGCCAGAAGTTATTTGTTTGTTCTGCTGAAGAATCTTTGTTCTGAACAATACCTGAAACGTCGATTGAATCAACAAAATCTAAATCTTTTCTAGGTTCGTATGGATCTGATTCAGAATGACCACTAATCGGTCTGAAAATTTTTAGTTCTAATTCAGGGATGATCTCTTCACGTTCAGGTATCATCACATAAAAGCTTTCAATTTTTGATACGCGTTTCGATTTATTTTCATCAAGTTTTCTTGAAGATACCGGTTCATCATCTGCGTTATTTGGATCTAATTCTTCGACATTTTCAACAGCATCATAGGCAACAACGGATATCTTTTGTAGGCCTGAACCTAATTCATTTAGTGGGATTGTTTTGTCCCAATTTTGAGGAACACCGTTATGCATATCATCTTTAGATTGGTGATATGGATTTTCTTGAACGAATTTACCATTTTTGATAATTTTTTCTGGCGTTAATCCATCATCCTCATCGATTGCATCTTCAGTATGATATTTAATATTTACATCTTGATTTCGATCATATCTCCAATCACCAAGTAATTTGATTTCATTTTCTTCAGGTTTTAATACATAAGGTCGACCTTTTGTACCTTCGTTTTCCAAATTTAAGATAGGGGCTTCGTCTTTTTCAATCATATTCACTGCATATGTCATCGAGACCTGATCTTGTAAATGGAGAGGTTGATTTTTTGTATGCATAGCGATACCAGAGTCAGTTGTATGTTTGGAATCCCATCCATGAGTTTCCGAAACCAGGTTCAGAACCTTTATCTCCAACATCATCGATATCTTCAAAAGCATCATTATATGTATTAAATAATCCTTTGCTGTTCCATGGGAAATGATCTTTTCGTGATGATTGGTAGAATGATGAACGAGTACCACGCCCACTCCATGCATATGGTGAATCTGGATATCCTGATAACTTAAATTCAATTCTTGATCCGAACTCACCATTTCTACTAGCATAAACTCCACGATTTTTACCCAATGAACGAATTACATTATCTTGTTTGGAACCTTTTCTTCGGTGATCACGTAAAAATGTAATGTCTCTAAAAGTATACCCTTGAAAATTATCAATGTATTTATTCCCAACGTTCTTAAATTCAGTTGTAATGATTACTGAATTATTTTCATCAAACTGTTGAGTTGTTGTAACTTGAATTGCATAGCCTTTCTTTAAAACTTGGCGATAAACTATCCGTTGAGCAACAAAATGATGCTGATTTTTGCCAGAGCCCACTGAATATTGTTTTACATAAAATCTGGCACTTTTTTCGTCCAAGCCCCAGTCACCGCTGAGTTTTTCAAAATCTGGACCATAAATTGCAGGTTTCATTATATTTCCAGTTGGCTTATAAAAATCAAAAACATTCGTGGTGGTCCAATTTCGCTGTGAGCCTCTATAGACAGCATCAGGACGGAATGCAGTACCATCACCGAAAAGCAGACCGTCACCAAATGTAAAATTTAAAAATTTGTTAGGGTCATTTTTCTTTTGTTGTTCAGCATCAACATTCCCGTTTTTTGGAACATTAATAATACCTGAATTAGCAGCCGTAATGTTATTTTTCCTTCCAGACCCTAATCCGACAGCACCTGGACGTCCACCAACCGAATCATATACTTTGGTATGATTTAGGGCATAATTTAGAGCTCCAAAATAGAGCACAGGATATGAAGTTCTACCATCATCCAATTTTTTTGGAATTCCCATTGATATTAATAAATTATCTTGTTTCAACCAATCTTGATTCCAATCTTCCCCGCCAGGGACTAGTGGAGGTTGTTTGTAATCCAAATTGGAGTCTGTGATTTGAGTTGTTTTATTTGCTGAGTTATCTTCTCGTGATGTTTCCTCCGATTCAACATCGTGTAATTCATCAATATTAGTATTTTCAGGTGTGTTATTATTGGCATTCTCAGTCCCAGTAACAGTATCATCAGCTGATTCTAAAGCTGTTTCTGGAATAGTTTTTTTACTATATAGTAAATTTTCATTTAAATCTGCAATTTCTATGTCTAAATCATCTTTACCAATTGCAGTTATTTGAAATTTGCCTAGGCCATTTTGATTAATATTATCTTTTAGATTTACATGTATTGAATTGTTATCTAAATCTAAACCAATATTTTTTTCACCTAATTCTTTTTTTAATGAATTAAGGTCAACACGTTTTACATCTCTTGAAAAAATTGTGATTAATGGATCATTAGGAGTTAGCGTATATTTAAATTTGTAGCTAATTTTATTTTGTGCAATAATTTTGTTACTTAATTCAATTTTTGAGTTGGTCGTTTTATCTTTTGCTTGCGAGTTGGAAATAGGGGAGTTGCAGAGGAATATTCCAAAAAAGCAAATAGTCGCAAACAATAAGGGGATAAAGATTGTTTTTTTTATATTCATTGTTTTCTCCTTTGGCTAGACTGATTTTTCAGAGATTTATAATATCATTTATGTATAAGTTTTCGATGTTAAAAACCATAAGGAATCGTATTGTGAATTGTTTCTTTTTTTAAGATAATTTTCATGTTAATAATGAAAAAAGCGTAACTCGTTTGAGTTACGCTTTCATAAATTAAATAAGAATAATTTTTTGGTATAAACCATTGTTAGAGGGAATTTATATTGGACCATGTCCAGGTACTTTTGTATGTACCTGGCTTGTTCGAATGATTCTTTTTGAATTTCATTTTTAGATTCTTTTCTAACAATTTAGTGTAATCATGAACAGTTTCCCATTCACCTTTGACAACTGAGATGTCATTAATAATGATGTTTGAGGTTCCGAACGAAAGTGGTTTGTTGTTATACATAATATTGTGGTTGAGTTTTTCGTTAGTTCCTTCTTCCCTAAATTCGGTCATTTGTAGAGTCAGAGGAACTGACGGTTCATCATCTTTTCGCCGATCAATTACTTTAAAAGAGCCGTTGAATTCAGAATCAACAATTTTGTGTCCACCATTTATTGGATGGTGTGATCCGAAATTAATTTTAGAAGGGGCGGTAATTTCAATTTCACCAGCTCGACGTTGAAACCAGAAAACAACTGTGTCATCGGGTGTGCTATCATCTCCGTCATTTATCGTAAATGTTAAGTGGTGTAGTTTAAAGTCGTTTATGTCTTTAATGGAGAAGTCATGTAAATACCACGGCATAACGTCTCCCTTGTTGTTTTTCCCGATGTTTGGAACATTGTACACTGGACCAGATCCGTCTAATTGATAAGTTATTTTTACAAAATCACTATCTAGATCAGAAAAGCCTCCTTTGAGATTAAGAACATCACTAGTGGGCATGTACGGGTTATTTTTTGTAATATCATTTGGAGACATGATTTTAATCTTTGGTTCAATTGTTGCCTTGCTTGGTTTGTTTATTACTACTTCCTTGATTGAAGAATATCGTTTGGGTGTATTTTCATCGACTGCAACGATATTTATATGATGAATCCCAGGAGGTAGATTACCTACAGGAATCTCAGTTTCCCATGGGAATCTTTTACCGACCTTTTGCTCAGCTTCAGTCTGTGTGTTCTTAGAAATATTTTTTCCGTGTTTAATAATTTCTTTAGGATCAGAGATGTTGTTCGATCCGATGATGTATTTTATTTCGACATTTTTATGTCCAAAATGAAACCAGCCACCGTCAATTTTGTATTTTTCTAAATCAGGTTGAATCACATCTGGATTTTCTTTGGTTCCTTTTTGATGCAATTCAATCATTGGATTATCGCTTGAAGGAGCAACATCAGTTGCATATGACATAGAAACAGATTGTCCAACTTTGAGAGTTTGATTTTTTGTATGCATGGAAATTCCCGAATCCCATCCTCTTTGGCCTTCTTCTCCAGCCCAGCGATTACCTAATCCTGGATCACGGTCCGGGTGGTTATCACCAACATCATTTACATCTTCGAATGCGTTAGGTTTTCCAAATAATTCTGTTGAATTAGAATTCCAAGGAAAATTCTCATCTTTACTTGAGAACCAAGTGGATTTTGTGCCACGTGCAGACCAGGCATAGGGGGCATCTGAAAATTCATTCATATGAAATTCAATACTACCGTTAAAGTTTTTTCTAGATGCGTATATTCCACGATTGGCACCTAATGAACGAAGGACGTTATCTTTTTCAAAATCATTAAAATCGTAATCTTTCATAAAAGTAATATCTCTAAAGGCATAACCAGTAAAATCAGGCAGATCTATATTTCCGATATTCTTGAATTCAGTTCGCACGTATATAGATCCATCTTCGGAAAAGCCTTGTGTAATTGATATTTTTACTCGATAGTTTTTCCTACCACGTTGATATAGCTGATGGAATACCATTCTTTGCTGCAAGTAACCTTTACTGTTTCGCGGATCACGACGAACGTATAAATTAACAGAATCTTCAACCATGCCAATCTTATCGTCCTTTGCAAAATCTGGACCTGCGATATTCGGCATGTTTTCTTTTTCACTCTTATGAGAATAATTGAGTAGGTTAGTTGTAACAAAATTTCTTTGAGATCCATAGTATCCTTTCACGTTGTGTCCATCTTTTTGTAACATTCCGTCCCCAAAAGTATTTGTAAACCAATGGTTCTTTTTCTTACTACGAGTTTGTTCGTCAGTAACTTTTCCGCCGTCTGGAACAATGATAACTGCCGAATTTGGAGCAGTTATATTATCTTTTCTCCCTTTTCCGGAACCAAAGGCAAGAACACTGTCGAGATCACCAGGTAAATCGGGTAACAACGATCCGACTAAATCACCGATAATAAAACCTCCTGGCCTGTCATCCACAGCATCGCCACCCCACATGCTTCTAATCCATAAATTTGATAATGCATAATTAAGAGCACCAAAGTAAATTACTGAAACAGCCTTAGAACCATTTGGAAGGGCGTGTTCCGGGCCAGTTGTGATCAATAATTGTTTGTGCCTCTCCCAACCGGATTTAGAATCTTCTTCATTATCGTTAATCTCATTACCTGGAGATTGACTTATATTGCTGGAGCCTTTGCGTGAGGAATCAACATCAGTTTTTTCCGTAGATTCATCTTTGATTGGTTCATTTTCGGTTGTATCTTCAGTATTATTTGATTCTCCATTGTTTGGGCCTAACTGTGAATCACTTTCTGTCGTTTGAAATTTATTAATTGTTTTTTCTTGAGTTACTTCATTGTCAAAATCAGATGCTTTAATTGTCGTTTTGTCCTGATTTTTTGTCTCAAGTTTCAATTCGCCTTTACCGCTTGTATCAGTTATGTTCTTTAAATCCAGTGTTAATAAGTGTTTTTTTAAATCTATATCGAGGTTATTTTTTCCTATTTCGTCTGAAAGCTTATCAATATTCAAATTGTTAAGTGGGTCGATTTCAATTAACATTGTTGGGTTTTCCACTGGAAGTTGGTAGGAAATTTTGATTTTAGTGGAATTATCATTATGTTTTATTTCAGAAATATCTATTTTTTTTGAAAAAATGATCTTCTCTGCGCTGATAGTGTGCGTTGATGATATACCAATACAAATTGTCAGAATTGTTAATGATATCGAAATTATGCTACTGATTATTATTTTCTTCTTATTCATGTTGATCTCCTTAGTGGGGGATTCGAATACGAATTGAAATAATAACATTTATGAATTAGCTTTCTTAATCAAATCGAGTTGCATTTTCTATTCTAAAAAAACGCTTTCATCAAAATTAAATTTGTTCGTTATACAAAAAAAGCATCACTCGTTTGAGTGATGTTTTTATATTTTGTGCTTGATAGGTAGTTCAACAATGAATTTGCTTCCGGTTGGTTTGTTATCTTCGATATAGATTTTTCCATGGTGAGTGTGAACGATTTGTTGAGCAATCGATAACCCTAGTCCATGTCCGCCGGTAGCTTTGGTACGTGATTTATCGACTCGATAGAAGCGGTCAAAAATCTTAGTTTTATCTTCGTCAGAAATACCAACGCCGGTATCGCTGACCGTTAAATAATATTTTCCATTATCGACTCGGTCGGATATCCTGATAGTCCCGTCTTTTGGCGTGTACTTTGTGGCATTATCCAACAGGATGATAATTAGTTGCTTAATTTTATCTCGATCGACATTCAAGTTAACTTTTTGACTAATATCGATTTCAAAGTGTTTGGATTGAGATTCAACAATGTCTGTGAAAGGCTTGATTGGATCTGGCAAGAAGAAGTCTGGCTGCGTAATCTTAAATTCAAATTTAGATGACGCTGCATCGGCTCTGGCCAATTCCAACAGACTGTTGGTCAACGAATTTAGTCGACTGACTTCATCCAGCGAAACTGAAATCGATTCGGCTTCGTCCAAAATGGTGTCATTTGGTTTAGTTAACAAATATTCCATTTTTCCTTGAATGATTGCTAATGGCGTTCTCAATTCGTGGGCCGCATCGTTGACGAATTCGCTTTGCTGTTTCCAAGAACGAATAATTGGACGCATGGTGATATGGGTCAAGAAGTATGAAAGAATCAATGATATCAACCAAAATGCTCCAAATGAGATGATCAAAATTCTTTCAAAGTTTTCTAAAGAAGTTATTTGATTATCAATATTTTGGACGACCATAACGTAATTGCCGGCATAAAATTGGTTGTTGTTATCTTTTGAAACCTTGATCAACTTAGTTCTAAAATTCATTCCGCTAATCACGATAGTCTGTTTTTTATTTAACTGCGATTTTCGCAATGGTAAGTGTTTTAAAAGTGTGTATCGATTACCCAAGCTACTCTTATTCAGTAATTTCCCCTTGGAATTATATACCAAAAGTGAAGTTTGAAAGGGAGAATGTGGTGAGGGTTCTTTGTGTTGATCCGCTGGATCTGGCGAGGGACCATCTTGACCAGGGGCACGAATATTATCTTGAGGCTTGGTGAGTTTTTTGTTGTCTCCTTGGATCAATTTGACTTGATTATTAATGCCGTGGTCAATTCCTTCATATGTATCGTTTTCAAATGAATTGTAGACGATCATTCCCAAGGTAATGAACAAAATCGCAAAGGTCGCCATTACGAGTAAAAATTGTTGACGCTGTTGTTTGCGGATAATCCGACTTAATCTAGTTTTTCGCTTTTTCTTCATTTTGGAAAATATACCCAACATTTCTGATTGTCTTAATTAGATAATCATTATTTGATGCACGTAATTTTTTACGAAGGTTGCTCATGTAAACTTCTACGACAGTGATTGAAGTGTCAGAGTCAAAGCCCCAGATTCTTTCAAAAATTTGGTCTTTTGTTAAGATAGTATTTTTGTTTTGAACTAAATAAACTAGCAAATCATATTCTTTACCATTTAAGGAAATAGGTTGGTTTTCAATCATTACTTCGTGATTGTTCAAATTGATCTCAATATCATTGATCTTCAAAATTGAATCATCAGCCAAGGCGCCGCTTCTTTTGAGTAAGGCGCGAACTCTAACTTGTAGCTCCTCACGATGGAATGGCTTAGTTAAGTAATCATCAGCGCCTAAGTCGAATCCACGCAATTTGTCATCTAATTCAGCTTTTGCGGTCAAGATGAGAACTGGCGTGGTGATTTTTTCTTTTCGAATGTCTTTTAAAATGTCGTATCCATTCATTCCTGGAAGCATTAGATCCAAAATTATCAAGTCATAGACGCCCTCAACAGCATCGAATTTACCTGATAATCCATCGTTTTCAATATCGACTTGTGCAAAGTCGGAAAGGAATGATTCCACATTGTTAGCGAGATCTACGTCGTCTTCAACGACTAAGATTTTAATATTATTATCCATACAAAACTCCTATCTATTTATCAATTGTTGTATTCATTATAAATGACTGCCATGAATATTATTTCATTTTTAATCAAAAATCAAATTTTTTTGGAATATTAAAATCATTTAAGTTTAATTTAAGTTGCGTCAATTATTCTGTATTCAACGTTGAAAAAGGGAGTGAAACAAATGAAAAAGTATTTTAAAAAAACAACACCAATTTATGTGTCGATGCTGTTATATACCGCAATTTGTTTCCTAATCAATATTGCCCTTTAAAGATTGGAGAATAATAATCAATGGAATCAAAGGAACCGCGTAACACAAAACGGCAAGATGGGTTTCTTGCTAAATTGAAAAACGTTAAGTGGGATTACTGGTTAATTGCAATATTAATTTTAGCCGCATTCCTATACGCATGGAATATTTGGGAAGCTGGGGAAGCTAATAACTTCTATACTGCAGCTATCACAAGTATGACTCAGAACTTTAAGAACTTCTGGTACGCCAGTTTTGACCCAGCTGGATATATCACGGTCGATAAACCACCCGTAGCTTTATGGTTTATGGCAATTTCAGCTAAGATCTTCGGTGTACATGGATGGAGCGTTGTGCTTCCATCAATCCTCTTCGGGATTGGATCAGTTTATCTGATCTACAACTTGATCCATAAGAGATTTGGTCGAGTTCCCGCAAGAATTTCAGCCTTGATCATGACATTAACACCTATCGTGGTCGCTGACTCAAGAACTAACAATATGGATGCGACATTAGTATTTTTCTTACTACTGTCAATCTGGTTCGTTCAAAAAGCTGCTTTAAAGAATCAACAACGTTATCTTTGGATCGGCTTTGCATTAATGGGTGTTTCATTTAATATCAAGATGCTTCAAGCATTTATGATTTTACCAGCACTATATTTCTACTATTGGATCGCTACCAAGATCAGTTGGAAGAAAAAGATTGGTCATTTAGCGATTGCAACTATCTTTTTAGCAATATTTACTTTGATTTGGCCATTATCCGTAGATATGACTAACTCAAATAATCGTCCTTATGAAGGTGGTTCAGAACACAATTCAGCTCTTGAACTAGCTTTTGGATATAACGGTACTGAACGTTTGCTTGGTCAAACAACCGGTACTGGTGGAGCATTCCCAGGTATGGGTAACAATAAGAAAGGCTCTTCAGAAGGAATGCCAACACCTCCAGGTGGAAGTTCTAAGAAGGGTTCTACACAAGGTAATCCTCCAGGGATGCCTGGAAGCAACAGTAAAAAGGGTTCTCAAGGTGGACCTGGTGGTCCCGGTGGAAACTCTAAAGGTAATAAACAAATGGCCGGAGGTGGCGGTGGTGCATTTAACATCGGTACAGCTGGACCGTTAAGACTTTTCCAACAAGAATTAGGACCTCAAATCAGTTGGTTATTAATTGTAGCAATTTTAGGATTCTTCTCAAGTTTCTTCTATTATAGAGGCTCAAAGATGAAACACTGGTGGTCATTAACGCCACAAAGAAAAGAACTTTGGCTATGGGCAGCATGGATGGTTCCAGTCTTTGGATTCTTCTCAGTTGCTAGTTTCTTCCATCCTTACTACACGATCATGTTGGCACCAGCAATTGCTACTTTAGGTGGTGTTGGATTATACACAATGATCAAACAATGGATGCATAAGTCCGGCTGGTCATTAATGCTTCCAACTGCAATTCTTGGAACAAGTTTATTGCAAGCTTGGTATCTATACGAAACTTACCCAGTTTGGACTTGGATTTTAGTAGGATTAGGAACATTAGTTTCAATTATTTTATATGCAATGCCATGGATCTCTAAAAAAGCTGCCAAAGCTTATACTTGGCCAGTTATTGGTTCGATTTTAATCATGATCGCACCAGCTTGGTGGTCATTAACACCAACCTTAGCTGGGTCAAGTGATGGTATTCCTTCCGCAGGACCATCATTACTTCAATCATCCGGAATGGGTGGCGGAGGAGGAATGGGTAATTCCCAAACTAACTCTGAACTATTGAAATACGTTGAAAAACATCAAGGCAATGCCAAATATCTTTTTGCAACAGATGATTCAAGTACTGCAGCACCATACATTATCAAGACTGGTAAAGCAGTTATGGCAATGGGTGGATTCAATGGTACTGATCCAGCCATCACGTTGGCTCAATTTAAGAAATTAGTTAAGTCAGGACAACTCAAGTATTACTATTCAGGTGGAAAATCCGGTAGTGGTAACTCTGAAATTGTTAGTTGGATCAAGAAACATGCTAAGAAGGTAACTTTGAAGAGTACATCTTCAACTACTTCAACAATGGGCGGCGCAACAACTAGCTCATCAACGAAGAAACCATCTGCTGCACCAGGTGGACAACCTGGTGGTCAAGGTGGCCCAGGTGGACCAGGTGGACAAGCTCCAAGTGGTACCAAAGCACCATCTGGAACTAAACCAGGAACTAAACCATCAGGCACCAAAGCACCAAGTTCATCAAGTTCAGAATCGTCACAGGGTGGAATGCCAGACGGTGGAATGGGTGGATCAGGTCAATCAGGTACACTTTATGATTTAACAAGCATTTATAAATAAAACTAGGTAGCACCAATTGAGAAATAAAGAAAGGAAGTCAATTATGACAGATACAATTTCAATCGTATTACCTGTCTTCAATGAAGAAGAAGGTATCAAAACAACAATTGAGACCCTTGAAACATATGTTTCAAAGCAACCAGAAGAATATGAATTAGTTTTCGTTGACGATGGTTCAAAGGATAGATCAGTTGAAATCATCAAATCCGAATTAGAAAATTATGACAACATTAAGTTAGTAGAATTTTCGAGAAACTTTGGTCATCAAATTGCCATTACTGCCGGACTTCAATATACATCTGGGGATGCAGTTGTCGTTATGGATGCCGATTTGCAAGACCCACCGGAAGTTATTCCGGCCATGATCGAAAAGTGGCATGAAGGCTACGATATCGTTTATGGAAAAAGAAAACAGCGTGATGGAGAAACATTTTTTAAAAAGATCACTGCAGCTATGTTTTACAGAACCTTCCAAAAATTAGCAACTATTGATATGCCGCTCGACACAGGTGACTTCAGATTGATGAACCGCAAGGCCGTCAATCAAATGCAACGTTTGCATGAACAAGATCCATTCGTTCGTGGACAAGTCACTTGGATTGGATTCAAACAAACCAGTGTTGAATATCATCGTCATGAAAGAGTGGCAGGCGAAACTAAGTACCCATTGTCAAAAATGATCAAATTAGCTCTTGATGGAGTTACATCATTTTCAATGAAACCACTACAATTGGCAAACGTATTTTCAGCCTTGCCATTAGTGGGTGGATTGGTCTACTTGATCTATCTAATAGCAACCGGTGGTTTCACAGCAGCAACAGTCGGTATTACATTAATGTTGTTTAGTGTTGGTTTCATCTTCTTGTCACTAGGCATATTTGGAAGTTATTTAGGAAGAGTTCTGGATCAAGTAAACGATCGTCCACGCTTTATCGTTAGAGATACCGTGGGTTTCGAAAAAAGAGCAAGTAGCATTCATCACCTTGATACCAGACAGAGAGCAAGTAGATAGAATTGCATTTAGTAATGATAATACTTAGTTTCTTGATCTTAATTGGAATACTTTTTTTACCTAGCGATAGAAATGATGTAAGACATTCTAAGAAAACATTTTTTGTGAAAAAAAGAGTTCACATAAGGAGGTGATGTTTGATTCTCTCCTAATCTTTAAAAGCACAAAGTGAGTTATGGTAGGATATAACTCATGACAAATACAATTGGATGGAATGTGAACAATTTGAGCAAATCCACTATATAATTTAGCAACTTTATGTTACAGTAATGTTAAATTTGATAGGAGGGGTATCTAGTTTTCTGAGCTACGGTCAGTAAACTTCATACTTGTTTGTCAAATTGAACAAAGAACTATCCCATTCATTAAAACCAACGATTACCCAGTCGTTGGTTTTTTTTGGCCTTCAAGCGCTCCACCGTTAGGTGGAGCCGTAGAAGGCTTACGCGAACGAACGAAAGTGAGTCCGCGATTCCGCTAAAAAGAAACTAGAGTCCAACAGAAGAAAAGGCAAGGCGGAGGAGGTTCCAATACTTAGTAAACACACAAATCTTCCCCAAGGGGAATCTTAGAAGGACATACGCGAAGGAACGAAGTGAGTCCGCGATTCCGCTAAAAAGAAACCAGAGTCCAGCAAAAAAAGAGGCAAGTCGGTTGATGTTCTAATACTTGGAGAACGTACCAAGCTTCCACCGGAGGTGGAGCCGTAGAAGGACATGCGCGAACGGACGAAAGTGAGTCCGCGATTCCGCTAAAAAGAAACTAGAGTCCAGCATGAAAAGCTGCAAGACAGTTGATGTTCCAATACTTGGAAAACGTACCAAGCTTTAACATTAAATTTCAAACCAAAAAAATAGCTCTATCAATCTGAAAATGATTGATAGGGCTATTACTTTTTATTTTTACATATCGCCATTAAAAATTGAGTTTCTTACGATCACATAATCAACGTGACGAAGCGAGTCTAAATCTTTTCCACCTGCATATGAGATGGATGACTGGAGATCTTCTTGCATTTCACGCAAAGTATCAGCAATGTTTCCACGACACTTGATCAACATCTTTTTACCTTCAACGTTCTTGTAAACGCCTTTTTGATATTGAGATGCTGAGCCGAAGTATTCTTTATACTTGACGCCATCCTTCATAACTGTCTCACCAGGAGATTCTTCGTGGCCTGCTAGTAATGAACCAATCATGACCATACTTGCTCCAAAACGGACGGATTTTGCGATATCGCCATCGTTTCTGATACCGCCATCAGCGATGATCGGTTTTTTAGCTGCTTTGGCACATAATCTGATTGCAGCTAGTTGCCAGCCACCTGTACCAAAACCAGTTTTAATTTTTGTGATACATGCACGACCTGGTCCAATACCAACTTTAGTAGCATCAGCTCCAGCATTTTCAAGTTCACGTACACCTTCTGGGGTGCCGACGTTTCCGGCAATTAGGAAAGTATCAGGGAGTTCGTTTTTAACGTGTTTGATCATATCGATCACGCGGTCGCTGTGTCCATGGGCAACATCGATCGTAATATAATCAGGATGCAAATTATTGGCAACCACATCATCGATGAAAGAAAATTCTTCATCTTTAATACCTAAACTAATTGATGTAAAAAGATTCTTTTCATTCATAGTTTTAATGAAATCAATTCGTTTATCAGGTTCAAAACGGTGCATGATGTAGAAATAACCATTTTTTGCAAGGTATTCAGCCAATGATTCATCGATCACGGTCTGCATATTAGCAGGGACTACTGGGATCTTAAAGGTCATTGGGCCAAACTTTACACTTGTATCGCATTCAGAACGACTATTAACGATACATTTATTCGGAACTAACTGGATATCTTCGTAATCAAAAACTTCCATATCTTTTACACACTCCAAAATGCGAACTTTTATTAAAATTTTCGCACATTTTGTTCGCATATATAATTTAACTGTTATTCATCTTTTAGTCAATCGAAAATGTTAAATAATTTTTTCTAAAATTTACCCTAGTTTACTCATATTTCGTGGTAAATTAGAATTGGTTTAAAATATTAGTATATAAGTTTGACAGTTATAAATGAAATTGGTATTATCGTTTTATTGTTAAAAATTAGTTATTGGAGTAACGGTTTTTAGTGACGAAACACGATTGGTATATACAAGAAGGAGCGATATGATGCACAATTATAATGCAGACGATATTAGAGACATGGTCAGCAAAGAAAATGTAGAATTCATTTGCTTGATGTTTACTGATATCAACGGAATGATTAAAAATGTTGAGGTGCCTGTATCTCAACTAGATAAGGTTTTAGCTAATAAGATTACTTTTGATGGTTCTTCAATCGATGGTTTCACACGTATTGAAGAAAGTGATATGTTACTTCATCCTGATCTAAGTACATGGATGATCTTCCCATGGGGTTCTGAACATGGAAAAGTTGCACGTTTGATTTGTGATATTTATGGAACTGATGGCAAGCCATTTACTGGTGACCCAAGATATAACTTAAGTAGAATCATTACTAAGATGCGCGACAAAGGCTTTTCAAACTTTAACATCGGACCAGAACCTGAATTCTTCTTATTCAATACTGATGAAAAAGGTCGTCCAACATTACAACTTAATGATGATGGTAGCTACTTCGACTTCTCACCAGTTGATTTAGGTGAAAACTGCCGTCGTGATATCGTAATGATCCTTGAAAAAATGGGATTTGAAATTGAAGCTAGTCACCACGAAGTTGCTCCTGGACAACAAGAAATCGACTTCAAGTACGAAGATGCCTTATCAGCAGCTGATAGTATCCAAACTTTCAAATTAGTTGTTAAAACAGTTGCTAAGCGTCACGGTCTATATGCAACATTTATGCCAAAACCACTACAAGGTATCAATGGTTCAGGTATGCATATTAATATGTCACTATTCAAAGGAGACGATAATGTCTTTGATGATGAAAATGACATGCTTTCAGATACAGCCAAGAAATTCTTGAGTGGATTATTAACACATGCACGTGCATTGACTGCCATTAATAACCCAACAATCAATTCTTACAAACGTTTAGTACCAGGATTTGAAGCTCCAACTTACATTGCTTGGTCAAGTAAGAATAGATCTCCATTAGTTCGTGTACCAGCTGCCAAAGGTAAATCAAAACGTCTTGAAATGAGAAGTGTTGATCCAACAACAAACCCATATCTTGCAATTGCTGCTATTCTTGATGCCGGACTTGATGGTCTCGATAATGAATACAAGCTAATGCCAGAAGTTCAAGAAAATATTTATGCAATGACAGACGAACGCCGTGAAGAATTAGGTATCGATGAGCTTCCATCAACATTGCACAACTCACTAAAAGCTTTGAGAAAAGATAAATTCGTTCAAAGCTCACTAGGTACTTCATTAACAAATAGTCTATTCGCTGCTAAAAATGCCGAATGGGACCAATATTGTCAAACTGTTTCCCAATGGGAAAGAGACACATATATGCCTTTATACTAATTATAATTGTCACTCTGAAAACGTCCGAAAGGGCGTTTTTTTGCGTCTAAAGATAAAAAAACACGGCTAAGAATTAACTTAGTCGTGTTTGTAGTTGAAAATTATTGAGCGTCTTTCATGTTCTTAGCTTGGTTTTGTGCATGCTTTACAACATCTTTTTTGCTACCATCGAATAATTTCCATGATTGTTTGTTTTCTGTTGATTGGATTGTTGTCTTGCCAGTCTTCTTGAAGTTGTAGTGGAATTCTGGTTCGGCCATGATGTTCATTCCACCGTCAATCTTAAATTTCTTAGGATCTTTCTTGTTGATAACCAATTTTGAAGCAGGTTTCTTTAGGTAATATGAAATAGTCTTTTGTGAACCATCTTTTGATACACGGTTATGGAAAATAGGTTTGTCAGTTCCGTTGTAGAATGAGATATATTGGTTCTTGTTGTCCTTGCTTGTACCTACGTAGTATTGGTTCTTAATTTCAGCCTTTGTGATCTTGCTTGCTGAATGTTGTTCTGTTTGTTCAGTCTTTGCGTTTGAACAAGCAGTAGCAAGTGTGGCAGTACCCATTAATGAGACTGCTGCTAGCAAAGTAACTATAGTTTTTTTCATTTCCCTTAACTCCTCAATGAAGATAATATTAGATAGACATCTATCGTTATCTTCGATTTTAGGTTAGAAGGTGAAAAAAATCAATTTTTATTCATATTTGAGAACTCAATTTAAATTTTATTTATCATTTTCGTAAAATTTAAGGTATAATAATTAGTTGTGAAGTAATAGATGCGAACTTAGTTTAATGGTAAAATACCAGCTTCCCAAGCTAGTGTCGCGAGTTCGATTCTCGTAGTTCGCTTAATTTTTTTACAATCAGGCTGCCGACGGCAGTCTTTTTTGTTGCATAAATCTTTTCCATTAGATAAAGTTAATGTTAACTATAAGTATACTGTCAAGGGGAGATTTTATGATTATTAGAATGAGAAACGAACAGACTGGACAAGTTCGAGAAACTAAGGTGGGGTATTCTTGGACGACATTGTTGTTTGGCTTTTTTTCAGCATTGTTTAGGTCTGATTGGAAGTACGCAATTATCCAATTCTTGACTGCACTGGCAGTGGGGACTGTCACAATGGGATTTGGAACTCCATTAGTTCCGGTAGTATTTTCATTTATTTACAACAAATTGTATATCAATGAATTGATTGCAAATGGATTTACGCCAGCTGATCAATATTCAAATGACACACTTCGTAATGAGGGCTTTGCGGTGGAAACATCTAGTTCTGTTGATGTCGAAGCAGATTAAAATAATTTTTCATGAATTAAAGATACTTGGTAATACGACAAGTATCTTTTTATTTTGCCTATCCATTCAATAACAAATACATTTATAATGAAAATATAATAATCAATTGGAATAGGGAGGCATGATTTATGAAATTAGGTTTTATTGGTGCAGGTAAAATGGCGACCGCAATTGTTACCGGCGTGATCAATAGTGGTGCAATGGATAATGCAGACGTAGCGATGTATGATCCAAACCCAGATAAACTTGAGAAGTTAGAAGAAGATCTTGGTATTAACGTTGCTAATTCAAACGATGAACTAGTTAAATCCAGCGACATCATTTTAGTGGCTGTTGGTCCAAAAGTTGCATTAAATATTTTAGCAGAACAGAAGGGTAATATTGATGCAAGTAAGACGGTGGTCTCGATTGCTGCAGGATTAGAATTGCATTCGATTGCTGAACAATTAAACGCTGGTATTCCGATTATCAGACTAATGCCAAATATCAACGTTGTCGTTAATGAAGCAGGGATTGCTTTGACTTCAAATGAATACGTTGATGAAAAAACTGTTGCTGAGGTCAAAAAACTGTTTAGTAGCGTGGGAACAGTCTATGAACTTCCTGAATCACAATTTGATGTCTTTACAGCAATCTCCGGCAGTTCACCAGCTTATGCATATTTGTTTATCGATAGCATCGCACGAGCTGCCGTTGAAAACGGAATGGCTAAGGACATCGCCACTGATATTGCGAGTCAAGCAGTGCTCGGCAGTGCCAAAATGATCCGAGATACTAAGGAAGAACCATGGACATTGATCAACAACGTTAGTTCACCAGGTGGGACAACTGTTGCAGGATTGGTCAACTTGGAAGATAACAAATTTATTTCGACCGTCATCAAAGGTATTGATGCAACTATTCAGAAATCAAATGAACTAAAATAATCAAAATAAAAGGATGCCGAGTTTTTTCGACATCCTTTTTTAGAATCCTAATTGTTCTGACAAAAAATCAGACCATGCGCTGTGTTTCATATCTTTCCAGTTGGAAAAGTTAGTATTATTTTGAATATGTTCCTCTAATTTGTCGTCGGGAACATTTTCAAAATCTTCATTAGTCTCAACACCTAATGGTGCCATGAATTCTTCAATGCTGTTGCATTGTGTATGAATTTTCATAAAAGTTTCTGGGAACAGATCATCAAAGGTGATTTCCGCCTTATCTGATAACTTGCCTGCATTGCTGCAAATGAGTGAAAGCTGATTTTCTAATTTGATATTATTCTTTCTAAAACTCATAATAATCCCTCCAATTGCTACTTAACATAACACCGAATTATACACTAATTATCTGACAATGCTACTATTATCTATCAAAAAAATAATCCTAAAATATAAATGTAAAATATCGCACTATTAAAACAATGTAATTGCTTTCATAAACGATTACGTTTACAATTAATTTGTTAAGTTATTTTAGGTCGAAGGAGTGACATTAATGTTCAAATTACAAACAAAATTGGGCTCATTGATTGGTTCATTTGGCGGAGATGTTTTAGGAACAGCATTTAATATCTACGACAAAATCACAGAAAAGAAATAGTTTCAACTATGCTTAGGATCAGGTCCTAAGCATTTTTTGTGACCACTTTGAAAAATCTGGCTGGAAATATCACAAAATTAAACTATAATTAGAATAATATTAAAAAGATTAAGAGGAGGAATACACTTGGCTTATCAAGGGAAAGAAAATTCGGTGTTTCAAGGACGTAGCTTTTTAAAGGAAAAAGATTTTACTCCTGCAGAATTTGAATATTTGATCGACTTTGGTCTACATCTGAAGGCATTAAAGAAGCAAAACATTCCACATCACTATTTAGAGGGCAAGAACATTGCTTTGCTTTTTGAAAAAACTTCTACTAGAACTCGTTCAGCATTTACCACTGCTGCAATTGATTTAGGGGCACACCCAGAATTTTTAGGATCAAACGATATTCAATTGAATAAGAAGGAAAGTGTTGAAGATACCGCCAAAGTTTTAGGTAGTATGTTTGACGGCATCGAGTTCCGTGGATTCAAACAACAAACAGTTGAGGATCTTGCAAAATATTCTGGAGTTCCCGTTTGGAACGGTTTGACTGATGAATGGCATCCAACTCAAATGATTGCTGATTTTATGACAGTTAAAGAAACATTTGGAAAATTGAAGGGAATCACTTTGACGTTCGTTGGTGATGGCCGTAACAATATGGCTAACAGTTTCTTAGTTGCTGGTGCAATGCTGGGCGTAAATATTCATATCGTTGCTCCAAAACAATTACATCCTGCACAAGATATTGTTGATCTTGCCCAAAGTTACGCCGATAAGTCAGGTAGTCAACTTTTGATCACAGATGATATTGATAAGGGCGTCAAAGGTTCTAACGTAGTTTACACAGACGTTTGGGTCTCAATGGGTGAAGAAGACCAATGGGACGAACGTATTAAGCTGTTGAAACCTTATCAAGTCAACATGGAATTACTCAAAAAAGCCCAAATGCCTGATGATGAACTGATCTTCATGCATTGTTTACCTGCATTCCATGACGTAACTACTGAATATGCTGAAAATATTCAAGAAAAATATGGTTTGACTGAAATGGAAGTTACTGACGAAGTATTTAGAAGTAAATATGCTCGTCAATTTGAAGAAGCAGAAAATAGACAACATTCAATCAAAGCAATCATGGCAGCAACACTCGGAAATCTATTTATTCCAAAAGCATAAATTAAAAAAGGTTGAGAGATAAGCCCCGATGTGCTAATATTTTTATGCACAAAAGAAGGATTAATTAATCGAAAAATTTTTAGCGAGATCAGATTTGGTGTGAGCTGGTCAATTATTAGATTAAGTCGCACCTCTTTTATAACTAAATATTAGTAATGAGTGGATATTAATCAATTAGAGTGGTACCGCGGGAAAATCTCGTCTCTTTCAATATACTGTATTGAAGGGGACTTTTTTATTATGGAGGAAAATATGGATTCGAAAATATTAGTCGTAAATGCACTATCTAAAGTAGTTCCAGCAGAAATTACTGCTGATCAAATTCAAAATTTAATTGAAAAACCTAAATCATCAGACTTAGGCGATTACGCCTTTCCAACTTTTATCTTGGCAAAATCATTGCATAAAGCACCTAACATGATTGCTCAAGAACTAGTTTCAGAAATCAGTCAAGATGGCTTTGAAAAAGTTGTTAATACTGGAGCTTATATCAACTTCTTCTTAGACAAGAGCAGTTTTTCAAATGATATTTTACACACTGTCTTAAAAGAACAAGATGATTATGGTAATCAAAATGAAGGCAATAACGGAAATGTTCCGATCGATATGTCTTCACCTAATATTGCTAAACCTATGTCAATGGGTCACTTGCGTTCAACAGTTATTGGTAATTCAATTGCTAAGATCATTACTAAATTAGGATATCAACCAATCAAGATTAATCACTTGGGTGACTGGGGAACACAATTTGGTAAGTTGATCGTTGGTTACAAGATGTGGGGTTCAAAGGAACAAGTCGAAGAAGATCCTATCAACAACTTGCTTAAATATTACGTTCGTTTCCACAAAGAAGCTGAAGATAAACCTGAACTTGATGACGAAGCACGTGCTTGGTTCAAGAAGATGGAAGATGGCGATGAAGAAGCCCTAGCACTTTGGACTTGGTTTAGAAAATTATCATTGGCCGAATTCCAAAAGATCTATGATCGTTTAGGCGTAACCTTTGATTCATACAACGGTGAAGCTTTTTACAATGACAAAATGGATGCTGTAATCAAAACCATTCAAGATAAAGGCTTGTTGCAAGAAAGTCGCGGTGCAGAAATCGTTGATTTATCAAAACTTGATCTTTCACCAGCCTTGATCAGAAAAACTGATGGTGCTACTTTGTACATCACTCGTGATCTTGCTGCAGCTATTTATCGTAAAGATACTTATCACTTTGTTAAATCTCTTTATGTTGTTGGTAGCGAGCAAGCTGAACATTTCAAGAAATTAAAGGCCGTCTTGAAGATGATGGGTTACGATTGGGCTGATGATATTCATCATATCGAATTTGGTTTGATCACAACTGGCGGTAAAAAGCTTTCAACACGTAAGGGCAATGTTATCCTACTTGAAAACGTATTGAACGATGCTGTCGATCTAGCTAAGAAACAAATTGAAGAAAAAAATCCTAATCTCAAGAATAAAGATGAAGTTGCTGAATCAGTTGGTGTCGGAGCCGTTGTCTTCCACGATTTGAAGAATGAAAGACGTGACAGCTTTGACTTCAATCTTGAAGAAGTCGTTCGTTTTGAAGGTGAAACTGGACCTTATGTTCAATATACAAATGCTCGTGCATTAAGTATCTTGAGAAAAGCTGGTAACACTGACTATCAAACTGCATCTGATCTAACTCTTTCAGACCCTGAAGCCTGGGATACTATCAAAATGATTCAAGAATTCCCAGAAATTATTAGTCGTGCAGGTGCCAAATATGAACCTTCAGTTGTTGCTAAATATTCATTGAAGCTTGCCAAGAGTTTCAATCAATATTATGCTCATAGTAAGATTCTGACAGACGACTCGGGATTAAATGCACGTTTGGCACTGGTTAAATCAGTGTCGATCATCTTGCAAATGTCTCTAGCCTTATTAGGTGTGAAGGCACCAGAGGAAATGTAGTAGGTGTAAAAATTTGGATTGGAAACTTTTTAGAGAACTTTCTGATGTGAAATCAGCATTACTAGATTTATGTTTAATGATCTTGGTCATAAGCTATTCATTTATGAAGTTTATGACCTTTGATTTTGTCAACGGACTTTTAGGACTATTGGCAGTGATCATTTTTCACATGATCATTAATTTTCATAATAATTACAACGAGTATAAATCGGCAAAGTCGAGTGTATTTTTAAAGAAGATCCACGAATTGGGAGTTAATCGAGAAGCACTTTCTCACGCCAAAAGAATGGTTTATGTTTTGGCATTTATTCCCATAGTGATCACAGCATATTTGGTATATACGACTGGTTGGTTCATCCTGGTGATTGCCATTCTTGGTATCGTGATGGGTATTTTGTATACTTCTGGTCCGAAACCCTTGAACCAAACTGTGATCGGTGAATTTGTGATGGCAATTGCCACAACGGTCATCATTCCAGTTGCCTTTATTTATTTGGGATTGGCTAGTTCCGGTAAGATCGATTCAAGTACGATCATCGATATCATTGTTATTTGTTTACCAAATACATTTGCTGTGTTCTCAGCAATTATTGCTGGGAACGTGACGCAACTTGAAAAAGACTCATCAAAAGCTGATAGCTTGGTAGAACGTATCGGTTTTCACAATTCGATCAACTTGTTTAGAGCCAGTTGGGCACTTTCATTTCTACTAGTTCCAATTTTAGCAATCATGCAAGTTGTTCCATATACAGCCTTGATTCTGATTTTGTTTTATCCGGGAATTTGGGATAAATTTAGACCATTTTTAAAAGAACCAACGCAGGAACACTTTGATACAGTCTTGGAGGCAACAATTAGACTAGCAGCGTATTACGTGGTACTAGTCGCACTTGGAGCCATCATTACTGTGATCATGAAGCTCGTAAGTTAACGATTTTAATTAATATTTATCAAAAAAAGTCCCTTTGAACTGTATCCGCGCCAAATCGGCGTCTGGATAGTTAGTTCAAAGGGATTTTTTATCGATAATTTTGAATATGCGAAGTCAGGATAAATTCATTAGTTGAAACACGGTAATGCGGTTTTTCCTTATCACCTAAATAGGCAATTCGGTCATATTTCCAACTAGTACTTTTTCCCAAGCTACGGTGTTTGATAGCACTATTATTGCTATCCACTAGTGAGGTGAAATCACCAGAATCTTGAGTGGTAATGACACCATTGGTGCTTTCGTATCGATAAACATCAGAAATCTTGCACCATTCGTTGGTTGATACTCGATAGTATGTTTGACCATCGATGTTGATCTTTTGATCAGATGCCCAATCAGAATGCGCAGCTAGAGATCTATTGCCTAACGTAGCCACGCCATCGTTAATTGAGTAAAGTGGTACGTTTTTCTTATGGGTTCCTAGAAAGCCGTCAAAATCTTCTGGAACAGGGAATTGTGGGGCAGGAAGTGGGCTAGGATCAGGATTTGGTTCTGGATCTGGGTTAGGCGATGGGCTTGGATTTGGTGCAGGAGAAGGTGCTGGATCGGTAGTTGAAATTTTAGTATATTCAACTTTTTCATCAGTGGTGATGGATCCATCTTTATTAACCTTAGCCTTTACAGTTGCCTTGTTTGCCTTGTATCCTGGCAATTCTGGGACGGCAACGACGACTGTATCGCCAATGTGACCCTCAACGTCTTTCACAGTTACTTTTCCTAGGTTGCTTTCAATTTCAACGTCAGCAGATACTTTTTGGCTATCTTCATTTACTTTAGTATAAGTAACAAATTCGTCAGTGATGATCTGTCCATCGTCAGTAACCTTAGCTTTAACTGTTTTTTTATCAGAAATGTAACCATAGACTTGAGGGACATCGATCGTAATAGTGTCACCCTTTTTACCGTAGACATCACGGACTATTTGATCACCCAGATTGGATTTTATGATAACGTCACTAGTAACGGCATTTTTGGATTTGTAGTAAATATCCAGCGTGATTTTTCTGCCGGCAAATTCTGGATGCAAGTAAGTGTGGCCACCATATTCAGTGTTGATAATATTGAGATACGATGAATCATCGATTCCGCCATTTTGAGCAACGTGTTCGTTGTTATCGATCAATGCTTGAAACTTATTATAAATTAATTCTCCACCGGCAAAAATCCTTGATTCAGGGTTATATGACCAGTCAATCGTCAATTGAGTTTTAGATTTATCTACCGATGCTAAATCTGCATCAGGAATCTTGTTTTGCTCGTTTGATCGATATTTTTCGAATGTCGAATACTTATCGTTCTTGGAATCATATAATTTTCCATCTAAATAAATATTTACGTGACCGTTGAACTTTTCAGCTTTTTTCAGATAATAAGTTCTCTCAGAATTCTTATCAGAAAAATCAGACGGATCAAAGTAATCAGTTTTTTCTTTAGTATCAAAGTAAGTTAAATCATCGCCATTCAAGCTATCCTCAGGATCAAGTATTAGGTAGTCCTCAGTATCAAAATATCCAATAGGGTATTTATTTGTCTTATCAACTGAGGGGATGTTGAACTCACCACTATCGGCATCATTTGGTCTGACAAAAATTTTTTCAGTCGCAAATTCTTCTTTTGTATCTTCTTTAACAAAATGTACTAGCAAGGTATAGCCGTCAATCCTATAACGAAGAATACCAGAATCACCTTCAAGCTCAAGGGCTTTAGTTTGATTGTTGTATCTTAAATAATCTGAATTATCGTGAATAAATATAATGTCTCGACCAGATGGGGAAGTTTTGGTGATTTTCTCGCCATCGATTCTAATTCTTTTGCCATTCTTTAAATCTGAAATTTGTGATGCAGTTAAACCTTCAGATTTACAAAATCCCAAGTCGATTATTTTGGCATTTTTATCTTTGTCAAAAAATTCTGCGTCAGCTGGCATTTCGACTTGATCTCCAACTTTAAGAGATTGTAGGTCGATTGGTTCCGTCAGCTTGTGGATAGTTCCAGAGTTAGGATTAGATTCATCTTTTGAAGAATTTTTTGAGATGATTTTTGAATCTGCTGGTTTATCAATTGGTTGTGCTTGTACAGCCGTCGGCATTATGGAAGGAACAACAAATCCTCCGAGCACGATAGCTGACATAAACATTGTTTTTGCTTTCATTTTAGAACTCCATCTTTGAATTGTGGTAGGGTTCTACAAGTCGTGGCACTTGAATTGTTACAAGTATAACAAATGGTTTTGCACTATGAAACGATAATAATTATATATACCAATTAACAATTGGACGTGGAAATGATATTTATACTAAAATATATTCCTCCAATATTCACATAGTGAAAATGTTGATTTATCAGTTAACGTCAACAGAAATTCAAATTACAAAATCTGTTCTTTTAACAACTTGACCAGTTATTTGATATGGATGGTTAATATTATTAATAAGGATTGATTTGATGGATATAGATATATTAATCACAATCTTTTATAAAAAAAACGGCAGAATTGATCATCTGCCGTTATGTTTATGAGTAAATTTTAAAATTCATTTTTTAGATGATGGTTGGTCAAAAAATCCATCATCTGGTCATCAGGTTTTATCTCGGTCGTTCGATATTCATCGGAAAATGGAATTTGATAACTCAGTCTAAACGCACAGAGCATCATTTCTCCATCAGGTGAATCCCGGTTGTACAAGACGTCATTTACAATCGGCCATCCCATGCTGGCCAGATGAATCCTGATCTGATGTGTTCTGCCAGAATGCAGAGTCAATTGGATAAGTGCATATGAATCATTTTTAGAAATTACTGAGAAATCAGTTTGTGATGACAAGCCACTATCGCTGATGGTCTGTTTTCGAATATCAGTTGGATCTGACCCGATAGGTTTATCGATCGTTCCAGAATTTGGGATTGGATTATTCAATTTTACGATTGCCAAATATTCCCGATGCAATATTTTGGTCGTTAACTGTCGGTTAAAAATCGGAACGAGATAGGGAGTTTTCGAGATCAAAACTAATCCTGATGTCAGCATGTCGATCCGATGGACCATATAGGGATGTCCTGGTGCCAAATAAGTTTGCACATCGTTGAATAACGAATCATTTTCAGTTGATAAGTTCGGATGAGTTTTGACTCCAGCTGGTTTATTGACAATCAAGACGTCTGCATCTTCATATGAGATATTTATTTTTCTTTTGCCAGGTAGATAGTTTTGAGATTCCGTCCGCGGAGGAAAATCGAATTTTAACGTCACACTATCTTGATCATGCACTAGCTCGTTAAAAGAATGATATTTTCCGTTTATCAAAATGTTTCGTTCAATCCGTAAGAAATGTTGCCATTTTTTGGGGATGAGCCATTTTTTGAGCAATTCACGGATCGTTGGTTCATAATTATTTTTCGAGTGAAAAATTATTGTTCTTTGATACACGTTTTTACGGACTCCTTAAAGATTGGATTGAAATAATAAAACATCTCGATTATATGGTAAAATTTGTTTTTACAGAGGTAGGACAACTATGAATAACAATCGAGGATTTTGGAATTGGCTGAAGCCAAAACTAAAAGTTGCTTGGTCATACATTAAAAGATATTGGCGTAGATTTCAAATCACTAGATGGATAATACTTTTATTTTTAACATTGATCTTAGTATTAAGTGGATTTTGGACTTATAAAGCAAAGACTTCAAATATCGAGGATTTAAAAGCCTCGCTGCAAACTAAAACGACCGTTTTAGACAAAGATGGGGACAATGCTGGTGCATTGTACTCACGAAAGGGTACATATGTTGGATTAGACAAGATTTCACCAAACATTCAAAATGCGGTGATCTCTACCGAAGATCGAACTTTTTGGACTAACCCAGGATTTAGTGTCAAAGGATATGCCAGAGCCGCTGTTGGATACTTGTTACACCGAGGTATCAGTGGTGGTAGTACCTTAACGCAACAGTTGGCAAAGAATGCCTTGCTGACACAGAAACAGACACTGTCGAGAAAGGGAGAAGAACTATTTCTCTCAATTGAAATAAACAAGGTTTACTCTAAAAAATCGATTTTAGCAATGTATTTGAACAATGCTTATTTTGGGAATGGTATTTGGGGAGTTCAAGACGCATCCGAAAAATATTTCGGAAAAAATGCATCTGAATTAGACCCCGGAGAAGGTGCAGTTTTGGCTGCTATTTTGAAGAGTCCCAACGCATACAACCCAATTGATAGTATGTCTAACTCTAAAGCTAGACGTAATTTGGTCTTGAGTTTGATGGCTGACAATAATAAGCTAAGTTCTCAACAGGCTAAATACTATCAGAGCACACCTATCGACTTAACTGATAACTATCAAGAGTCAAGTTCATATAAGTATCCTTATTTCTTTGACGCTGTGATCGATGAGGCCGTTAATAAGTATGGTCTTAAAGAAGATGACGTTTTAAATAAGGGATATAAGATTTACACGACGTTGGATCAAAATATGCAAAGTGCAATGGAGAAATCGTTTGATAACAGTTATTTGTTCCCAGCTAACGCGACTGATGGCAAGGAAGTACAAGGGGCATCAATCGCTGTTGATCCTAAAACTGGTGGCATTTTGGCAGTAGTCGGCGGTCGTGGCGAGCATACCTTTAGAGGTTATAATCGTGCCACGCAAATGCAACGACAACCAGGATCGACAATCAAGCCATTAGCCGTATATACTCCAGCTATTCAAAATGGATACAGCTATGATTCTGAATTACCGGATCAAATTACTAGTTTTGGTAAAAATAAATACAGTCCAACCAATGCGGATGGTCAATATCAAGATGAGATCCCGATGTACAAAGCATTGGCCCAAAGTGAAAACGTGCCGGCTGTTGCATTGTTGGATAAGATCGGGGTCAAAAAAGGCGTTGCATCCGTTGAAAACTTTGGTATCAAGGTCAATAAGAACGACCAAAACTTAGCTTTGGCACTAGGTGGATTATCAACCGGTGTTTCGCCATTGCAAATGGCACGAGCATACACAGCATTTGCCAACGAAGGAAAGTTAGCTGATACGCATTTTATTACTAAGATCGTTGATGCAACTGGAACTGTGATCGTTGATAATACCAGCAATGCAACTAAGCAGATCATTAACAAGGATACTGCTAAAGAAATGACTAGTATGATGTTAGGTGTTTACAATGAAGGAACTGGTTCTGCAGCAAAACCAGATGGTTATAAGATTGCCGGTAAGACTGGTAGTACTGAAGTGCCGCGTTCATGGGGTCAAGACGGGACCAATGATCAGTGGATGATTGGCTATACGCCAGACATCGTGGTCGCAAACTGGATCGGGTTTGATACTAGAAGCGAGACCCACTTTATTCCAGGTACGAGTGAAAACGCAATTGCTCCACTTTATAAAAATGAAATGGAAAACATTTTGCCTAATACTAACGGAACTTCTTTCAACACTAAGGATGCCGCGGAAATTGCTAACGAGGATAGCCAAGATAGCAACGGAAACAACAATGATTTTATTAAATCTTTTGAAGATGACGTAAACGGCGTGAAAGATAAAGCTAGCCAATGGTATAATGAAATCAAGAACTTTTTTGGTCAATAGGAGGACTATATGAACATTTATGACAGTGCCAACAAATTGGAACAAGACTTACGAGCATCATCAGAAGTAGCTGAATTAAAGCTTGCTTTTGAAGCTGTTAAAGCTAACGATTTAGCATACAAGCTTTTTGATAAGGTTCAAAACGAACAATTTGCTTTGCAACAAAAGCAAATGCAAGGTCAAGAAATTACTGATGCTGACATTGAAGAAATGCACAAGTTAACAGATCAACTTCAAAACTTTTCAGAAATCAGCAACTTAATGGATAAAGAAAAGAAAGTTGATTCAATGATGCAAGAATCGAACAAAATTATTTCAAAGCCAATTGCAGAAATTTATCAAGGCTAATTGTTGAAACTCTAAAGACTGGGCAAATTCTTGCCTAGTCTTTTTTTCTAGGAGGAAGTAAATGAAATTCATTCATGCAGCTGACCTACATCTCGACACTCCGTTTGTTAACGTCAAAAGTTTTTCAAAACAACTTCAAAATAATTTGCAGAAATCGACTTATACGGCGGCCACCAAAGTCTTCGACACTGCGATCCGAGAAAGAGTTGATTTTGTTATTCTGGCGGGGGATACGTATGACAACACGCAGAGATCGTTAAACGCACAAGCATTTTTAAAAAATCAATTTACGCGCTTGAAAGAGAATAACATTCAAGTTTATTTAATTTATGGAAATCATGATTATTACCGAAATAACTTTTCGGTAATTGAATTTCCCGCTAATGTTCATATTTTTCCCGAGACCGTTTCAACAGAGACGTTAACTAGCCGTGATGGTTTGAAAGTAGGAATTACAGGATTTAGTTATCACCAACAGCATATCTCTGACGATATGGCTCAAAATTATCCGATGAGAGAAGCTTTTGACTATCAGATAGGGATTTTACATGGAAGTGTCGGAAGCGGCGAGTATGCACCATTTATGGTAAATGAATTGATTTCAAAAGGTTATGACTATTGGGCTTTAGGCCATATTCATAAACGTGAAGTCATAAATGAGAATCCCGACGTAATTTATTCAGGGGATACCCAGGGACGAAATCCCAATGAGACAGGTGAAAAAGGATTTTATTTGGTAACTGTTTTGAATCAGCGAACAACGCTAGATTTTATTGCCAGTTCTAGCTATGTTTGGACAAAACAAACAATCGATGCTGTTTCTGATGACAATTTGGATTCTTTGATCAATAAAGCCACGAAATTTCTTGATACAGAAACTCCTGAGTTGATCTCGTTTACGATCAATAATGCTCAACGTTTAGATCCAGAAATCATTCGAGCAATTCAACGTGATGAACTGTTGACATATTTTAGTCATCAAACTTTGAATGGTGTCATGTATCAGTTAACGCTTGAATTTAAACAAGAACAACGCTTGCAAAACATTGATCAAAAATATTGGGACGAAAGTGCTGAACAAGTTTTTGATTTAAATGACATTAAAGAGATGGATCAAAAATTATACAACATTGATTTGATCAGAGAGCATTTGAATGATCCGGAATTTATACAATCTATCAAAGCTGCCACTCAAAATATTATTAATCAGAAACATATTGGAGAAGAATCGTGAAATTAATTAAAGTTAAAATTTATGGCTTTGGTAAATGGGTCAATCAAGAATTTTCAATCGACCCAGATTATCAAATTGTGTTTGGTCATAATGAAGCTGGGAAAACGACATTTTTGAATTTCATCAAAAGTATTTTATTTGGTTTCGCGACTGCTCGTGGAGCCAATAAATATCAGCAGTATAAGCCCAAAAATGGCAATGCCTATGGCGGTGAGTTGACCTTTCAAGATGATCAAGGAATCGAGTGGTTAGTCAAAAGAGTTGGTGGTAAAGCTGAAGGAGAGTTGTCCCTGTTTAGAGACTCTCAATTAGTTCCGAATGCACTGTTGGATAAAATCACTGCTGGGTTTAGCAAGGATGATTTCGAATCAACGCACGTGATCGATGAACAAAATATACGCTCCATTTACGATCTAGATTCCCAAACTCTCGAGACACAAATACTTTCATTAGGAGCCGCGGGAAGTCGACGGTGGCTACAAACTGCTGAAGAGTTAAATTCAGACAGCGAAGAAGTTTATAAACCACGCGGGTCGAAACAACCTTTGGCAAAATCGATCAAACGATATCAACAATTACAGCTCGAGAAGAATAATTTTGAAGATCAACAAACGCAATATCGAGAGATCACTCAAAAATTATCGGTCTTAAAAAATAGTCTAGAAGATTCAAATAAAGAATTATCTGATCTTCGAACCAAACAGACTAGAATACACGAGTTAGTCGATAAGCTTCCTAAATATCGGCAATACCAAGGACTAAATCGAGATTTTGTTCAGTCAGATCAGTCGATTTCTGACACCGATTGGGACGATTTCTTGAAATTGGATCAACAGATCAAAACGTTGCAGATATCACAGAAGCAGCAGTCAGAAAATCAGATCAGTCAAGCTGAAAAGCAAACGTTAGATAACTATTACTCTAATCAAGCAGATATCGATTATTTGAACAATCGACGAATTGACCTACAAAATAATGTTTTTGACAATCGTCAATTGCAACAACGGTTGCGCAAATCTGATTTTGAGACAGATCAATTGATGGAACAACATTCGAATTTAACTGATCAAATGACGCTTTTATCTGACGAAGAATTAAAATTGATCGGCAAACAATCTAAATCAACCGTGAATCTTCCGATAGTATCAGTTGGATTGATCTCGTTGATATTAATCTTATTTTTGCCAATGACGTTCAAGATTATTTTTGGAATTATTTTTTTATTAGCAATTGGATACGGCATCTATCAATATAAATTGGTCAACGATAACAATCAGAAAATTGCCAGAGTAACGAATGAGATTTTGGAAAAGCATCATTTTGCTGGAAAATCCATTGAAGAGGTCCAACAATTACAACCACTGATCATGCAATTGAATCAGCAAAAACTGGAACAATTTGAATTAGATAAGAAGCTCTCTGAAAGCGACAAAGAATTGAACAAATGGAAGAATTTGTTATATCAAATTGGGATTTTAGATCAGAATTTAAGTCAACCTGATTTTATCCCAGTAATTGATCAGTATTTTCAACATTTGAATGAAGTCAAAACAAAACAGGAAATGTTAGATCAGGATCAAGTAAATCGAGCTCAGCATTTACAATCAAACGAATTGAATCTGACCGACCTTCAACATAGAATGCAGACGTTATTGGGGAATTATTCAGTTAGCTCTGCGAGTGAATTTGAGCAAAAATATGAATTGCAACGAAGTCAGCAACAACAAATTCAACAGTTTGATTCGATCAAGGAATATCTTGGAAATGATTTGGAGACTTTTGAAAAAATACCTGATGCCAACCAGTTAACAGATAAGTCACATGAAATCGATCAATCAGTGGAATCCGTTACGGCTCAACAAAATGAATTACTGACGAAAAAAGGATACTTGGAAAGTTCGTTAAAACAAGTTTTTAATGATCAAGCATATCAACGTGTGATCGATGAGTTGACTCAGGTCAAGGCAGAATTAGTCAATCAATACGATGAATGGTTAGCTGATAAATTAGCTAGCAATTGGATCAAATCAATGTTGAACTTGGCTAGCCAAAATCGTTATCCAAAGATGATCAAGCGAGCAGTCGGATTCTTCACAACATTGACTAATGGCAATTATATTGATATTAATATGAATAATACCAATACCTTGTCGTTAATGCGCAAGGATAAGACTATCTTTGATGTCCATGAATTATCAAAAGCAACTACGGTCCAGCTATATATTGCATTGAGACTTGCATTTGTCATTGAAATTTCGGATGTGGTTGATTTGCCAATATTGATCGATGATGCCTTTGTTGATTTTGATCAGGAGAGGTCAGATACGGTTTATAAATTGATCAGGGATGTTTCCAAAGATAATCAAGTGATTTTTGTGACAGCTAACTTAGATCCGAAGTTGTCACAAGAACATGTGCTAAGTTTTGAGGGGGATAAAAATAATGGCTAAAAGAATTACTGACTATAAAAATGGGGAACAGATGAGTTTGGAAGCAGTTATCAAGCTTTCTGATTATCGTCTCGCTAAGAATGGCAAAAACTTCTTATCATTAGTTTTTGAAGATAAATCTGGTCAAATCCCAGGTAAGTACTGGGATGCCAGTGAACAAAATGCCAAAGACTTTAAGGTTGGCGCAGTGGTTCAGCTTGATGGTAAAAGAGATCTCTATCAAGGTAAGCCTCAGGTGACTATCAGTCGTTTAGGCGTAATTGATCCCGCTACCGTTGATATGTCACAATTCGTTCAAACAGCACCTGAAAAGATCTCAGACATGGAAAACGAATTTGAAGACGTCTTTTTACAAATAACCAACGGAACATGGAGTAGGATCGTGCGATATTTATTCAAGAAATTTCATGATCAATTCTTTACTAGTCCGGCTGCAAAGACGAATCATCATGATTTTCAAGGTGGTTTAGCATTTCACACTCTGAGCATGGTTCGTTTGGCTGAAAAAATTTCTGATCAATATCCTCAAGTAAATCGAGCTTTATTGATTGCTGGTGCATGTATTCATGATCTTGGTAAGGTCATTGAATTAAAGGGGACCTTAGGGATTGAATACACCTTTGAAGGCAACATGATCGGACATATCACGATTGTTGATGAAGAAATCGTGCTTGCTGCTAAAGAACTGAACATGACCATGGATTCAGAAGATTTGATTCTACTACGTCATATGGTACTTTCGCATCATGGATTGTTAGAATATGGTTCACCAGAACGTCCTAAGCTATTAGAAGCCGAGATCTTGCATGATATCGATGTGCTAGATGCTTCGATCAATATGATCACAAAGGCGTTAGATAAGACAGATCCTGGTAAATTCTCAGAAAGAATTTTTGGAATGGATAACCGTTCATTTTACAAGCACTCAGAAAAATAAAATAAGGTATCAACTGGCTTAAGTCAGCTGATACCTTATTTTTGTGAAAAAAAATAACCCCGAAAGGGGTTATTGATTTAATTATTTAGAAGAACTTGATGATGATTTAGAACTTGTGTTTGAAACATATCCTGCAAGAACATCTTTCAAATCGTCATCCTTGATTGAAACGTCAGCCTTCTTCAAGACTTTAGAGATAACAGATTGCATTACTGTTGAATCTTGCATCCAACCAGCATAAATCTTGCTCTTAAGTTCAGCTGTATGGTCGCTCATCTTACCCTTAGCAGGTTTCTTGTCTAGCTTGATAACACTGTAACCATATTGAGTCTTAACTGGTTCTGTTGAAATGTCGCCAGCTTTCTTAAGTTTGAAGGCAGCTGATTTCAATGATGTATCAACACTTGAGCTATCGCTATCAAATGGTGTCATCTTGCCACCCTTGTTCTTTGTAGCTGAATCTGTTGAATATTGTTTTGCTAACTTAGTGAAGTCTCCACCATCGTTAAGTTTGTCAATAACTTCTTGAGCAGTTGCTTTCTTAGCAACTAAGATTTGAGAAACTGTGATCTTAGGTGAGTAAGTCTTCCATTGTTTCTTAAGGTCGGCATTTGTAACTTTCTTGTTGTCTTCAAGAGCTACTTTAGTAAGTAGGTTAGTACGAATGTTCTTCTTGAATTGAGCAGTTGTCATACCATTTTGTTGAAGAATTGAACTAAATGAAGAACCGTATTGGCTCTTGTATTTGTTGTATTCTTTATCAACTTGCTTGCTTGAAACTTTCTTACCATATTGGTTTTCAAGAGCTTTAGAGATGATCATTGTTTGTAGTTGTTGCTTACCAGCAGAGGAATTCTTCATTTCCTTGTAGTAATCATTTTGAGTGATTCGACCACCCTTTAATGTAGCAACGGTTTTATTACCGGAACAACCAGCAACAACTGTTACTAATAATAGACCCGCAATTGCTAAGATCCATCTAGTCAATCGTTTGTTCATCGTTTTACACATCCTTATTTAATATGTCTACAATTGAAGAGAATACCATAAAACAGGGCGCTTTTATTAGTTATTAAGAAAAAAAGCACAAAAAATTCATAATTTACTTGTTCAGATTCTGAAGTTTTTCTAGGTTTCCCTTCAATTCTGTGACTGAATCACGTAACTCTGAAACGTTTGGCTGAATATCTTCGGCATAATTTTTAACATCGTTAGTAATGTCTGAAACTGTACTTGCAGCGTCTTTTGATTGATCTTTGAGTTGGACTAAATCATCCTTTAAATCTTTTATATTCTTGATTATGTTGTTATGATAATGTTTAGGTGTTGCATAGGTTGACTGGTAATACTCAGCTCCAACTCCAGATATGCCTCCCAAAACTAATCCTAGAATAAAACTCATATTAAGCCTCCAAGTTTTTCTTGATATTGTCAGCACGTTCTTGGAGTTGCTCGTTAGTTGCTTTACCAGTGTTGTCTCCCCAAGTCATTGAGAAGTCATCATTCTTCGAGTAACGAGGTACCAAATGGACGTGTGAGTGCATGACGCTTTGATATGCGATCTCACCATTGTTTTGGCAAATGTTCATACCGATTATATCCTTGTTCGAAGCTTTGATAGCACGAGCAAGCATAGGAATCTTTCTGAAGACTTTTTCAGCTAATTCCTCATCATATTCAAAAATATTTTGAACATGTTTCTTTGGAACTACTAATGTATGTCCGGGTGTAACTTGCGAGATATCGAAAAAGGCCTTGATATCATCATCTTCATAAATGGTGATGTTGGGAATCTCATTTCGAATTATTTTACAAAAAATACAGTCGTCCATGTAAATTTCTCCTTCCAAAAACAGCATTAAAATTACCTTAATGCTATCATAAATAAGTTATTATTAAAAACAGTATAGGTGGTTTATCCATGACTTTAGAAATTAAAGATTTAACAGGTGGCTATGGTCAAGTAGCTGTCCTTAAAAAAGAATCGTTTACAGTCCAAGATGGTCAAGTTGTTGGTTTAATTGGATTAAACGGTGCCGGAAAATCAACGACGATCAAACATATCATTGGTCTTTTAACGCCCCGAGGCGGACAAATCTTGATTGATGGGATGAGTCTGAATCAAGACGTCGAAAATTACCGTAAAAAGATTGCTTACGTTCCAGAAATGCCGATCCTTTATCCAGAATTGACTTTGAAAGAACATATTGAATTAACAATTATGGCGTATGGACTTGATCACGACAAGACTTGGGAAAGTGCTAATCGCTTGTTGAAGACTTTCCGTTTAGACAATAAGTTAGATTGGTTCCCACAAAACTTCTCAAAGGGTATGAAACAAAAAGTTATGATCGTTTGTGCGTTCATGACTGATGCAAGACTTTTTATCATTGATGAGCCATTTACTGGTTTGGATCCATTGGCAGTCAATGATTTGTTGAATATTGTCGAAGAAAAGAAACAGCAGGGATGTTCAGTATTGATGTCAACGCATATTTTAGCGACTGTTCAAGACCATGCTGATAAATTCATTCTGCTTAATCACGGACAGGTACGTGCTGATGGCACATTAGATGAATTAAAGGCTAAGTTTGATATGCAAGATGCAAATCTTGATGATATCTACATTAAAATGTCTCACGAGGATTTATAGATGATAGAACTGTGGAAAGAAAGATTAAGAAGACATCAACTTGATCAATTTAAATATTTACGTTTAATTTTTAACGATACCTTTGTCTTAGCATTCATTGTCTTGTTAGGTGCTTTAGGATTTTGGTATTCAAACATCTTAAAAACAATACACGGTGAATTATGGTTCGGGAAAATTGTTGTCGTGTTGTTATTGTTTATCGGTGCCCAAGCTGGACATTTGGCAACATTAATGGAAGATCCTGATAGTACTTTCCTATTAGTTAGGGAGAAGGAATTTTATCAGTACTTCAAATCAGCTGAAAATTACAGTCGTGCTGTTCCGATTGTGCTGATTGCAATTGTGACATTTTTACTATCGCCATTTGCATTTCAAGCTGCCTCAATTTCGGTCCTAAATATTGTGTTACTAGGGGTCTCCGCTGCAGCATTTAAAATGTTAATGTTGGATGTTGAATTGCTGGGATTGTATAACCATCATTCTATATTTGGAATCAACTTACGCTTATTTGTTAACGTAATTTATTTGATTCTCCTTTTTGTATCGATCTACACATTCCCAGCCATCGCTGCGATTGTTTCCATCATCGCTTGGCTAGTCGTTACTACACAAACTAAGAAACTGGCAGAATCAGGTCAGTTACAATGGCAAAAAGCAATTTCAGATGAGAATCAAAGAATGTTCAGAGTCAAAAGATTTTATAACTTATTTACTGACGTACCAGGTGTTACCAGCAAGATCAAACGTCGTAAATGGCTTGATTTCTTATTTAATGGTATCAAGCTTGATCATAAGAACACTTACTTATATTTGTTTGCTCGTGGAGTGGTCAGAAACAATGAATACATGGGATTATTTGTTCGCTTAACTATCGTTCAAGTAGTTTTGTTGGCATTGATCGATAACTTCTATATCTCATTGATCTGCGAAATGCTGTTCATTTATTTGGTCGGTTTCCAATTGAAACCTTACTTTAAAGAAGTTATGCAAAACTTAATGCAGAGACTTTATCCAGTCAGCTCACAAAGCAAGATCCATGACTTTACTAAAATCAGTAATATCATGTTGCTGATCCAATGGTTCGTTAGCATTTTTGCAATTGTCTATAAATTTGGTTTCAGTACCAACAGCGTGATAATCCTAGCAGCAGGTTTAGTAGTTATTATTTTCTTGAATTATTTCTACATGCCTCATCAATTAAAAAAATATTTAAGTAACGGAGAGTATTAATGCGATTAAGAAATAAGCCTTGGGCTAAAGACATGATCAATGAAAACTTAGACTTGATCTCAATTCAACCAGAAGGCATGCAAGGTAAGTGGCAATCAAAATTTGAAAAAGAACAGCCACTATTTTTAGAAGTTGGTTCTGGCAAAGGTAGATTCATTACAGAATTAGCCAAACAGAATCCTCAAAATAACTACATCGCCATGGAAGTTCAAGAGGGAGCGATTGCTTTACTTCTTAAAAAACAAGTTGAAAATCGTTTGCCCAATTTACAATTGCTTTTAGACAATGGTTCAAAATTGACTGAGTTATTTGGTGAAAGCGAAGTTGATGGAATCTATTTGAACTTTTCAGATCCATGGCCAAAAACTAGACACGAAAAAAGAAGGCTTACATATAAAGCCTTCTTACAACAATATAAGACCGTTTTAAAAGATGACGGTTACGTTAGATTCAAGACGGACAATCAGGGATTATTCGAATATTCATTGATCAGTATGAATAATTTTGGAATGAAGTTTGATGAACTATCATTAGATCTCCACAATGATGAAGCTTTGAATCAAAACAACATTCAAACTGAATATGAAGAAAAGTTCTCAAAAAAAGGCTTCAGGATCAATTACCTGAAAGCCCATTTTGAAAAATAGATTATTGTACTTTTTTAATGTTAAGTAGTTCGCCTGAAACAGCATCAGCAATGAAGTGATATTGTGAAACATCGAAATCATCCATAGTTGTTACGCCACCGACAATTCCCCATGATGATTGTCCATTAACATCTACGCGTTGATAGAATGGTTCAACCCATGATCCGATGACTTTACTATCTTCTCCGAGAACTGATTTTACTTTGTCGATGATTTTTTCGCTATCTAAATGATGTTTAACTAGAACGGTTGCAGCTGCACCAGCAACTAAAACGGTTCCAGCAAAAATAACTGAACCAATACCTTTTTTACTCATATCTAAATCACTCCTTGATGTTTTATAGTTTCATATTAACACTATTATGTATTATCAGGCTATATAAGAGCTGTTTAATTGACCGTTTTGGTTGAAAAAAGTATATTCAAATTACGAGGTGAAGAAAATTATGAAAAAATTTGAAGATTTTGGTACTACTGACTTGAAAGCGGTAACTAAAGAGGGCAAGTATATATTATTTTTCTATGCTGACTGGTGCCCAGACTGCAAATTTATCGAACCAAAACTACCAGAGCTTGAACAAGAATATTCCGATTTCCAATGGATAAGTTTTAATCGCGATAATAATATGGAAATTGCACGTGATTTGGATATCATGGGTATTCCTAGCTTTGTTATTATTGAAAATGGCGAAGAAATTGGTAGACTAGTTAATAAAGACCGTAAAACAAAAGATGAGGTTGAGTCATTTGTAAATTCGGTCATTAATAAATAATGTGAGTGAGGGCACTAACTTGTTATTAAGTTTTTATAATCCGGACGTTTTAGGTGACGTCTTAATAGTAGAGTTGGCAGATGATACCAACGTTAAACAAGCTTCCACTAAGAATGATGATGTTGTTAGGATCTACAACAGCGAAACTAATGAAACCATTGGTTTTAACTTTTTTGGAGTAGCAGAAGAGCTTAACTTGACTGAAAATGGTCAGTTGCATCTGGATGCTGGACAAGTAGATATTCTTAACTCTCACATTCTTGAAGCAGGTTTCAAGGATACATTAGCAGAGGATAATGCTCCTAAGTTTGTCATCGGTCACGTTGATGAGATGGTTGCCCATCCAGATTCAGACCATTTACACATTACACAGACAGATGTTGGACTTGATAAGCCCGTTCAAATCGTTTGTGGCGCACCTAATATCGATCAAGGACAATTAGTTGTTGTTGCTTTACCTGGTGCAGTTATGCCTACTGGTATGGAAATCTGGCCCGGTGAATTACGAGGGGTAGATAGTTACGGAATGATTTGTTCTGCAAAGGAACTAGGAATACCAAACGCGCCTAAGAAGCGTGGAATCCTAGTTTTAGATGAGGGAAAAGCCGGCGATGCTTTTGATTTCGTTGCCGCAGAAAAAATGTTCGAGTAGGAGTAATTATGGAAAAGACAGTTTATCATTTTGTTGGAATTAAAGGTACAGGAATGAGTGCGTTGGCACTTATTTTGAAAGACTTAGGATATGAAGTCCAAGGTTCAGATATTGATAAATATACTTTCACGCAACGTGGACTAGAGCAAGCTGGCATCAAGATCATGCCGTTTGATGAAAAAAATATACATGAAGGCCTAACTGTTATTAAAGGTAACGCCTTTGATGATGACCAAGTTGAAATCAGAAAAGCTCGCGATTTGGATCTACCAATCGTTACATATCCACAAATGGTCGGTAAGCTCGTGTCTGAATACACTTCGATCGGGATTGCTGGATCTCATGGTAAGACGAGTACTACAGGTCTTTTAGCTCATACCTTAAGCGGTATTGCAAAGACTTCTTATCTTATCGGTGATGGTACTGGTAAAGGTGAAAAGGATGCAAAATTCTTCGTGTTTGAAGCTGACGAATATCGTCGTCACTTCTTAGATTATTCACCAGATTACTTAGTTATCACTAATATTGATTTTGACCATCCAGATTACTTCTTTGGTGGAATCAATGATGTTGTCGATGCTTTCGAATCAGAAGCTCGAAAGACTAAGAAGGGTATCTTCATTTGGGGCGAAGACAAGCACGCCAGAAATATCAAAGCAGACGCACCTATTTACTACTACGGTTTAAATGAATCTGATGATATCAGAGCTACAAACATCAAACGTACAGTTAAGGGATCATCTTTTGATGTCTCAATCAAGGGTGAAGATATTGGTAACTTCCAAGTTCCACTATTTGGCGAACACAATGTCTTGAATTCACTTGCAGTTATTGGCGTTGGTCATATGGAACATTTGGATCATGCTTTGATCAATCGTGAATTGCAAACATTCAGTGGCGTTAAGAGACGTTTCAGCGAAAAACAAGTTGCTGATATGACAATTATTGATGACTACGCTCATCATCCACAAGAAATCAAAGCTACGATTGATGCCGCTAGACAAAAGTATCCTGACAAAGAGGTAATTGCTGTTTTCCAACCTCACACATATACAAGAACATTAGCTCTCATGGATGATTTTGCTAAATCATTGGACTTAGCTGATAAAGTTTATCTAACCAATATTTTTGGTTCGATCCGTGAGAAGCATGGTGATATTTCAAGTAAAGACCTTGGAAACAAAATCCATAAGGGTGGAGAGGTATTAACACTCGAAAATATGTCCCCACTTTTGGATTATCACAATGCCGTAATCATCTTCATGGGTGCTGGGGATGTTCAAAAATATGAAACAGCATACGAACATCTACTAAGTACCTTGAATCCTAATCAACAATAAAACAAAAACTTCAATTCACACATTTGCGAATTGAAGTTTTTTTGCGCTATTTATTTAGTTTAATAATTTTTACCTGATAAGATCCATTTGGAGCTGTGACGGTTACAATATCGTTTTCCTTATGATTGTTTAACGCTTTGCCAATTGGGGACGTGAAGGAAACCTTATTTTGATCCAAATTAGCCTCATGTTCGCCCACTAATTGGTAAGTTTCTTGCTCGTGATCGTCCATGAATTCAATCGTGACATATTTTCCAATATCCAGTATGTCGTTATCAGCGGGTTTTACAACGTTGGCATATTTCAATTGTTTTTCCAAATAATGCAAACGCCCATTCAACTGTCCCAAATCACGCTTTGAACTGCTATATTCAGCGTTTTCAGAACGGTCGCCTAAAGCAGCAGCTGCCGCCAATCTTTTGATCAAACTGGGACGTTTTTGTTTCAAATCAACAATTTCTTGTTCGATATCTTTGTACCCGTCAGGAGTCATTTTGTGGAAAGTTGGTTCCATAATAAAACCTCGAATCTATTGAGTTTCTGGGAACAATTTACCGCAAAATCTATTTTTGGTAAAGAAACAGATATGAATGCCGAAAAAATTCACATGAATTGTCTTTAGGCTACCATCAATTCCGTCAGTATTTGTCAAATGCTGTTACAAAGGTTAGTGAACTGTTAAAATAGTATTAGTTAATTTCAGTTAAAATTGGAGGAAATATGACACAAAATAACAAATTACTTTTAATTGATGGAAATAGTGTTTCTTTCAGAGCATTTTTTGCCATGCACAATGTTTTAGATAAATTTGTCAATGGCGATGGTATTCATACTAATGCTTTGTACGCCTTCAATAACATGTTAGAGATAATTTTAAAAGAAGAAAAACCTACCCACGCATTAGTTGCATTTGATGCGGGTAAAACAACGTTCAGAACTAAGATGTATTCAGAGTACAAGGGTGGCCGCGCTAAGACACCACCAGAATTGACTGAACAATTACCTTTGATCAAGGAATTGTTGAATTTACGTGGCATCAAGACTTACGAGCTTAAGGATTATGAAGCTGACGATATCATTGGGACCATGGCCAAAAAAGGTGACGAAGATGGCATGGACGTTACCATCGTCACTGGTGACCGTGACTTGACCCAGTTGACAACTCCTAAGGTTACAGTACGAGTAAATGTTAAAGGTGTGACTGAAACAGAAGCTTACACGCCTGAACACGTCAAAGAAAAATTGGGCATTACACCTGACCAGATTATCGATATGAAGGGACTAATGGGGGATAATTCTGACCATTATCCTGGTGTTGAAAAGGTTGGCGAAAAGACTGCCATTAAGTTATTGACTGAATACGGCAGCATGGAAGGTATTTACGATCACGTTGATGAAATGAAAAAAAGCAAGTTAAAAGAGCATTTGATCAACGATAAAGACCAAGCTTTTTTGAGTAAAAAGTTAGCAACCATTAACCAAGATGCTCCGGTCGAATTGAAATTGTCAGACTTGGAATACGCTGGTGATAATCAAGAACAGTTGATCCAGTTTTATCAAAAGCTCAATTTCAATTCATTTTTGGAGAAACTGAATGTTGATACGACGTCTAATGTTGAAACATTAGCAGAGATTGAATTTGCTGAATTGAATGCGGATGCGGTTGATAGAATTGTTCAAGACAATGGTCCACAAACGGTTGTAGTTGAGAATTTGGGTGAGAATTATCATACTTCGCCTATCATCGGATTGGCGGTGGCTAGCGGCGATAAATATTATGCTACCGATGATATTTCGATACTTGAAAATGATGAATTCAAAAAATGGCTTGAAGACGACAGTAAAGAAAAATTTGTTTTCGATTATAAGAGAACAATTGCTTTATTGAACCGTTATGGATGTCAGTTAAAGGGCGTAACCTTTGACATGTTATTGGTGGCTTATTTGTTGGACACAAATGATAACAAAACTGATATTGGCTTAGTAGCTCAAAACTACGGCCACCAACTCCCAACAGAAGATGAATTTTATGGCAAGGGTGTTAAAAAGGCAATCCCAGAAGATACTCATAAATTCTTGAATTATTTGAGTCAACAAGCTCAGATCATCAATGTTTTGCACGATCGAATGATGCAAGAACTTAAAGATAATGATCAAGATAGTTTATACGACGAAATCGAATTGCCACTGACAATTGTTTTGTCAGATATGGAAATTCAAGGAGTTACCGTTCAAGCTTCAAAACTAAAGGAAATGCAAAACGATTTTGCTCAGCGTTTAGTGGATATTGAAAAAAATATCTACAAAGAAGCTGGACAAGAATTCAATATTAATTCACCTAAACAATTAGGTGTCGTTCTCTTTGAAGATTTGAAATTGCCAGTCATTAAGAAGACTAAAACTGGCTATTCAACAGCCGTTGATGTTTTAGAGAAATTAAAAGATAAATCTCCGGTTGTTCAACAAATCTTGGACTACCGTCAATTGTCTAAGATCAATTCTACATACGCAGTCGGATTACAAAAATTCATCCAACCAGATAACAAGATCCACACGATCTACCAACAAACTTTGACTCAGACGGGACGTTTGTCATCGATCGAACCTAATTTGCAGAACATTCCAATCAGAATCGACGAGGGCCGTCAAATTCGTAAAGCCTTTGTACCACAACATGATGATTGGGAAATGTTTTCTGCCGATTATTCCCAGGTTGAATTACGTGTCTTGGCCCATATTTCTGGTGATGAGAATATGCAAGAAGCCTTTAAAGAAGGTTATGACATTCATGCCCACACCGCGATGAGAATATTTGGCTTAAATAGCACTGACGAAGTTACACCAGACATGAGACGAAAGGCCAAGGCTACAAACTTCGGAATTGTTTACGGAATTAGTGACTATGGCTTGTCGCAAAATATTGGTATTACAAGAAAAGAAGCCGCTTCATTTATTGAAAACTACTTCGAACAATATCCTGGCGTTAAAAAATATATGGACGATATTGTTAAATTTGCACGTGAAAATGGCTACGTCGAAACGATTATGCATCGTCGTCGCTATTTACCTGATATTCATGCTAAGAACTTTGCATTGAGAAACTTTGCCCAAAGAACTGCAATGAATACACCGATTCAAGGTAGTGCTGCCGATATCATCAAGGTAGCCATGATCAATATGGAAAAGAAGCTCCGTGAAGAAAACTTGCAAGCGAATCTATTGCTACAAGTGCATGATGAAATGATTTTTGAAGCACCACAATCAGAGATTCCAATTTTAGAAAAACTAGTTCCAAGTGTCATGGACTCTGCCGTTAAGTTAGATGTGCCACTAAAAGTGGGAACTGCACATGGCAAGACATGGTATGAAGCTAAATAGGTGGTAGGTGAAAATAGTGCCAGAAATGCCAGAAGTTGAAACAGTCCGCCGAGGTCTGTTGACACAGGTTAAAAATAAACGAATTGAAAATGTTGAGATACGTTATCAGAATTTGATCACAGGGGATGTCTCAGAATTTGTTGAGACAGTCACTGGTGCCAAAATTACCGACGTTGGACGTCGGGCTAAATTTTTGTTGATCCATTTGGATAATGGATATACCATCATCAGTCATTTGCGGATGGAGGGTAAGTACCGTGTTTCAGCTGATAAAACAGCTATCGATAAACACTCTCATGCAATTTTTACATTGGATGATGGTGAAATGCTGATTTATAATGACGTGCGAAAATTCGGTCGCATGCAACTATGGCCGACGGCCACTTTGGATGAAAATAAATCGTTGAAAAAGTTAGGCCCTGAGCCGCTATCAAGCAGGTTTACCTTTGAAAATATTAAACCTCGAATTATCAAGCATCGAAAGGATATCAAAACGGTCTTATTAGACCAGTCCGTTATGAGTGGCCTAGGAAATATTTATGTTGATGAAGTTCTTTGGCAGTCAAAGATACACCCTGAAACACCTGCCAATCATCTGACAGATGATGACATCAAAAAGGTCATCGATTGTTCTAATGATGAAATCAAACTGGCCATCGAATCTGGTGGTTCCACAGTTCGTTCATATCTGGATGCCAATGGACACAAAGGTAATATGCAAGACCGACTTAAAGTTTATGGCAAAGAGGGTACTCCATGTCCGAGATGTGGAACCGAAATCGAAAAGATCAAGGTCGGTGGACGAGGAACTCACTTCTGTCCAACTTGTCAGGTGATCAAATGAGTAAGATCTATGGTTTGACTGGGGGCATTGCAGCCGGAAAAACTACAGTTTTAAAGATCTTTAAAGAACTGGGATGCCGAATTTTTGATGCTGACAAGGTTGCCCGACAGGTAGTTGAGCCCGGTACTCCAGGATTAAAACAAGTTGTTAAACAATTTAGCAAGCACATCCTTTTACCTAATGGCTCGCTTGACCGAAAAAAATTAGGCCGCATTGTTTTTTCTGATAAACGTCAGCTGAAAATATTGAATAATATTATGGGGCCGTTACTAAGGTCAACCATCGTTCAAATAATTGACGATGCAAAAAAAGACTCAAGTTCAACGATCAATATTTTTGAGATCCAACTGCTATTTGAGGGTTCTTATCAGGAATATTTTGATGCTACGATTGCAGTTTATGTTGAACCGGAAATCCAACTTGAACGCTTGATGAAACGAAATGATTTGAATAAACAAGCCGCTTTAGATAAAATTAATTCACAAATGCCGATGACGGAGAAAAAACAATTAGCTGATTATGTACTTGATAATTCGCATGACATTGCTAGTTTGAAAAACGAAATCAGCCAATTGTTAAAGCAGCTCTAACATAGAAAAGAGGAACGCTTATGATATGTCCACATTGTCACCATGACTCGTCAAAAGTTGTCGATAGTCGACCTAGCGATGAAGGTCGTGCCATTCGTAGAAGAAGAGAATGTGAATTTTGCGGCACCCGATTTACAACTTTTGAAAGAATCGAGAAATCACCGCTTTTAGTAATTAAAAAGAACGGAAATCGTGAAGAATTTCGGCGTGAAAAATTATTGCGTGGCCTAGTCCGTGCTGCCGAAAAACGTCCAGTTACCATGGATCAAATGAATGCGATCGTAGACCGGGTTGAAAACAAGATTCGTGCAACCGGCGAAAATGAAGTTAAGTCTCAAGAAATTGGCGAATATGTTATGAAGGAATTAGCTGACGTTGATGACGTAACTTACATTCGTTTTGCCAGTGTTTACCGTGAATTCAAGGATATGAGTGGATTTATGAATGAAGTTCAAGAAATGATGGCAAATGACAAGAGCGATAAGAAGGATTCTAAGAAATAAGGAGGAGCAGCGTGAGTTTAAATGCAAATAAAAATAATTTAACTCCTTTGACTGGCTATTGGTGTTTACCCAATGGTCAAATCAGCGACGTTGATCGTCAAGTATTGACAGATTTATACTTGCCGCTCCTTGGAACTCGTGCCTTTGGAATTTATCAATTGCTTTGGCAACAAATCCCCAATAAACAATTGGTGACTGATCGTCAAAGTCACTCGATACTTTTGTCGTTATTGGATATGGATATCAATACTTTTTATCAAGAACGTCTAAAATTAGAAGCATTGAGTTTGGTTTCGACTTATTCAAAGACAGATGAGATTGGGACGTTTAATATTTATCAGCTTTTTCCACCATATTCACCAAAAGTTTTTTTTGAAGACGACTTGATGAGTATTTTTCTGTTGGAAAAAATTGGTGAAGATCAATATTCTAAATTGGTCGATAAGTATCACCAGTCAGAATCAGTTTTAGACGGTTCGAAGAATGTTTCAAAAACCTTCATGCAAGTATTTCAATTAAGCGACAGTGACATCGTCGATAAACCAAATGCTGTTCAAAAAGCTCAAACTGATTTTAATAATGTATCTAAGCAAGGTAGACCTCAATTGGATGCAACTCAAGATGATAGTTTTGACTTTGAGTTAATTTGCGAGAGAGTGGAGCAAGTTTATCAGGTCAGTCATGAGAATCTATTAGAAAACCAACAGCTTTTGCTCAGCTTGCATGAGTTTTACGGAGTTCCCGATGTTTCTATGATTGAAATGATTGGTAAAACTGTTGATATCACGACTAACGAAATCGATCCAGATGCACTCAAACGTCTAGTTCAGAATCGTTTTGAAAGAAAAGCTAATTTATCCGCCCGAGTAGAGCAGGCTCCTGTCGAACAATCGGCAGTTACAACAAACAGCAATGATCCTGAACGACTGCTATTGCAACGGGCTAAAACTATGCCGCCAGCTGATTTTCTGGCTGACGAAAAAAATCGTCTCGGCGGATTCACGGGTAATTCTGAAGCTAGGGCATTGCGGACTTTATCTTCTCGTTCATTATTGCCAATTCCAGTTCTTAATATTTTGGTGCACTATATTTTGCAAAACTCACCAACATTAACTTTGGCATTCATGGAAACCGTTGCTAATGACTGGAAGCAAAATAACGTTACGACACCAGAAGCGGCTCTCAAGAGAATCACTGAGTTTCAAAATCGACCCCGTAAAAATAATAATCAACGACGTTATTCCAAAGGTCCAAGGAAGGTCGAACAGGCTACTGACTGGACCAAGGTCAAAAGTAAGCCGGTCGAACAAAAAAATGACTCTCAACTGGAACAAAATCGTTTAGAAATGCTCCGTAAATTACGGAATAAAGGTAAATAATTATGGAAAAATTTAGCGATGCTTTAGCGGCAGGCTTGAAGAATTATCGTTTCAGCAATGCTGATTATCAAAAATTGATGAATGAAGCACTACAGGATCCCGATGTAGAAAGCTTTTTGGTACAAAACCAAGATCAAATCAGTCAAGAAGGAATCGACGTTTCAGCGGCCGCAATATACGAATTTTATAATCAAAAAAAGAACGGCAGCGAATATACTAAAAATTATGATCCCAAGCTAATTGTCAGCAATCACAAAATTGAAGTGGCTTACGTTCCTAACCAACGTAAGATTGCAAGTGACAACCGCAAGAATTATGAGTCAGGATTTGCCTTGCTGGATATTGCTCCCGATGTCAGAAATGCCAGTCTAAATGATTATGATGGTGCAGGCAGACAAGAAGCCTTTGCTGCAGCAATCAATTTTATCGACAAATACGACCCAAACGGTAAGTTTGTTCCAGGTCTATATTTAGCAGGCGACTTCGGAGTCGGGAAAACTTATTTATTAGGCGCCATCGCTAATGAATTATATGCTCAAGGCGTAAAATCAATGATGGTGCATTTCCCAAGTTTTGCTAACGACATTAAAAAGGGGATTCGCGATAATTCGGTTGGTGATCGTGTCGACCGAGTTAAAGATACTCAGATCTTAATGATCGATGATATTGGTGCAGATTCAATGTCAGCTTGGATGCGTGACGAAATCTTTGGAGTGATCCTGCAATATCGGATGCAAGAAAATTTACCAACCTTTTTCTCATCTAATTTTTCAATGAAAGAATTGGAAACTTATTTGGCGGATACGACCGGTGGAGACCATGAGCCCGTTAAGGCTGCCAGAATTATGGAGCGTGTTAAATATCTATCTCGTGAAGTGATCGTGACTGGGCCAAATCGTCGCCCTAAGGGGTAAAAACCTTGCAAATATAAATAATTAATGTTTCAATAAACACATGAAAGATAACACTTCGGTTCTATTCAGGGAGGGTACGTCAACTGAAAGCTTACCCATTACTGAAGTTACCACTTCCATGTTTTAACGTTTATTAAAGTTGGTTACTTTACAACCGTAGAGCGAAAGCTGTGATAAACAGTTTTAATGTGGGTGGAACCGCGCAAAATGCGTCCCTGAAGTATGAATACAATTATTGTATTTGTACTTCAAGGACGCATTTTTTTGTTGTCTAAATATTAGGAGGTTACACGGATTATGTCAGAAATCAAATTAACATTCCCAGATGGAACAGTTAAGGAGTTTGATCAAGGCACAACTACTTTAGATGTTGCTAAGTCGATCAGTACATCACTTGGTAAAAATGCTATCGCTGGTAAACTAAACGGTACATTAGTTGACTTGGAAAGACCTATTAAACAAGATGGAAAGATTGAAATTATTACTGGTAAAGACGATGAAGATAGTCTAAAAGTATTGAGAAATACTGCTAGTTTAATTTTCAGTGCTGCTGCTAAAGAGTTTAAGGCAGATCTTCATTTTGGCGAAAAGCATTCTAACGATGATGGCTTTTATGTTGATACTGATGACAAGGAACAAATCACAGTTGACGAGTTACCTAAGATCGAAGAGACAATGAACAAGATCATCAAGAACAATGACAAAGTTGAAAGAACCTTGATGGACAAGTCAGAATTAGTTGAAATGTTCAAAGATGACCCATACAAGTCATCATTACTTGGTGCAATCGATGCTGTCCAAGTTCCTGTTTATAAACTAGATAACTTTATCGACTTTGGTTACGATGCAGTGCTTCCTAACGTTAAGAATTTGAAACACTACAAATTGCTATCCGTTGCTGGTGCTTACTGGCAAGGTAAGTCAAGTAACCCAATGCTTCAAAGAATTTATGGTACATCATTCTTCAAACAAGAAGATCTTGATGCAGATATGAAACGTCGTGCAGAAATCAAGGAACGTGACCATAGAACAATTGGTCGTGAACTTGACTTGTTCTTCGTTGACCCAGAAGTTGGTGCAGGTCTTCCATATTGGATGCCAAATGGTGCAACTATTCGTCGTGTAATTGAAAGATATATCATTGATAAGGAAGTTGCTTGGGGATATCAACACGTATATACACCAGTTTTGATGAACTTGAATGCTTACAAGACTTCAGGTCACTGGGAACATTATCGTGAAGACATGTTTCCACCAATGGACATGGGTGACGGCGAGATGCTTGAACTTCGTCCAATGAACTGTCCTTCACATATTCAAATTTACAAGCACCACACACGTTCATATCGTGAATTACCAGTTCGTATCGCTGAATTAGGTATGATGCACAGATACGAAAAATCAGGTGCTTTAAGTGGTCTACAACGTGTACGTGAAATGACATTGAACGATGGTCACACATTTGTTGCACTTGACCAAATCCAAGAAGAATTCAAACGTACGCTTCAATTGATGGTTGAAGTATACAAAGACTTCGATATCACAGACTACTCATTCAGACTTAGTTATCGTGATCCAGCTAACACTGAAAAATACTTTGATGATGATGAAATGTGGAACAAATCACAATCAATGCTTAAAGCTGCTATGGATGATCTTGGCTTGGATTACTACGAAGCAGAGGGTGAAGCTGCATTCTATGGTCCAAAACTTGATGTTCAAACAAAGACAGCACTAGGTAATGATGAAACATTATCAACAATTCAACTAGACTTCATGCAACCAGAGAAGTTTAAGTTGACATATGTTGGTGCTGATGGTGAAGACCACCGTCCAGTTATGATTCACCGTGGTATTGTTTCAACAATGGAAAGATTTATCGCTTACTTGATCGAAATTTACAAGGGTGCATTCCCAACATGGCTAGCTCCTACACAAGTAAGAATTATTCCAGTTAACAAGAAGTACCACGAAAACTATGCTCAAAACTTGCTAGCAGAATTACGTCGCAAGAATATTCGTGCAGTGATCGATGATCGTGACGAAAAGATGGGTTACAAGATCCGTGATGCACAAACAATGAAGATTCCATATACAGCTGTGGTAGGTGACGATGAAATGGCAGACGCAACCGTATCAGTTAGAAAATATGGTGAAGAGAAGTCAGAGTCAGAATATGTTGCAATGTTCGTTGATTCTGTGGCTGCAGATATCGCAAACTTCAGTCGTACAGGTGAAGCTAAATAATTATTCAAAAAGTCGAGGAGATCTCGGCTTTTTTTGTGCCTAAGATTGTTCATATCAGTAAAAATCCGTTATTATTGAAGAGATGATAAATTGATATTGATGAAATAAATATGAAAGAGGCATAATTTAATGATTAAATTAATCGCCACAGATATTGATGGCACATTTTTTGATGATGAGCATCAATACAACCATGAAAGATTCAATAAACAATTAGAGATGCTCCATGAAAAGGGAGTTAAGTTTGCAATTGCCAGCGGTAATTATTTAGGCCATCTACAAAGAGTGGTTCAATATTCGCCAGTTGATGCGTTTGTATCTGAAAATGGCGCCCACATCATGGTCGGCGACAAAGAAGTATTTGCTGCTTATTTAAAACCTGATGTCGTGAATGAAATAATTGACAGTCTAGATTATTTAGGTGACAATTTAAAATCCTATATTGTATCAGGCGAAAAAGCCACTTACGTTGATAAACAATATGAGTCGGTCTTGAACAAATACTACATTCACAATTACAAGTTAGTTGATGATGTAAAAGCTGTTCAAGATGATATCTTTAAAGTGAATATTAGTTTGAATAATGATAAACTTTCAGAAGTCGAGCAATATTTGAACAAGCGTTTTAGTGACGACATTCATGCAACGGCTAGTGGATTTGGAAGCATTGATGTTATCTCCAAGGGAATCAACAAGAGTTTTGGTCTCCAACAATTAACCAAATATTATAGTATAGATTTAAAAGATGTCGTTGCATTCGGCGATAACAGCAATGATGATGAAATGTTACAGGAATCCGGTCTAAGTTTTGCAATGAAGAATGCTAAGGAATCAACTAAAGAAGCTGCGGATAAGATCACAGAATTCGACAACAATCACGAAGGTGTACTTAACCAAATAGATGAATTGTTTGGATGGGATACTAAATAATATTTGAGACATAAATTCAATAAAAAATATCATTCAATGATTGACAACTACAGATACGACTGGTATTATTAATACCTGTTGAGATTAAGCAGAAGCGCCCGCTTCTCACCTATGCGTAAGCCTCTAGGTAAATATACTGTATATAACAATTATATTAGTGGGCGTGCGTATGCACCCCACTTTTTTAGTGGGAACATTTTTCGGAGGTGACTACTCATAGCAAGAGATTTATTAGTAAACGATCAAATTCGTGCAAAAGAAGTTCGATTGATTACAGAAAATGGTGATCAAGTTGGTGTTAAACCTAAGGCAGAAGCACAACGTCTAGCAGACGCAGCTAATATGGACTTAGTTCTAATGTCACCTGGAGCAAAGCCTCCAGTAGCAAGAATCATGGACTACGGTAAATATAAGTTTGAACTTCAAAAGAAAAATCGTGAAGCTCGTAAAAAGCAAAAGGTCGTCAGCATCAAGGAAGTTAGACTTAGTCCAACTATTGAGGAAAACGACTTTAACACAAAGCTTAACAATGCCCGTAAGTTCCTGAGCAAGGGCGATAAGGTCAAAGTTTCTCTTCGCTTTAAGGGTAGAGCTATTACTCATAAAGAGATAGGAAAAGAAGTTTTAGATCGAGTAGCTGACAAGACAAAAGATATTGCCAATGTCACTACAAAACCTAAGATGGATGGCCGAAGCATGTTCTTAATGCTTGATCCAATTAGTAACGATAAAAAGAAAAAATAGTGGAGGGATTTTCAATGCCTAAACAAAAAACACACCGCGCATCAGCAAAGAGATTTAAGAAGACAGCATCTGGTGAGTGGAAGAGAAGCCATGCTTATACAAGTCACCGTTTCCACGGAAAGACAAAGAAGCAACGTCGTCAATTGGCAAAATCAGGTTTAGTTTCATCAAGTGATATGAAACGAATCAAACAAATGTTAGCAACATACTAATTTAACAGTTTAGCAATTCAAAGGAGGAGTCATTATGCCACGTGTAAAAGGTGGAACAGTAACTCGCAAGCGTCGTAAAAAGGTTTTAAAATTAGCTAAAGGATATCGTGGTTCAAAACATATCACTTTTAAAGCAGCTCATACACAAATCATGGTTTCATACCGTTATGCATTCCGTGATCGTCGTCAAAGAAAGCGTGATTTCCGTAAGTTATGGATCGCAAGAATCAACGCTGCTGCAAGAATGAACGAAATCAGTTACAGCAAATTGATGCATGGTTTGAAATTAGCAAATGTTGACATCAACCGTAAGATGTTAGCTCAATTAGCTATTGAAGATCCAAAAGCATTTACAAGTTTAGCAGATACAGCTAAGAAAGCTTTAGCTTAATTATTAAAACGTAATTTGGACAATCCAAATTACGTTTTTTTACTAAGTATACGAATGAGGGCAGATTATGTTTAAACCTAATATTATGTTAAATAAGATCACTGACATTGATGTTGAAGATCTAAAAGAGAAAAATATTACTACTATTATGACGGACCTGGATAATACTATCCTGCCTTGGAATAGTAGTGAATATAGCTTGTCATTGAGAAAATGGCTTAATATAATGAAAAAGGCAAATATTGAAGTTTTAGTCGTATCAAACAATAGCTACAAGCGAATTGAAAAAGCAGTCAGCGACTTACAAATCGGAATTGTTGCTCGTGCTAAGAAGCCACTGCCTTTTGAAATTATCAAATATCTTAAAGAGAATCAGATTGACCGTAATTCAGTTTTATTTGTTGGCGATCAAGTTTTGACTGATGTACTTGCTGGTTCATTATCAGGAGTAGCAACAGTATTAGTTAAACCAATCGTTGATACAGATGCCAAAAAGACTCGTGTAAATCGATTTTTTGAACGACCAATTTTGAAATATCTACAACATAAAGACAAAAACTTATACTGGAAGGATTCATTAAATGACAGAAAGTAATGAAGAATTATTTTGTATCGGCTGCGGGGCAAAACTTCAGACAACTGATAAAGATTTACCCGGCTACGTGCAACAATCAACGTTAGATAAATATTTGGAGGATGATTCCAAAGAATTATTTTGTAAACGTTGCTTCAGATTGAGAAATTACAACGAGATCACAGATGTTAATATTGATGACGACGAATTTTTGAAATTATTGGATTCGATTTCTAGCAAAAAAGGTTTAATTGTCAGCGTAGTTGATATTTTTGACTATGAAGGTAGTGTTATTCCCGGACTTCAGAGGTTCGTTGGTGATAAGAACATTCTAGTTGTTGGTAATAAAGTCGATTTATTGCCACATTCAGTTAATCAAAATAAACTACTGAATTGGCTTCAACAAAAGAGTAAGGAAAATGGTATCAAATCAGTTGATCAGATCATGGTTTCAGCTGAAAAAGGGACCAACATTGATAAGTTAATGCGTTTGATCGAAAAATATCGTGACGGTCAAGATGTATATGTAGTCGGAACTACAAATACTGGAAAATCAACTTTGATCAACAAGATCATCAGTGAAAATTCTGACGTCAAAAATTTGATCACCACATCGCGTTTTCCAGGAACAACCTTAGATAAAATCGATATCCCGCTGGATGACGGACATTTCCTAATTGATACACCAGGTATTATTCATAAATATCAACTTGCTCATTACTTAGATGAAAAAGAACTCAAGGCAATCACTCCTAAAAAGCCTTTGCGTCCAGCAACTTTTCAACTTCGTGATGGTCAAACGATATTTGTGGCAGGATTGGCTCGTTTCGATTTCTTAGATGAAAAAACTAACGTTGTATTCTATGTCAATCAAGGTTTAGTATTGCATCGAACAAAGACGGTTAATGCTGACGAATTTTATCAAAAACACTTGGGTGAATTGTTGAATCCGCCTTATGATGTCAGTGAATTTCCTAAACTAAAAAAAGAAGAGTTTACGTCACATAAGAAGTCAGATATCGTCATTTACGGGTTGGGATGGGTAGTTATCCCAGCTAACTGTAAAGTACGCGTTTATGTACCAGAAGGAGTTAGCGTCTCAATGAGAGATGCAATCATTTAAGGAGAAACTATGATTATTAAAGGTAAACAAAATCGTTATTTGCGTAGCCAAGCTCAAACAATGAAACCTGTTGTTCAAGTTGGGCGTGACGGAATTAGCGACAATTTATTAAAGCAGATTTTACAATTGCTTAATAAGGATGAATTGATTAAAGTAACATTATTACAAAATACTATGGTTGGTTCTGAACAATTAGTCGCAGCATTGAATGAAATCGATGGTGGCGTTGCACATGTTCAGACAATCGGTTCAAAGGTGATCTTGTACAAAAAGTCATCTAAGATCAAGAATCGCAAATATTCTTTAGAACTTGAAAAAATTTAGTATTAAGTGAAGATGAATAATGAGAACAAATAAGCAAATTTTAACTCAAGTCAAACCAGAAATAAGGTCAACTCAGCCAAAGAGACACGTTGGTATCTTGGGAGGTACTTTTAATCCCATACATACTGGTCATTTGGTGATTGCTGAACAAGTTTTTCAACAGTTGCATTTAAATAAAGTGTTATTTTTACCTGACAATATTCCACCTCATCGTGGCGTCCAAAAGACTAAACCAATCGGTGGTAACGAACGAATTGAAATGATCAAATTAGCGATTGAAGATAATTTGCATTTTGATTTGGATTTAACCGATGTTAATCGTGGTGGAGTCAGTTATACGTATGAGACTGTCAAAATTTTGAAGCAACTAAACCCTAACACGGAGTTTTACTTTATTATTGGTGGAGACATGGTCGAAAATTTGCCAAAATGGTCTCACATTGATGAATTGGTCCAAATGATCCACTTTGTTGGAGTTTGTCGAAAAGGTTTTGAAAAAAGTTCTAAATATCCTATACTTTGGGTAAATACTCCTGAACTAGAAATTAGTTCAAGTATGATCAGAGAATCAGTTAGAGAGGGTAGATCAATTAAATATTTGGTCCCCGAACGAGTTGAAGACTACATTTTGGATAAGGGGCTTTACCGATGACAGACTTTAATTATGATAAGATCGTACCAGGATTTGATCGCGAAGCTGTGGTCAATCGCATGAAGACGCAATTAAGCGACTTTCGTTTCGGTCATTGTCTGCGTGTTGAAAAAGAGGCACGTGGATTGGCTGCGGAAAATGATTTAGACGTTGAGCGTGCGGGCTTAGCTGGTCTTCTGCATGATTATGCAAAAGAAAGATCAGATGATGAGTTCATTGATGTTATCAAACGTAAGAATTTGAACAAAGAGTTATTAAATTATGGAAATGCAATTTGGCACGGAATCGTAGGTGCCGAAATTATTAAAGATGAACTAAATGTTTATGATGAAGATGTCTTAAATGCCATCAGAAGACATACTGTTGGTTCCACAACAATGACTGGAACTGATAAATGTACTTTTATCGCCGATTTTATTGAACCAGCGCGAGACTTTACTGGCATCGATGAAGCACGAGAATATGCCGACAAATCTTTAGACGCAGGTGTTGCTTTTGAATTAAAGCATTCAGTTCAACATTTGATCAATAAAAATAGACAGATTTATCCAGCAACTTTTGCAAGCTACAACTACTGGATAAATAAGGGAGAATTATAATTTGAATTCAAAAGAAATTATGGAAGTTGCAGTTAAAGCTGCAGACAGTAAGCATGCAAACGATATTGAAGTTCTCGATATCAGCAAGGTAAGTATCATGACTGATTACTTTGTCATTATGGATGCAAATTCACAACGACAAGTTGATGCTATTGTTCAAGAGATCTTGGACAAAGCCGGCGAGAACAATATTGAAATTGGACATGTTGAAGGTAAAAGAGATTCAGATTGGATCTTGATCGATTTACATGACGTGGTAGTTCATGTCTTTACAACTGAACAACGTGAATTTTACAACCTAGAAAAGTTATGGTCAGATGCACCATCAGTCGATATTTCAAAATTGGTGACTGTAAATGATCTATAATTCGTTTGCTCGCGTATACAGCGAATTAATGGATGATAGTTTATATGCAAAATGGGCCAATTATGTCCGCAATCAAACTGATTCTTCTGCTAAGACGTTATTAGACGTTGCTTGTGGGACCGGAGATCTGACAATTTTGCTGGCAAATGACTTTGACGTAACCGGAACGGATTTGTCAGAAGAAATGTTGAATATTGCCGATGAAAAAGCTAATCAGGCTAAGGTCAACATTCCTTTTGAACAAAGCAATATGATGGATTTATATACCTTTGATAACTATGATGTCATCACTTGCTTTGATGATTCAATTTGTTATCTAGGAGACGAAGATGAGTTATATATTGCTGCAAAACAGGCTTATGATCATTTAAATGATGGTGGTAAATATTTGTTTGATGCTCATTCGCTTTATCAAATGGATGAGGTCTTTCCTGGTTATATGTTTAATCACAAGGCAGAAGACTCAGCGTTTATGTGGAGTAGCTATGAAGGTGAATATCCACATAGCATTGAACATGAGTTAACTTTTTTCAATTGGGATGACAAGATCGGTGGATATAAAGCTAATACAGAAATTCATCACGAGAGAACTTACCCAATAGAAACATTTTTGGAAATTTTGAAGGACGTGGGTTTCAAAAACACTCACGTTTCCGCTGAATTCGGTGAATCAGAAGTTAAGGATGATTCAAATCGTTGGTTTTTTGCTTCAGAGAAATAGGTGAACAAATGACGAAAATTTTTGGAATTGTGGCAGAATTTAATCCATTTCATAATGGTCATAAAATGTTCGTTGACATGATCCGTGAAAAATATCACCCTGATGTGTTAATTGCCGTAATGTCAGGCAATTTTGTGCAGCGGGGTGATTTTGCTGTATTAGATAAGTGGAAGCGAAGTCAGATTGCAATTGAAAATGGCATTGATATCGTAATTGAATTGCCATTTTCGAGTGCTGTTCAACCGGCAGATATTTTTGCTCGAAAGTCAGTCGAACTTTTAAATCAAATCGGCGTGACCGACATAGTTTTTGGTACTGAAGAGAAAATTGATTTTGTTGAAGCTGCCGATAAGTTGATTAACAACAAGGGTCAGTTTCAACAGCAGTATGATCGAAGTTACGCAGAAAATTTGAATGAACAGCTTGAATCGTTGGGAATCAATACAATCGGCAAGCCAAATCAACTGTTAGGATTGAATTATTCACTTACCATTGTAAAAAATCATTTTCCAATCTCTATCCATTCACTGGTCCGTCAACCAAACGGATACAGTGCAACACGAATTCGAAAACAATTGTTGACCAGTCCCGAATTGACAAAAAGTTCAGTCCCCGATGAGATGTTTGAGTCATTAAAATATTCGTCAATTTATACATGGAATGATTTTTATTCATTTTTAAGGTATAAAATTTTGACGAACTCTACTAATGAATTACAATTGGTGTATCAAATGGTGGAGGGGTTGAACTTTAAGTTAAAAAAAGAAATTAAGAATGCAGATTCATTTGATCAATTTCTGAGTGCAGTTAAGTCTAAACGCTATACTTTAGCTAGGATTAGACGACTATTGCTGTATGTATTAATGAACATTAGTACAAAGGAGATGACTGCTGCATTAAATTCTTCATATCTACGAATTCTTGGTTTTAACGATACTGGTCGACAATATTTGAATAATAATAAGAAACAAATTAACATTCCACTGATAACTCGAGTTGGTAAACAAGAAACTAGTTTGTTGGCAACGGAACTAAAGGCTGACAGCGTTTGGCAACTTATCAGTGGCAAGGAACAAAATTTTGGAGTCATTCCTTATATTAAGGGGGAAAATTAATGCTTAACTGGGATGTTCAAGAGGTACGCAAGTACAAGGATAAACCCTTTGATTTTAAAGAAAAACTTGATCTAGCTAAAGAACTTAAGGAACGTTATCCCGATATTATTGATGCTAAAGAAGTTGATATTGACGGAAACCTTTTTAATGATCGTGGCTTAGTAATATCAGATGTTAAAGTTAATACTAAAGTCGTTGTTCCATCAACGAGAAGCCTTGAGCCAGTTGAACTTAAATTAAATTTTAGGATCAATGAAGCATACAACATTGATAATATCGATACCGAGGAAATTGATGATTATTCAATTATTATTCCGATAGATGAAGATAATCCAACTATCAATGTTTATGAGTCAATTATTGATAACATTTTGTTAAATATTCCAACTCAAGTTTTAACTGAAAAAGAGAAGCAAGATGATGTGATGCCATCTGGAAAAAATTGGACAGTCATATCTGAAGATGAATTTAATCAACAAAAAGAAGAGGAGCATGTTAATCCTGAATTTGCCAAATTGAAGAATTTGTTCAAAGAATAGGGTCAAACATGAGCCTCTTTTATTATTTTTTGGTAATATATATTATGAAATAACTTATTATTGGAGGTATACGTATGAGCAAACCACAAATTGGTGTTGTTGGAATGGCTGTAATGGGTAAGAATCTTGCCTTGAACATTGAAAGTCGCGGATATGAGGTTGCTATTTATAATAGAACTGCATCAAAGACTGAAAATGTTGTTAAAGAACATTCAGAAAAGAAATTAGTTCCAAGCTACACAATTGAAGATTTTGTAAACTCACTTGAAAAACCACGTCGTATTATCATGATGGTTAAAGCTGGTGCCGGTACCGACGCAGTTATCAACGAATTATTACCATTACTAGATAAGGGCGATGTCTTGATTGATGGTGGTAACACATTCTTTGAAGACACTATGGAAAGAAACGAGAGACTCGACAAGTCAGGAATCAACTTCATCGGAATGGGTGTTTCTGGTGGTGAACTTGGTGCTTTGCATGGTCCTTCATTGATGCCAGGTGGACAAAAAGAAGCTTATGATCTAGTTGCTCCTATTTTGGAACAAATTTCTGCAAAAGCAGACGAAGATGGAAAACCATGTGTTACTTACATCGGTGCCAATGGTGCTGGACACTATGTCAAAATGGTTCACAACGGAATCGAATATGGTGACATGGAATTGATTTCAGAAAGTTACAACTTACTTTCACATCTATTTAACAACGATTTAAATAAAGTTGCCGAAACATTCAAGGATTGGAATAAGGGCGAACTATCAAGTTATTTGATTGATATCACAGCTAATATTCTAACTAGAAAAGATGATCAAGGCAGCGACGACTTCATCGTTAATAAGATCATGGATAAAGCTGGTAACAAGGGTACTGGTAAATGGAGTTCACAAAGTGCCTTGGAACTTGGCGTTCCTCAATCACTAATTACTTCAGCCGTATACTCACGTTACATTTCTGCATATAAAGACGAACGTGTTAAGGCAAGCAAGGTCTTGAACGGACCAAAGGAATTGCCAGACGTTGACGTTAAAGAATTAGTTGAAAAGATCCGCAAAGCTTTATACTTCAGTAAGATCATGAGTTATGCTCAAGGATTTGCACAAATGAAGGCAGCCGGAGAACATTACGACTGGGATCTTGACTTTGGTAAGATTGCTCAAATCTGGCGTGCCGGATGTATCATTAGAGCTCAATTCTTACAAAAGATCACTGATGCTTACGACAAGGATCCTAAATTGGATAACTTGTTGCTTGATGACTACTTCAAGAATATTGTTGAAGATTATCAAGATGCAGTTAGAGATGTGGTCAACTTTGCCGTTAAAGCTGGTATCCCTGTTTCAGGATTTATGTCAGCTGTTTCATATTACGATCAATATCGTTCAGAAGTATTGCCTGCTAACTTGATCCAAGCACAAAGAGATTACTTTGGTGCTCATACATATGAGCGTAACGATAAACCAGGTATCTTCCATTACACATGGTATACAGAACAATAAACATTTTGTCTTGAATATTAATGCCAAAGTGCCCCGCAAGGTGCTTTGGTATTTTTTTTTGAATTCTTCTTAAAAATTAAAAAAAGAGTGCTTTAACTATTTTTAATATTTATGATATGGTAAAATCATTAGTGCATTGCCTTGCAAAAGGCAAAAAAACGGTTAATAATTAAGGATAATTAAATTTAATTTAATATACGGGAGAATTTAGTATGGCTAAGATATTAGTTATTGAAGATGAAGAGAATATGGCCAAGTTTGTTCAACTTGAACTTCAACATGAAAATTACGAAGTTAAAGTTGCTGCGGACGGTCGTACTGGTCTCGATGCAGCATTAAATGAAGACTGGGATTTGATCTTGCTTGATTTAATGTTGCCTGAACTAAACGGTATCGAAGTATGCCGTCGAGTTCGACAAGAAAAGAACACACCGATCATTATGATGACCGCAAGAGATTCAATCATCGATCGTGTTTCTGGTTTGGATCATGGTGCCGACGATTATATTGTCAAACCATTTGCAATCGAGGAATTGCTTGCACGTATCCGGGCCTTGTTAAGACGTATTGATTTGGATATCGATGTTACTAGAAATAATGACCAAGTTTTGAAGTACAAGAATTTGGTGATCGATAAAACTACCCAAACGTCAAAACGTAATGGTGAAGTTATCGACTTGACTAGACGTGAGTATGACCTTCTTAGTGCATTAATGGAAAACGTTGGTACTGTTTTAGGCCGAGACGACTTGTTGGAACGTGTTTGGGGAACAGGTTCTAGCACTGAAACTAATGTTGTGGATGTTTACATCAAATATTTGAGAAATAAGATCGATCGTGGAGGAGCACCTAGTTACATTTCTACTGTTCGTGGTAAAGGATATGTGATGAGACGATGAGAATATCAATTAGGTTCAAATGGACCTTTCTGATATCACTGGTAATTTTAGCGGCATATTTGATTGTTGCCTTTATTGCCTTCAATACTGTCAACAACGTTGCCAGTGCGGCAGTGGTCCATCATTTTGTGACAAAACTTATTTGGGTCGGAATCTTCGTTTTGGTAGTCGGCATCGCAATCAGTTTTTTTGCAGTATCTTTGGTATTACGAAATATCAAGGTGATCAACAATACAATTGACGATTTAAACAAGAAACCCGATTCTGATTCACGTATCAAGATCAGGAAAAGAAATGATGAAATTTACGACCTGACGATCAACATCAATAAAATGCTCGATCGTATGCAAGCCTACACTAATCAGCAAAAAGAATTCGTTGAGGATGTTTCTCATGAGTTGCGTACGCCTGTTGCTGTGTTAGAGGGCCATTTAAGCATGCTGCAACGATGGGGTAAAGACGATCCAGAGGTATTAAATGATTCGATCAATTCATCGATGCAAGAGTTAAAACGCATGCAATCATTGATTCAAGAAATGTTGGATCTGACTAGAGTTGAACAGATTGATAGCGAATATCTTGAGCAGGAGACTGAAGTAAAACCGCTTTTCACGCAAGTTTACAATGATTTTAAAATGCTTCATCCTGATTTCGTGGTCAATTTTGATGATGATATTCAAAAGGGTAGCAAGGTCAAGATCTATCGTAATCATCTTGAACAGATTTTGGTGATACTACTAGACAATGCTTTCAAGTATTCTGGAGAACGAAAAGAGATCAACCTTTCAGCATCTACCAATGAAGCTTTATTAGAATTCGTTGTGCAAGACTTTGGTGTAGGAATCGATAAAAAGGACCTTAAACAAGTTTTTAACCGTTTTTACAGAGTTGATAAGGCACGCTCTAGAAAACGTGGAGGGAATGGATTAGGCCTTTCTATCGCTAAAAGATTAGTTGAGATATATCATGGTACTATCACGGTCGAAAGTGTACTAGGTTCTGGTACCGTATTTAGAATTGAACTGCCAATCGTAACTGAACCTATTGATGATGCACAAAAAAATGACTAAACCGAAATTTTCGGTTTAGTCATTTTTTATTTGTCTTTTGGTTTTTGTTGTTTGCCTTTGTTTAACTCACGAATGTTCTTGTGGAGATCAGTGTGACTTTCGTCATCGTCTGAATTACCATTTGATGAATTGCTTGAACCAGATTCGTTCATTAATTTAGCAATTGATTCTTCAGTAACGACAATTTTCACAGGATTCTTTTCAAGATTTGCATCAGCTTGTTTTCTGATCCTTGGAGTAATGATGTAGTTTGTAATCAATTGTTGGATCAAAATTACGATACCACCAACCAAGAAGTAAAGTGCTAGTGCAGCAGATGAAATCATTGAAATAAAGAATGTGATCAATGGGTTCATCAATAGCATAGTAGACATTTGACGTCTTTGCTCTTGAGGAACGATCTGTAGAGATAACCATGATTGAATAACATAAAAGACCGTAGCAACAAGTGCAATCACTAGACTAGGTTTTCCAAGTGGAATACTCAAGAACGTAGCGACACCAATTTCTTGTGAATATTGAACCGCTTGATAAATTGCAATCAAGATCGGCATTTGAAGAAGCAATGGAAGACAACCGATACCGCCAGTCAAACTGATGTTATTTTGCTTATAAACATCCATCATCAATTGGCTGATCTTTTGTTGAGTTGCCGGATCCTTAGCTTCTTTTTGTTTTTCTTGGATCAATTTCAACTGAGGTTGAATAGCACGCATTTTTTCTTGTTGTGCAGTTGATTTGTATTGTTGATTAAGTGAAAGAGGTAGCAATAAGAGTCTTACAACAAAGGAAATAATCATAATTCCCCATGCATAGGCATCTCGACCTCCAACATGTTTTGCCGTTGCCAAAATCAAGTTTTGAAATGGCACGCCAAGCCACTTATAGATGAACGCGTAAGGTCCACTGGTTGGAGCATGTTGAACGCCGCTTTGGGCACAACCAGAAAGGACAACCGCAAACACCACAATAAGTGATAGTACGGAGACGTACTTCAGTATTTTTTTATTCAATTGTAAACCACCTTTTAAAAATCATATAAACAATATACGTTAACTTAAATAGCGTTTCAACCAATGACCCGAAACTTTTTGTAATTTTCAAGGTTATCAGAAAAACTGTAATCAACGGTCTTAACTTTTGCAAAAGGGGAAGGAGATTGTCTTATTTTTGTGAGAAATGAGTACAGTTTCATTTCTTCTCCTTCAGCTTCAATCTTGACCGAACCATCCATTTCATTTTCAACAGTTCCAGTTACATCGCTTTCGATAGCAACTTGCAGAGTTGAATATCTAAATCCGACTCCTTGGACTAAACCGTATACATGCATGGAAAGATGTTTCATATAAATCACTCCAAATTCATGAATATGTTACCCTTGTATTATAAATCAAGAAGGAAGAAATTTATGAAATATATTGAATCCAAGAAAAACGAAGAAATCAAACAGATCAATAAGTTGAATAAGACTAAAGAAATTAAAAAGACCGGAACTTATTTGATTGAAGGATTCCACCTTGTCAGAGAAGCTGATCAAAATGGCCAAGATATCGTTACGATTTTGGCAACTGAGAAAAACCAAGAAGATCGACTTGTGAAGAAATACTATGATGACGCAATTATCATATCTGAAGATATTGCCTCGATGTTGTCCGATACCAAGACTCCACAAGGAATCTTTGCCGTGATCAAATTGAATGAAGATCAAGAACTTCCGGAACTCAAGGGTCAATGGGTCATTTTGGCAAACGTTCAAGATCCAGGCAATGTTGGGACTATTGTTAGAACTGCTGATGCTGCGGGATATGCTGGTGTGATCACTAGTTTAGATACTGCAGATATTTATCAACCTAAAGTTCAACGTTCGATGCAAGGAAGTCAATTTCATTTGCCCATTTATAGAATGGACCTTCAAAAAGCAATTTCTGATGCTAAAGATGCCGGTTTAACGGTATATGGCTCGGAAGTAAATGACCAAGCTGTACCATATAACACTTTAGATAAAATTGATAATTACGCTTTGATCATGGGTAACGAAGCACATGGATTAGATGAAAATACGTTACAAATGACAGATCAAAATATTTATATTCCATTGTTAGGAAAAGCTGAATCACTGAATGTTGCAGTGGCTGCCGGAGTTTTAATGTATGGATTGAAAAAATTCTAAAACTTGCAAAACATTTTTCATTTTGTATAATTAATTCATATGAATATCGTAGGTGTTGAAGAAAAATAGTAGCTGAATCGATTTGAAACAGGAAGAGTCGTTAACTGAGAAGACTTGCCAAATCAATCAGTGAATTCACTTTCGGAGCCTAAATAGTTAAGTTACTATATAACTTTTGAGTGCACGCAAAAGTTGCGTGAACTAGGGTGGTACCGCGAGTCCTCGTCCCTTTTTTGGGAGAGGATTTTTTTTATGCAATAAATTAGGAGGAAATTATGTCATTAAACGATAGATTAAAAGAACTCCGTGAAAACGGTATAAACGATGCTAAACGTGCTGAACATTTAAAAGAACTGAATGATTTGCGTGTTCAGTTACTAGGTAAAAAAGGACCAATTACTCAAGCCTTGCGTGGTATGAAAGACGTGCCTAAGGAAGAACGTCCGGAAATTGGTACTTTGGCAAATAATGTCAAAAAAGATATCCAAGAAGCCATTGAAGGTAGAATTGCTGAAGTAAATAAACGAATCATTGCTCAAAAGTTGGAAGAAGAAACACTCGATGTTACGCTTCCTGCTGAGTCTCATAAAATTGGAACAGAACATATTCTTAACCAAACGATTGAAGATATTGAACAATTTTTCATTGGTTTAGGTTATGAAGTTGCGCCTGGATATGAAGTTGAAGAAGATCATTATAATTTTGAACGTTTGAATATTCCTAAGGACCATCCTGCTCGTGACATGCAAGATACTTTTTATATTACTAACGAACTATTGATGCGGACTCAAACATCTGCTCAAGAAGGTCGTGATATGGATGCTCACGATTTTTCAAAGGGTCCACTAAAGATGATCTCACCAGGTATCGTTTACCGTCGTGATGATGACGATGCAACCCATTCACATCAATTCCATCAATTAGAAGGACTAGTTGTTGACAAGAATATTTCGATGGCTGATTTAAAGGGTACCCTTGAAGCACTTTGTCGCCACGTCTTTGGGCCTGACCGTGAGATTCGTTTCCGTCCTAGCTTCTTCCCATTTACCGAACCATCTGTTGAAGTAGACGTTTCATGTTTTAACTGTGGCGGTGAGGGATGTCGCATTTGTAAATATACCGGTTGGATCGAAGTATTAGGTGCTGGATTGACTCATCCAAATGTTTTGAAGATGTCAGGTATTGATCCACAACAATACAGTGCATTTGCCTTCGGACTTGGACCTGAGAGATTTGCAATGTTGAAATATGGTATTGATGATATCCGTGATTTTTACACGAACGATATTAGATTCTTAGAACAATTCAAAGGAGTAAATTAGTATGAAAATTTCAATTGATTGGTTAAAAGAATATATTCCCGTCAAACATTCAGTTGATGAGATTGCTAACAAAGTATCACTGACCGGTATTGAATCTGGTCCAGTCAAGTTAGGTACTGATTTATCGAATTTAGTTGTTGGACACATCAATAGTATCAAACCACATCCAGATTCAGATCATTTGAATCTTTGCCAAGTAGATGTTGGTGGTTCTGAGGATATTCAAATTGTCTGTGGGGCACCAAACGTTGCTCAAGGACAATATGTGATCGTAGCACTCGATGGTGCTGAACTTCCTGCTGGCAAAAAAATCAAACGCGGTGAGATCCGTGGACAAGAATCTAACGGTATGATCTGCGGATTGGATGAATTAGGAGTCAAAGAATCGCTAGTTCCTAAGGCATATCAAAAGGGAATTTACGTTTTCCCTGCTCCTGAAAAAACCGGAGCTGATGCTAAACACTTGTTGGGATTAGATGACGAGATGGTTGATTTAGATATCACTCCTAATCGTGCTGATACTTTGGGTATGCACGGTGCAGCTTGGGAAATCGGCGCTACTTATGATGAAAAGCCATCATTTACCGAACCAAGTATTGCCGATGTGCCAGTCAAGGATGTTGATGATGTGCAAGTAAACATTAAAGCTGACGAGTTAGTAACGGATTATTTAGTAAGAACCATCAGCAATGTTGAAGTCAAAGAAAGTCCACTTTTTATCCAAAGACGTCTTTGGAACCAAGGTATTCAGCCTGTTAACAATATTATTGATGCTGCTAATTACGTCATGATCGAATACGGCGAACCAATTCAAGTTTACGATCTTGATAAATTAACAGATAAAACAATCAATGTTGAAATGGCAACTGACGGTCACAAGTTAGATCTTGGCGATAAAAATGTTAAAGATTTAAACCATGAAGACTTAGTAATTAATTCTGGTTCAACTACTGTTGGGTTGGCTGGGGTTATTGGCGCCAAGAATGCTGCCGTTACATTTGATACAAAGAATGTTCTGGTTGAGAGTGCTATTTTTGATGGCACTTCGGTTAGAAAAGCTGCCCAAAGACATGATTTACGTGGAGAAGCTTCAAGTAGATTTGAAAAGGGTGTCGACACTGGTGCAGTCAATGTTTCACTTGAGAGAACAATTCAACTCATCAGTGAAAATGCTAAATTAGACTCAATTTCACAATTGATTGTTGGCAAACAAACTCCAGCTTTACAAACGGTTATCACTGCTTCTGTCTCACACATTAATCGTTTGATGGGAATTGAATTGTCTGAATCGGAAATGATCAAGATCTTGGATCGACTAGGTTTTTCAGTTCAACAAGATGATGATGATATTACTGTTACGATTCCAAGCCGTCGTTGGGACATGACAATTGAAGCTGACTTGGTCGAAGAGATCATGCGAATTTATGGATATGAAAATCTTAAGGGCACACTTCCTTCTGGAAATGAGACTAGTGGAGGCTATATCCCAGTTCGAGAATTCATCAACAAACTCAAGAGCGTGCTATTGAGTGAAGGTATGGATGAGACAATCAATTTTGGATTAGTCAGCAAACAAGAAGCCGATGATTTCAATACTATTGAATCCGAGCATACTAGGGTTTTGCATCCGATGACTGAGGATCATGAATATCTAAGATCAAGTTTAATTCCTGGTTTAATCAAAAATATTGCTTACAATAAAGCTAGAAATAATAGCAATATTAGTATTTTTGAAGAAGGTCGTATTTTTGATCGTCTTGAAGGTACTGATCGTCCCAAAGAAATTGAATACATTGCCGGTGCATTAAGTGGAAATATTGGAGACGATACTTGGAATACCTCATCTAAGACAGTTGATTTTTACGATATAAAAGGTATTGTTCAAGAATTGTTATCGTTTATTAACATCGATGCTGATTTTGAATTTAAGGCTACAGACGAGATAACGAACATGCATCCTGGACAAACGGCTCAAATCATTGTCGATGATCAAGTGATGGGATTTGTAGGTAAGATACATCCAGAATATGAAGCAAAACATGATATTGACGACACGTTTGTCTTTGAATTAAACGTCGATGCATTATTCGGATTAGGCAAGAAGAACGTTAAGGCCCAAAGTGCTCCTAAATATCCTAGTGTAAGTCGCGATTTGGCTATTTTAGTTGATAAGCAAATTGCAAGTGGCGATATTGTCAAAAATATTTTTGACAATGGTGGTGAATATCTTCACGACGTTAATATCTTCGATGTTTATGAAGGTAGCAATATCGAAACTGGTCATAAATCACTTGGATATCATTTGATTTTCCAGAACCCTAATGATACATTGACAGACGATACTGTTGAAAAAGCATTCACTCAAATCAAAACTGGTCTAATTAACCAATTTAACGTTGAAGTTAGATAATTGAGTTGAAAGTAATGGTATAATTTTATTAAATCAAACCAGGAGGCTGCATCTTGAGTCAAAAAGATGAAAAAAAAGATGCACTAAAACGTGAATCCCAAGATAAGATAACAACTCGCGCCCGTGAACGTTCGGTAGCTAATCACATAGCTTATTGGATCGTTGGTGTTATTGCAGTTTTAGCAGTAATAGTTGCTATCATTGGATTTAATTACGTTAATAGTTCACTTCAACCTTATAATTCCAATAGTAAAGAAGATATGATCGTTAAGATTCCCGCAGGATCATCAAGTAAAGATATTGCTAAGACACTTGAATCAGACAAAGTCATCAAGAGTGCGACTGTATTCAATTATTACATCAAGGCACATAACTACACTGATTTTCAAGCCGGTTACTATACTTTCAATCAATCCATGTCAATGAGCGATATTGTTAATCAGCTTCAAAAGGGCGGAAGTGCCGAACCAACTGGTACTTCATCTAATACAGTCCTTGTTCGTGAAGGTGTAACAATTGATCAAATTGGTGATCAGATTCAAAAGAGTACTAAGTTCAAGAAATCTGACTTTTTAAAACTCATGAAAGACCAATCTTACATGAAACAATTGCAGAAGAAGTATCCTGAATTGTTGGATTCTTCAATGGCAAATAAGAATGTCAGATATCATCTTGAAGGTTACTTGTTCCCAGCTACATATGGTGTCTTCAAGGGAATGACTTTGAAGCAATTAGTTGACCAAATGGTCGCAAAAGAAAATACAGTCTTGCAACCATACTATTCACAAATGAAGGAAAAGGACATGACTGTCCAAGAGACATTGACTCTTGCTTCTCTAGTTGAGCGTGAAGGACTTAACATGAAGGATCGTCAAAAGATTGCTGGTGTATTCTACAATCGTTTCGATGCTAACATGCCGCTTCAATCAGATATTTCAGTAATGTACGCCTTGAATACTCACAAAACGAGTTTGAGCAACAAAGATACTAGTGTAAAATCTCCTTATAACTTATATAAGAATCGGGGATACGGACCTGGTCCATTTAACTCGCCTAGTTTGCAATCCATTCAAGCTACATTGAATCCAACCGATAGAAGTGCTGGATACCTTTACTTCTTCGCTAATTTGAAGACTGGTAAAGTTACATATTCAACAACCTTCAGTCAACATCAAAATAGGTATGATACGCTTGATCAATAGTGTAAAATGTAAATAGTTTAAAACTGTCATCTAATCAAATTTTGGTTAGATGACTTTTGAAATTATGAGATTGGTTATGAAACACCTTACGTTTTCAAATATTAATGAATTAAAGATTTATGGAGGAATTACAATGGCAGACAAAAGCTATCCAATGACAGCAGAAGGAAAGAAGAAACTTGAGGAGGAATTAGAAGACCTCAAGAAAGTAAAACGTCCTGAAGTTATCAACCGTATTAAAATCGCTAGAGGTTTTGGCGATTTGTCAGAAAACTCAGAATATTCAGCAGCTAAAGATGAGCAAAGTGTCGTTGAATCACGTATTTCACAAGTTATTGAAATGCTTCAATATGCGGATGTTGTTGATACTAACGAAATTGCTCATGATGAAGTGTCAATCGGTAAGAAAGTAACAGTCCAAGAAGACGATGATGATCCAGAAGTTTATACTATTGTAGGTTCTGCTGAGTCAGATCCTGACAATGGTAAGATCTCGAACGATTCACCAATTGCTCAAGCTTTAATTGGCAAACGTGTTGGTGATGATGTGACAGTTCAAACGCCTGCTGGAAGTTACACGTTGACAATCAAAGCCGTAGATGTTGCCTAAAGAAAACGTTTTCTGGTAAGCTTACTTCGTGTGGTTTAATATAAACGATGAGGTGAGTCAAATGAAAATCGAAATTAGTGAAAAAGCAGCAAAGTGGTACGAGGAAAATGTTGGTCTAAAAGCTGGAGACGGCATTAGATTTTACGGAAAAGTTTACGGAAAAACTATGGTACATGAGGGTTTCTCCATCGCATTTAGAAAAGAAGAACCAGTTAAGCCGGAGTCAAGTACAGTCGTGGATGGTATTACGTACTTTATTACGGATAATGACACTTGGTTTTTTGCAAGATACGATTTGGAAGTAGAATATGACCCAAGTATTGATGGTCCACAGTATATTTTTAAATCAAATGAATAAGGATTTAGTATTTTGAAGGGAAACCTATGAAGAGAATACTGGAATTAATAAGAAAAAGAACAGGTAGTCAAGCGAAGTCTACTATTCCGTTTCGTTTAAACCTGCTTTTTTTTATTGTCTTTGCATTGTTCGCACTTCTAGTCGGACAATTAGCTTATCTACAAATAGTTTATGGTGGTAAGTTTCAAGCAGAGGTCGATAGAACAGACAAAACTGTAATGCAGGGTAATGTTCCACGAGGGATGATCTATGATTCCAAGGGAAGATTATTAGTTGGTAATTCAACTCAAAGTGCAATTACCTACACTAAGAGTGCGGGAGTAAAGACTAGCGATATTTATCAAATCGTTAATCGTTTGACTCAATACGTGAATATTAAAAAAGGCAAGTTGACTGAGCGCGATAAAGCAGATTATATTTTGGCGGCGCCAAATAAATCCGCTAGCGTAGCAAAACAAATGCCAAAATCTTATTCACAAGATTCAGATGGAAATGCTTACTCTGCTAACAAGATATATGCTAACGAAGTCAAGTATATTCAAGAACAAGGTATCCATTTATCAAATAAAGAACTTGCTAAAGCTACTGCCTTTAAGACAATGAGTTCGGCATATTCTCTATCAACAGTTTTTGTTAAAGATGAGGGTTTAACATCCAAGGAAATTGCCCAAGTCAGTGAACATTTAACTGAGTTACCAGGTATTTCAGTCGGAAGTAACTGGAATCGTGATTATCCACAAGGAAAGTCAATTGCTAGTATCATTGGTGGCGTATCGACTGAACAAGAAGGTATTCCCAATGATGAATTGAATATTATGCTTGCATCTGGATATTCACGAAATGACCGTGTTGGAACTAGTTACCTTGAAAAGAGCTATGAATCGATTTTGGCTGGAACGAAGAGTCAAAGACAGGTAGCAATCGGTTCAAACAATCAGATCAAGAGCAGTAAAGAAATCTATGCTGGTCAAAAGGGTGGCAACCTTAATTTGACGATTGATTCTGCCTTCCAGAAAAAGGTTCAAAGTGCGTTAGATACACAGTTTGCTGCTGCTAAGGGTGCAGGAATTACTCAATATTCCGATGGTGCCTATGCTGTAGCAATGAATCCTAAGACTGGTGCAATTTTAGCCATGGCCGGGACTCGTAATGATACCAATACTGGTAAGACAACTGAGGATTCTCTTGGGGTTATCAATCGGACATTCGTTATGGGTTCTGCTGTTAAGGGTGCCACAGTTTTAGGTGCCTTGATGGACGGAGTTATCACACCGGATAACAACACGTTACCTGATCAACCAATTTATCTACCAGGCACACCAGTCAAGAAATCTGTCTATCCAATTGGGACTTATAGTGCCTTGAGTGCTGAAAAAGCCCTTCAAGTATCTTCTAACGAATACATGATGGCTTTAGCAATCAAAGAAGGTAAAGCTACGTACACGCCTAACACAGCGCTTCATCTAAGCAATGATGTTTTCGATGTTATGCGTGGATACTTTAATCAATTCGGACTAGGTGTCAAAACTGGGATCGATATCTCTGGTGAGACGACAGGTATTGAAGGTGCAAGTAGAACTAGCGATGGTCAATTAAAGACTGGTTCTGCACTGGATTTGTCCTATGGTAACTACGATGCCTATACGTTAATTGAAATGGCTCAATACATTTCAACCATCGCAAATGGTGGATATCGGATGAGACCATACATCGTACAGTCTGTTCAAAAGACTCAAAATGATGGTAAAAAGGGTGCAATCGAATCAGTTACAAAGCCAAAAGTTCTCAATCGTGTTGGCTTTACTGATGCAGATTTAAGGGTTGTTAAGAACGGTATGTACAATGTAGTTCACGGAACTGATCCATGGACTACAGGTACACTATTGAAGGATATTAGCCCTTCAGTATCTGCCAAAACAGGTACAGCTCAATCGTTCTACTATAATCCAGAAGACCCTAACAATCCGGATCCTCCTGCAACTATCACTACTAGTTTGGTATCATTTGGTCCTTCAGATGATCCTAATATCGCATTGGCCATTGTATTTCCAAACTTGTCATCTGAAGACGGTAACTACCCACAACAGGTAGCTAAACAAATCTATACTGATTACTACAAGATGACTAATCAAAGTAAATAAAAATTCACTCTTTTAAATTAAGTGAAAAAATGCTATATTTAATTAGTTGAATTTAGTTAAGAATTATGAAAGGATGTTCCAATAATGAGAGTAAATATAACTTTGGAATGTACTTCATGTCATGAACGTACATATCTAACAAGTAAAAGCAAACGTAATAGCCCTGATCGTTTGGAGCTTAAGAAATATTGCCCACGCGAACGTACTGTTACATTGCATCGTGAAACAAAATAAACAACAGGTATAATTCCTGTTGTTTTTTTTTACTGGAGGTGCCTCTTTTTGGATAAAGTTAGTTTTAGAAAACAACAACTTGATACAGTTAACAAATTTATGAAAACTGAACAAGCACAAAAAGAAATTAACGAAATTTACTTGCAGCTATTCTCAAATCCTGATTTTCAGACCGCAAAATCAATCGGGATAACTTTGAGTATTGATAGCGAAATCCCTACATTTCCGATTATCAACAAATGTTGGGAAGATGGTAAATCTGTTTATATCCCGAAAACATTCAATGATTATTCGATGACCTTTGCTCGTTATCAAAAAAACACTGAATTGGAAATGAACTCGTTTGGGACTAATGAACCAAAGGATTTTACGACTGATACGTTGAATCCCCCTGAGTTATTGATTGTTCCTGGAATTGCATTTTCTCGAGAAGGTCACAATCGTTTGGGATTTGGTTCTGGATATTATGACCGGTACTTGGCACAATATCCAACCAAAACAATCGCTTTGGCTGTTTCTAGACAGTTTTTCGTTAAGGCACCTTGGCCAATTTATACATTGGATAAACCGGTAGACCAAATAATTTCAGTTGCAGAGGGTGAGTAATATGTCAAATAGACGACAACAACCATTTGTGACCTGGGCACTGCTGTTGATCATTGCAGTTGTCTTTGTATTTGAATCAATGATGCCTGGAGGTTCCACCAGTGTAAGCACTCTGATTAAAATGGGAGCGGAAACTAATTCCTTAGTTCAATCTGGGGAATGGTGGAGATTGATCGTTCCAATGTTCTTGCATATTGGCGTTGCTCATATCTTGATGAATGGTGTTACACTGTACATTGTTGGTCAAATTTTAGAGCCACTGATTGGACACGTTAGATTCTTCGTGATATTCATACTTAGTGGTATCACCGGTAATTTAGCTAGTTTTGCATTTGGCTCAAGCAATTCGATTTCCGCTGGTGCAAGTACTTCTTTATTTGGATTATTTGCGGCATTTTTGGCACTGGCATTGGTTTACCGTGAAAATCATTTTCTAAGTGAATTAGGTAAATCGTTTTTAGCATTAATTATCATTAACTTGTTGCTCGACTTTACGATGACTGGCGTTGACATTTGGGGACACATTGGTGGCGCTGCTGGCGGATTTTTATTAGGAATCGCCCTAGGCTTGCCAGGAATCAGAAGACCAAATGTTTTTATTCGTGTCATTGCGGTCATTGCATGTCTAGTAATGTCTTACTTCATGTATTCAAAGGGTATGGTAGTTTATGGATAACAAGAATTTACACTTTCGAACCCTGTACGACGTTCAGCAACTGCTGAAAAGGTTCGGGACCTATGTCCATTTAGGAAAAAGGCTTTGGGACATAGAACTTATGTCAATTGAGTTGAAAAATATATATAATAATGAAATGATAGATAAACAGACATTTATCAATGCTCAGATCGTTTTAAAATCAGAGCACAGAAAAGAAGAAGAAAAGGAAGAGGAACGTTCGAAGTGACAGATAAAAAGTTAATCGGTGTTGACCTTGGTGGTACAACAATTAAATTCGCTATTCTCACACCCGAAGGTGAGATCCAACAAAAATGGAGTATTGAAACTAACATCCTTTCTGATGGACAATTAATTATTCCTGATATTATCGATTCAATTAATCACCATCTTGATATGTATGAAATGAAAGCAGATCAATTTGTCGGAATCGGTTTAGGTTCACCCGGGACAATCAATTTCAAGAACGGTACGATCAAGGGTGCCTACAATTTAAACTGGAAAGATTCAGTTTATCCAGTTAGAGATATTCAAGAAGGAACAGGTATTCCTGTTACGATTGAAAATGATGCTAACGTTGCTGCACTTGGCGAAAGATGGATGGGTGCTGGTAACAACGCTGATGACGTCGTATTCGTTACATTGGGTACAGGTGTCGGTGGCGGTATTATCGCTGACGGCCATATCCTTCATGGTGCTGGTGGTGCTGCTGGTGAAATTGGTCATGTAACTGTTGATCCTAATGGATTCATGTGTACTTGCGGCAAACGTGGCTGCTTAGAAACTATCGCTTCAGCAACTGGTGTTGTTCGCGTTGCTCGTGATCGTGCATCAGAATATGCTGGTAAATCAGAACTTAAAGCTATGCTTGATGATGGTCAAGATATTTCTGCTAAAGATGTTTTTGATTTGGCTAAACAAGATGACGACCTTGCATTGATCGTGGTTGACTATGTCTGTGACTCATTAGGTTTTGCTTTAGCAAATATCGCTAATTCATTGAATCCTAAGTATGTAATTATTGGTGGCGGAGTTTCAGCTGCAGGTAAGTTCCTAAGCGATAAAGTTGATGCAGCAATGAGAAAGAATGAATTTGCTACAATCAAAGATTCAACTGAGTTGAAATTAGCTAGTTTGGGTAACGAAGCCGGTGTAATTGGAGCTGCTTCACTGATTAAAGTTGATTAGAGGGATTCTTTAGATGCAAGTGTTAAATATTGTTTTATATATAATTGTTATTGGTATATTCGCTTATATGGGTGGATCTTGGTTATATTACCGATATCAGGGAAAGAAACTTGGCGGCTCTATTACCCAAGAGGAATTTGAAGAAAATATGCGTAAAGCACAAATTGTTGATTTGAGGGAGAAGAATAACTTCGATTCAAAGCACATCCTTGGTGCCAGAAATTTACCATATTCACAACTCAAATACGTTGAGGGCGAACTGCGTCCAGATCTTCCAGTTTACTTATATGATGAACGTAAAAATATTTGTATTCGAGCAGCTTTGAAATTCAAAAAATGGGGTTTCACTGATGTTCATTGGCTAGAAGATCGTTTTTCCGATTGGACAGGCAAGACTAAGAAAACTACTAAGATATAACAAATAAGAGGGGCTGAGACAATTGTTTCAGCTCCTATTTTTATGGTGAGAAAAATGCAGATAGTAGAATATAAAATGGTTCAATTTTTGATGAGATTGAAAAAACCCTATCGCTTCGCAGAATCGACGTACCAAACTCGGCCAATCAATATATTAGCTTTAAAAGACGAGTTGGGTAACGTTGGTTTAGGCGAGGTAGAAGCATTTCAATTTCCAAATTATATTGATGAAACTCAATCAGAATGCGTACGGATCTTAAATACTCGGATCTTGCCGTTATTAGGGTCAAAAAAATTTGATACTCCCTTTGAATTCAGTAAGTTTATCGACTCCACTAATGGACCATATATGGCTCGCGCGGCCGCAGAAATGGCTATCTGGGATCTATTTGCAAAGCGTAACGGAGTTTCAGTCCAGAAGCTAATGATGTTAGCTTTAGGTCGAACTGACGCAGTTAAGCCAGAAGTTTCTGTCGGTGTTGCTATTGGAATAAAAGATGAGACAAGTGAATTAATTGCTGAAATTCGCCGACAATTGGAATTAGGTTATACGCGCATCAAGTTGAAAATAAACCCAAAATACACGGTCAAGATGTTAAAAGAGGTCAGGACTGAATTTCCAAATCAGCTGATGATGATCGATTGTAATTCTCAATATGGATTAAAAGACAAATCATTTTTTCAAAATATCGATGGTTTAAACTTTGCAATGATCGAACAGCCTTTAGCAAAAAACGATTTTAGAAATCATGCGAAATTGCAAGCACAGCTGAATACTGATATTTGTTTGGATGAAAATATTTTTAACAGCGAAGACATTTGGAAAGTGATCAACTTACAAGCTGGCCGAGTTATCAATATGAAGATAGCCAGAGTAGGTGGCATTTCAAATGCATTGGCTCTTACAACGTTGGCTGAGAAACATGGACTAAAAGTTTGGTGTGGCGGTATGTTAGAGACTGGAGTTGGACGAGCATTTAACTTAGCGTTAGCAAGTATGCCGCTTTTCAGTTTTCCAGGCGATATCTCCGCTTCAGATCGTTATTATGAAAAAGATATCGTGAATGAGAAATTTTCAATTGTGAATGGAAAAATCAGGGTGCCTGATACACCAGGCCTCGGAGTATCGTTGAACGAGTTTGCACAAGCTAAGTTCAATGAAATAGAATGGACTAAGATTTAATTTTCAATCAAATTTTTCCAACAAAAAAACGATACCAAATGGTATCGTTAGAAAATTTATGTTTAGTTGATTAGCCTTGATGAGCTTGTAGGCTCTTTCTGTTGGCACGACGGCGATTTGCTTCGATTCTTTCGTTTTCAGCATCTTCTGGTTCAATTACTGACTTTTTGAAGGCATGTAATGCACCATAAACTGCTGTAGCTGTTGTTACAGAACCGAATAAAAATCCCTTAACAAAGCGGAAACGTTTTTCTTTTTTAGCCATGATAATTCCTCCAATCTTCAATACCATTATGACTTACTTTGTTAAAAATTTCTATAAATTCCGAATAATTATACAGAAGAGGTGTTTTTGTGAAAAAATCTATTGCAATCGTTGGTCCCACTGCAGTTGGGAAAAGCGCACTAGGATTAAAACTTGCCCAGAAATTTGATGGTGAGATCATATCTGGGGATTCGATGCAAATTTATCGGCATTTAGACATTGGTACTGCTAAAGACTCTCCTGAAGAGTTGGCTGCAGTACCACACCATTTAGTTGATATATGCGATGTCTCTCAAAGATACACAGTTAAAGATTTTCAGGAAAACGCTGAAATTGCGATTGATTCAATTATTTCACAAGGGAAAACACCATTTATTGTAGGAGGAACTGGATTTTACTTAAATTCGTTGTTGAAAAATCTTCATCTTGGTGGAAATAACGATAGTGATCCCAATTTGCGTGAACAGTTATTAAAGCAAGAAAAAGAACAGGGAATCGAATCTTTGCAAACTCAACTTATTTCCTTGGACCCTGTCGCAGCAAAATCGATCGATATGGATAATCCGCGTCGTGTTATTAGAGCAATTGAAGTGTTCAAAACTACAGGACGGTCAATTGTTGAGCAGGACAATGGTGATAAAATTGCTGATTTTAAGATCATTGGTTTGACCGATGATCGACAAAAACTCTACGATCGAATCAACCAACGAGTGGATAAAATGGTTGAGATGGGCTTATTGGCTGAAGCTAAGCAAGTTTATGAACACCAAGACGAAATACCACAGGCCAAGAATGGGATTGGATATAAAGAACTTTTTCCTTATTTTGCGCATCAAGCTGATTTAGATTCGTGCCTAATTGAATTGAAGAAAAATTCTCGTCATTTTGCTAAGAGACAATTGACATATTTTAGAAATCAAATGGATGTGGATTGGTATAACATTACTGAACAACCAGATTATTATCAGTCGGTAGTTGAGGATATTCAAAAATTTCTATTGGAAAAATGATTTTTAATAACGATCAAGATTGGTAAATAAAAGTACGGGAAATATTTCCAATATTTTTTGAAATCAATCGTTGACATCTAAAGGTACATTTCTCTATAATAGTACAAGTGATGTCACAGTGGCTCAGTTGGATAGAGCAACGGTCTTCTAAACCGTAGGTCGTGAGTTCGAATCTCACCTGTGACATTTTTTCTTTACAGTGAAAAAGAGAGCCAGATTTGTTATTCAAATCTGGCTCTCTTTTTTTAATTTATATTTAGTGAATTGGTTATTTTATTAATCGATTTGGTGGAACTTATTTTGTTAAGTTTACGATTATTATCTTGGAATGGTTGATAGAGGTAGTATCCATCAGCGTTCTTAAATAAATTCGTGTAATTTCCAGAACCGACATAATCAGAATAGTTACTATTAAGCGATTGAATATTATCCTGGGTAAAATACAATGCGAATGAAACTTTGTTTGAAGTCTTTCCAGAATTAGTTTCGTAAGGATCACTGCCGTAGAAGATAATTCCGTTTTTTGCCAAATCATAGCTTCCTAAAGACTGCATCTCGTCAGTAAGTTGGCTAAATGAGTTTGATGCACTATTGTTTGACGAAACGTCGACATTATTGACCTTCACCATTAAAATGTTTGAGTTCTTTGCGATCGAAATCGTGTCGATGGTCGAGGCGTTGTTGTCTGAGAATTTGTGGTTAGCGTATTTTTGAATCTGCGCAGTGGTAGCATTTGGACCGGGTGCTTGTGGGGTAGCATTTTTGTTATTGGAAGCAACCCAAACAATTATTGCCACGATTATAACAATTGCCACGATGAGAATCATCAATGCGGTTCTGATTGCCATTCTTTTGTTGATGCTTTTTTGAGCTTGTACTTGAGTTTTATCCCATTTAGGGAGATTCTTATCATTTTCATTTTTCATGATGAAACCTCATTTCACAAAATTGATAGTGGGTAACGTTGTTTATAAGTTTGATTTGTAATGATATCAACATACGTCAATTCAATATCGAGCGTTGATAGTTGTTTGTCAGGAATTGATAGTTTGGCCGTTTGTCCGGGAACAAATGTAAAATCGTTTAGGCTATCAAAATATTTTGATTCTGGTTCTAAAAAAATATTTAAAATTTTTGCTGCTGAATCGCCATTATTCTTGATCAACAGGGTGTTGTTCTTTTTCTTGAGCACTAAGTAAGGACGATGCGATCGTTTTTGAAAGTTTCTCATTTTAAATAATGGGATGGCAATCAAGATAACACCACAGACGATACCGATTGCAATTATGAATAGAAAAATTTGTTCTAAAATAAGCAAATGTATCCCTCCATTGAAAAATAATTATTATTGATTATATTTTACAACTTGATTTGTAAATTTATCACTTTAAATGAAAATAATCACATATTCTAAGTGAAATGGAGTCAGTTTTGTTACATTTCCAAATAAAAAAAGCGTAAATCTATTGATTTACGCTTTCAGGAAAATGACTCAATTCAGTTCTACGAGACTTAATAATCTTCTCAAGTTCGTCCAAGTCTTCAAGAGTAGACTTCTTTCTGATGAAGCTTCTTGCAGATGATCTCATCGCAATGTAGTTTGCTCGTTTGCGGTTTTTTCGATGCCACTTTTCATTGGCTCTTTTTTGTGCTTCTGTTAGTACCATAATTACTCCCCTAAAACTTACTAATGAAAAGATTATAAACGGTTATTAGGTGTGAAAGCAAGGAATTATAAAAATAATTATGCAAAATGCGCAAAAATATTGAAATTTACAAAAAAATTGGCAAATCATTTGAGTTAAAATGCCAAAATTTGTTAATTATTTCGAATTATTAATTTAAATTTAATGATTTGTTGTTGCATTGTGCAAAAATTAATTTTAATATATATCTTGAAATGTGTATAATATAAAAGTTGCAGTATATTCTAGGGATTTACGAGGTGGGATACTTGAAAAGAAAGTATTCGTTTGTGTTTACGATTGCGTTTATCATGGTTGACTTGGTCTTTGCTGTATTAGCGCAGACAGGTCGGATCAGTGACTTTGTTGGCATTATCGCGGGGATTATATTAATTGTTTCTCTGTACGTCATAACTAGGTTATTTGCTCGAATCAACACTCAACGAGGACGATTTGCTTTATCGCTTCTGAGTGCGGTGTTCATCTTTTTAACCGTTGTACCACTTGCAGCAACTTCGATCGCTGCATAATTTAGAAATTAAATATGGATTAAGACATGCGTTTTGCCTTAATCCTTTTTTTATACCGTCGTATACTAACTTTATAGATTGTTTGTAGGGGAGCATAAATGAAAAAACGCACATTAAGAACTATTATTTTAAGCATCATTTTTATAATATTGAGTATTTTATACACTTGGTTATTTGCTCCGCATGGATACATTCGCCTGATGGATAGTTACGACATGTTATTCCACTTAAATCGAGTTTCGAGTTTAGGCAATATCTTTGTGTCTCCCGTTAATTTTGATTATTGGGGACACGTCGGCAATATGACTAGTATTTTTTATCCATGGCTGACAATGCTTCCGGGATTTTTGATCTTTCAACTCTCCGGAAATCCAGTCACAGGATATTTGATTTTTTTAACAATGATCACATTTTTAACATTTGTCAGTTCGTACTACTTCATGAAAAAGTTTTCTGACAATACATTGCAGTCATTTCTCTTCTCAGTAATTTATACATTGGCATTCTTTAGGATGGCCAGCGTATTTTATCGAGCAGGGTTAGCTGAATATACTTGTTATATATTTATTCCAATGCTTTTTTACGAGCTATATCAGCTCCTTAAGGGGCATTTTTCAAGTTGGCCTTGGTTTGCGTTAAGTTTTGCATTGATCGTATTGACACATCCATTGACTGCCTTTACGACAGTTATAATTATGATTCCTATCGTAGTTTTGGCATTGTTTTCGAAGGTGTCTCATCACTGGAAATATTGGGGATTTTTGATTTTGTCGGGATTAGCAGCCATAGTTTCTGTAGTTATTGTTACCGCTGGATTTACCATTCCAATGATCCAACAACAGAAATATATTTCAGTCAATCGACCGGCACTCTTAGATCTTGCATCTACTGCTAAGGTACCCAGTCAATTATTCTCCAATGCATTAGGAACGGATCTTAGAAACTATTCTTTTGGTTCGATCATGATTTTAGGATTGATTCTGTTGGTTTTCTTTGTCTGGAAAGATAAGCTCAAGTATCGAATCATTGGGTTTGAAATGTTGTTTGCCTTGTTATTATCGACAAATTTGATACCGTGGAATCAGTTACAGCACACATTTTTTAATTATCTGCAATTTCCATGGCGCTTTTTAAATCTGTTTACGTTCTTTGCCGCCATCTACATTAGTTATGGCTTGACTAAATTGGTTGATAAGCATTCATCATTGCTGAAATTATTGATGATGATAATTGTCTTAGTTGGGTGCTCTACACAGGCGTATATCAGTGGAGACCAATTAAATCATCAAATAACTTTGGCTAAGCCTTTATCTAAGATAACAACCAAAGACGCTCAAAAAAATGTTCAGAACTATCAACAGACCGATTATTACCCACAGAGAAGTCTGAAGTATCAAGATGAGTTAAAAGGTCATGTATCAGTGGTTGATGGCAAGAGGACCAACTTGCATGGATCATGGAATAGCAACAAATATTCTGTTAGTTACTACAACCAAAAGCCGGAGACAATTGATTTACCAATTCTGGTTTATAAGGGTCTTAACTTAAAAATCAATAACGAAACGGCACACTATCAAATTTCAAAACGCGGTACAGTCGAATTCAAGACCAAACCTGGTCAAAACCAAATTGATGTAGCTTACAGTTATTCTTCTGTCGCCAAAGCAGCATTGATCGTTAGTGCAACTGGTATGATTGCGTTGATTTGGTTAGGAATCAACAACGGACGGATCCTGTATCGAACTAGGCCTAAAGAACAGGATTCGAAATAACTTAAAAGTATTGAAATCTAAGCAAATATTTGATACTATTTACAAGTTGCAATCACTATTGCATCTACAACCGCTCAAAATTAGGTTTAAGCGCAAGCACCTAATTGGCGAGTCTTAGAAGGGAGTGTACTTATATGTACGCAGTAATCAAAACAGGTGGTAAGCAATATAAGGTTGAAGAAAAAGACTCAATCTTTATTGAAAAACTTGACGTTAAAGAAGGAGACACAGTTACATTTGACGATGTAATTCTTGTTTCTGACGGAGACAGTGTTAAAGTAGGAGACCCAGTAGTTAAGGGAGCCTCAGTTACAGGTAAAGTTGAAAAACAAGGTAAGGACAAGAAAGTTGTTACTTACAAATACAAACCTAAGAAGCACTCACATACAAAGACTGGTCACCGCCAACCATATACTAAAGTAACTATTGATTCTATCAAGGGTTAATAATTATGATTAGGGCAAGTTTTCATCGGAATGACGATGCTTTGATTGATTCTTTCTTGATACTAGGACACGCTGATTCAGGGCCTTATGGTCAAGACTTAGTCTGTGCTGCAGTGTCAGCTGTGACAATCGGGACCATCAACAATCTGGAGAAGCTTACAAAGATCCAACCTCAAGTTGTATTAGATGAGGTCAATGGTGGCCATCTCGGCTGCCGAATACCTGATCAAGTGTCTCACGACACTGCATTATTACTCGAGAACCTATTTGAAATATTGAAAGATATTGAAGGTAGCTATCCTGATAATATTCAGGTAAAGTCACAAGAAAATACAATTGAATTCTAATTAGGAGGTAAACTTCATGCTTAAAATGAATTTACAATTTTTCTCTCACCATAAAGGTGGAGGTTCAACAACTAACGGCCGTAACTCAGCTGGACGTAGATTAGGTGCAAAGCGTGCCGATGGTCAAGCTATTACTGCTGGTGCTATCATTTATAGACAACGTGGAACAAAGATTCACCCTGGTTCAAACGTTGGTCGTGGTGGCGACGATACATTGTTCGCTCTTAAAGATGGCGTTGTTAAGTTCGAAAGACTTGGCAAAGACAAGAAGAAAGTTTCAGTATACTAAGATATACCGTAAAAGAGGACAATGTCCTCTTTTTTTTATATAAACAAACTACATATTATTGCCATAAAGCTATTAGTATTGGTAAAATAAAGGGAACGTTGTAATTTAACCATAAATATTGAGGAGATAAATATGTCAATTTCAGTAAACGAATTTAAAAACGGTTTGACAATTGAAGTTAAAGACGGCATTTGGCGTGTTATTGAGTTCCAACACGTTAAGCCAGGAAAAGGTAGTGCCTTTGTTCGTTCAAAACTTAAGAACTTGCGTACAGGTGCTGTTCAAGAAATGACTTTTAGATCAACAGCTAAAGTTGAAAAAGCCAACATCGAAAACAAGAAAATGCAATATCTTTATGCCGAAGGTGAAAACTATGTCTTCATGGATATGACGACATATGAACAATTGTCACTTTCAGGTGACCAAATTCAAGATCAATTGAAGTACTTGAAAGAAAACATGGAAGTTAACGTTGTTATGTACGGTGGCGAAACACTTGGTGTGGATCTTCCTAACACAGTTGACCTTAAAGTTGCTGAAACAGAAGCTGGTATCAAAGGTGATACACAATCAGGTGGTTCAAAACCTGCAACTATGGAAACTGGTCTTGTTGTTCAAGTTCCATTTTTCGTTAACGAAGGCGACATGTTAACAATCAACACTCAAGATGGTACTTACATTTCACGTGCAAATTAATTTATAGTTATTGGAGATAAAGTTTATGGCTGATCAAAAATACGTAACATTACAAGATGATGGCAGAGTCAAAGGCAATGTTGAGATCTCTCATCAAGTCATAGAAATTTTACTTGGTATTGCAACTAGCCAAGTTGATGGTGTCTATGAAATGCGCGGTACAATATCTAACCGTATCAATTCACTATTTGGTAGAATGAATCATGGAAAAGGTGTTGACGTCGTCTTTAAAGATGATAAAGTTACTGCTGATGTTTTTGTATATCTGGAATATGGTGTTTCGATTCCAAAAGTATCATTGGAAATCCAAAAATCAGCTATTGAACAGCTTAAATTCATGACCGATATTGATATTTCACAAATTAACGTGCATGTTGTAGGCTTGATTGCCAAAAAGGCTAATGGAGACATTGAACAAGTTACAACAGACAAAAAGGAATAATACCATTGAGTATAAACAGACATGAAATCAGAGAACTTGCAGTACAATCACTATTTTCTATCGATACGACCAAAGCAGATGCTGAGACTGCAATCAGATCAACGCTTGAATTATCAGATATGAGCGATGTTGAAGTCCCAGATTATCTTACTTTTTTAGTATCAGGAACTCTTGAAAAAGAGAGTGAATTAGACGAACAAATTTCTAAGAAATTAAAAAACAAATGGACGATAGCTCGTTTGTCTCGTATTGACCGTGCAATACTTCGCATGGGATTATTTGAAATGCAAAATAGCTTAGAAGTTCCAAAAAAAGTAGCGATTGATGAAGCAATTGAGCTTGCCGGAGATTTTGGCGACAAGGATTCAAAAGCATTTGTCAATGGTATCTTATCTAACTTTGTTGAAGGGTAGGCTGGTACAATGTACCAGCCTTTTTGGGTAAAAAACATGATTAAATTAGATGGTAAAAAGGTCGCCGCAGCACAGGATGAGAAAATGGCTCAACGTGTGGCTGATCTTAAAGATAAAGGCGTAACTCCTGGCATTGCTGTTATTTTGGTAGGTGATAACAGTGCTAGTGCGGTATACGTTCGCAATAAGCAACGTCGTGCTGAGAAATTAGGAATGAACTCTCAATTGATTCACTTCCAAGCAGACGTCACTGAAAAAGAATTACTAGAGAAAATTGACGAACTAAACCATGATCCAGAGATCGATGGCTTTTTAGTACAATTGCCATTGCCAGACCATATTGATGAAGATCGAGTAATCAACGCAATCGATTCAAAAAAAGACGTTGACGGATTCGCTCCTGAAAATGTTGGGCATTTATGGATCGGTGAGCCTCAAACTAAACCAGCAACAGCAGCTGGTATCTTAATGATGCTGGATTATTATGATGTTGATCTTGATGGTAAAAATGTGGTAATTATTGGACGGAGCAATATTGTAGGGAAACCTGTTGCAGCTATGATGTTAGATAAAAATGCTACGGTCACAGTAGCCCATTCTCATACTAAGAATTTGAAAGAATTGGCTAAGACTGCAGATGTTTTAGTAGTAGCAATTGGTCGTGCAAAAATGATCAACAAAGATTACGTCAAAGATGGTGCAGTAGTTATCGATGTCGGTATGGACCGCGATGAAAACGGTAAGTTGTGTGGAGACGTCGATTTTGACGATGTTGAAAGCACTGCTTCTATGATGACACCAGTTCCTGGTGGCGTTGGTCCGATGACAATCACAGCCTTAATGGATCAAGTTATTGAAATTGCAGAGAAGAGAGCAAATGGATAATACAGAACAATATTTGACGGTTACAGCTTTAACACAATACATTAAAAGAAAATTTGACGTGGACCCATATTTGGGCCACGTTTATTTGACTGGTGAGATTTCTAATTTTAGGATGCGTCCAAATGCACACCAGTATTTTACTTTGAAGGATGATAAAGCTAAAATTTCCGCAATAATGTTCAAGGGTGCTTTCAATAAAATCAAGTTCCGACCAGAAGAGGGTATGAAGGTTCGTGTCCGCGGAAGAGTTGGATTATATGAACCTAGTGGTTCTTATCAAATTTACATAGACTCAATGGAACCTGATGGATTAGGCGCTTTGTATTTAGCTTTTGAGCAATTAAAGGCTAAATTAGCTAAAATGGGCGTCTTCAATTTACCTAAAAAACCGATTCCAATGTTTCCTAAAAAAATTGCAATTGTCACTTCTGAATCTGGTGCCGTAATTCATGATATTATGACAACAGTTCAACGTCGATATCCAATCGTTCAGCTGGTTTTATTTCCAGCGGTGGTTCAAGGAGATGCTGCAGCAGCGACGATTGTTGAGCGGCTAAAGCAGATCAACGAGATCGGAGATTTCGATACGATAATCATCGGACGTGGCGGTGGTTCAATCGAAGATTTGTGGCCGTTCAACGAAGAAATCGTGGCTGAAGCAATCGTTCAGAGCAAGATTCCTGTAATTTCATCTGTTGGACACGAAACTGATACGACTATTGCTGATATGGTTGCCGATCAACGTGCGGCAACGCCAACGGCGGCGGCAGAATTAGCCACGCCAGTCTTGAGGGATGTTTTACAACATATCCAAGATTTGAATTCTCGGCTTTATGTTGCACAAAACAATTTATTGAGTAATTATCGTAAACAAGTGCAGAAGTATTCACAGAACGTTTTTTTACATCATCCTGAGCGAATCTATCAAGTTTATTTACAAAATGTTGATATGCTCGAAAATCGTATGCAGCAAGCTGTTAGTCGTCAACTGAACAAGCACAAAGAAGAACTGTGGAATTATGAGAATCAACTGGTTCGATTGTCTCCACAAGGTCAGATAAACTTGGATAAGAATTACGTTTCTAATTACGTTCAAAGAATGAACATGACCATCACGTCAATGATCAACAATAAACGTAACTATTTTAGTAAACAGGCAGCAGCTTTAGATTCCTTGAGTCCTCTGAAGACTTTGAGTCGTGGCTATGCAATTGCGACCGATGATCAAGGAAAGGTCTTAAAGAAGGCCAGCGACTATCAAAAAGATCAGTCGATCAACTTAAGAGTTGTTGATGGAACAATTACAGCAGTAACAAAAGATATTAGTGAGGAAAACAATGGCTGAAAAGAAAAAAACTTTTGAGGAAAATTTAGCAGATTTAGAAACTATCGTTACAGATCTTGAAGCAGGTAATGTTCCGCTTGAAGAAGCGATGGAAAAGTTCAAGGCAGGGGTCACTTTAAGTAAAAGCTTAGAGAAGACTTTGTCGGACGCTGAACAAACTGTAACGAAAATCATGTCTAAAGATGGCAACGAAACTACCATGAATGACGATGATAGTAAGGACAATGAATAATATTGGATATCAAAAATTTTCAAGATTTTCATAAACAATTACTCCCACAATTTGATCAGTTTTTGACTGATAAGTTGACTCAAGAGGTCAAACAACCATTAATGCTGGAATCAATGCTTTATTCCTTAAATTCTGGTGGTAAAAGAGTTCGTCCTATGTTGATGCTGGCAACAGCATATTCTTCAGGTGTCAAATTTGAAGATCTGCCAAAGTATTTTGATGTAGCGGGTTCGATCGAACTGATCCACACATACTCATTGATTCATGACGATTTGCCAGAGATGGATAATGATGATTACCGTCGAGGAAAACTAACTTCTCACAAGAAATTTGGAACAGGCCCAGCTGTCCTTGCTGGAGATGGATTGTTAACTCAGGCATTTTACTGGATCGCTAAGTCTAGCTTGGATACTAGTAAGCGGATGGCGGCTGTTCGTATCTTGGCACACAATGCTGGTCCAATGGGGATGGTTGCTGGTCAAATGACTGACATCACTAAGGACGATAAACAGTTAAATATTGATGAGTTGACTCAACTCCACAAGCAAAAAACTGCAGATCTGATTTCTGCAGCAATTACGATCGGAGCTTCTTCTGCTGATCACAAATTATCAAAAGAATTGGTTGAATATGCTGAAAAAGTTGGTTTGGCATTTCAACTCAAAGATGACCTTGATGATGCAGATGACGGTGAAGATGTCGACAAAAATACTTTTCCAAATTTAATTGGAAAACATGCAACTGAAGAAAAATTGCATAATTTAGTTAAGGACGCATTAAATGCAGTTTTGAAGGAAGAGAAATTTGATAAAAACTTACTCGTAAGTTTCTTAGATTATTTCAAGAAGTAGGAGAAAAAATTGGCAAAAAAACGTGTTGATGTTCTCTTGGTAGAACAAAATCTATTTGAATCGCGTGAACGAGCAAAACGATCAGTCATGGCTGGCGAAGTTTATAATCAGGATAACTTGCGCTTTGATAAACCGGGTGAGAAAGTAGACCCTGATACGGTTTTTCACGTCGTTGAAGGTGCACATAGCAAATATGTTAGTCGTGGTGGGTATAAGCTTGAAAAAGCCGTCAAATCCTTTGATATCGACTTACAGGACAAAATTTGCTTAGATATTGGTTCATCAACTGGTGGATTCACTGATGTTGCACTGCAAAATGGTGCTAAGTTAGTTTATGCGTTAGACGTTGGATATAACCAGCTAGCATGGAAACTTCGTAGCGATGAACGTGTGGATGTAATGGAACGTGTCAATTTTCGTTACAGTAAGCCGGAAGACTTTCACGATGGATTGCCTCAATTTGCGATGACAGATGTCTCGTTTATTTCTCTCGAACTGATTTTGCCACCAATGTTCAATATTATTTTGCCCGGCTCTGAGGCCGTTTGTTTGATCAAGCCTCAATTTGAAGCTGGTCCAGAAAATGTTGGTAAGCATGGAATTGTCCGAGATCATAAAGTTCATCAAATGGTTTTGGAAAAGATTTTAAATTTTGCGGCAGCAACAGGCTTTATCGTGGAAGGATTAGATTTTTCACCTATCAAAGGTGGAGAAGGAAACATTGAGTTTTTGATGCATATTCAAAAACCAATTGACCTGAATCAAACTGGTTCGATCAACGGCGACGTGTCAATTCCTGATACAATGGACGCTGCTTATGCAAATCTGAATAAATAGCAGGTGATTTTTTGTTAAAGAAACTCATTATTAATAATTTTGCTATTATTAGTCAATTACAATTAGATTTTAAAAATGGGATGACTGCCTTGACTGGTGAAACTGGTGCTGGTAAGTCAATCATCATTGATGCGTTAGGTCTTTTAGTCGGCAGTCGTTCGTCAGTCGACTTTGTTCGGACGGGTCAAAATAGTTTAACAGTGCAGGGATTATTTGAGGTTTCCAAAAATAGCCCTGTTTTTGCTATCCTGGATGGTTATGGAATCAAACATGAGGACAACATTCTGATCATCAAACGTGAAATCAATCGTAAAGGACGTAACGTTTGTCGGTTAAATAATGAATTGGTCAAAACTAACGTGCTCAAAGAGGTTGGTCGCTATCTGGTAGAGATTCATGGTCAAAATCAATCCCAAGAATTGTTAGATGAAGACAACCACATTGGTATCTTGGATCGATATGCCAATCCATCATTTGAGGACTTGATCGTGCAGTATCAAGAACAATTTCAAATCCTTCAGGAAAAGAAGAGTCGATTGAGGGCGATTCAAAAGGATTCGCAAAATATTGCTCAAAGAATCGATATGCTGAAATTTCAAATTGACGATATTGACAGTGCCCAACTGCAAGCGGGGGAAGATGATTCACTTGAAGAAGAGAAAAATCATTTAGCTAATTTTGAAAAAATCAGTACCGCCTTACAAACTAGCTATGAGATTTTGTCAGAGAATAATACTGGTGCAGTAGATGCTTTAGGAAACGTGCGTCAACAACTTGAAGATATCAAAGAATATGACCCTGAATATCAAGAATTATATGAGTCGATCGATGGAGCATATTATCAAATTCAAGATGACATGGCGACAATTTCCGAACAGATCGATGGTTTAGATTTTGATGAGAATCGTTTGGATAACATTCAGAAACGATTGATCGTGTTGGATAATTTAAAAAAGAAGTACGGTCCATCATTAGATGAAGTCATTCAATTTGGTAAAGATGCTCATGCTGAATTGTCCAAAATCGATATGGATGACAATTCTGAAGAACAATTGATCAAAGTAATTGCCAAACAACAAGACAAGGTCTTTAAGATCGCCGAAAAAATTTCCAAAGCTCGTCATCAAACTGCCAAGACTTTGGTCAAGTCGATCAACCATGAACTCAAAGATCTCTACATGAAAAATGCTAAATTTGATGTAGATTTCACGGTTCTATCTGCTGATAACATGACTGACATGGGAATAGATCAAGTTAGATTTATGCTCAAAACCAACGTCGGTGAAGATTACAAGCCCTTTGTAAAAGTTGCCTCTGGTGGTGAATTATCACGTGTTATCTTAGCGTTTGAATCGATCATTGCTGAGAAGATGAATGTCGAAACGATCGTATTCGATGAAATTGACACTGGTGTCAGTGGCCGGGTTGCACAATCGATTGGTGATAAAATCTATCGAGTGGCTCAGTCGCTACAGGTATTATGTATCACTCATCTGCCACAAGTAGCAGCAATGAGTGATCAGCAGCTTCAAATACAAAAAAAGACTGCCAACAACAAAACTGAAACTGAAGTTTCATTGTTGAACAGTCATGAAAGAATTGAAGCAATTTCTTTGATGTTAGCTGGGACAAAGATCACCGATCTAACGAGAGACCACGCAAAAGAATTATTGGAATTAGCCCAAGGCGAACAAGAGAAGCTAGATTGATGCTAAATTAATTGATTTGAGTTCATCAATCTCAAAAATTTTGTAGAAACCAGAAGTGATCTTCATTATATATTTATTGGGAGTAACGGACTTGATTAACTTGCCTTGAAACTGCTCTTCGTTTAACATAGTTACTACAACTAAATATTTATTTTGAAGGCTTTGCTGAGCTAGAAGGTCTAGTTGATTAGTAGGCATTTGCATTAGTTTTGTGGGATTGTTGTCTCCAAAATTAATATCAAAAGTGCGATCGATAAAGTCGGTTGTGGTTTTGATCAGATTTTTGGCGAATTGGTTATTAGTTATACGAGTTTGACGTTGCATTTGTATTCCCCCGAACATTTGTTTGTATCTACATTATACGAACCCATGTTCGCATCGGCAAGCTTATTTTAGATTTTCTTAATCTTTTTATTTTGAAGTGTCCGTAAACCCTTGAAATGAACGCAATTCTATTGCAAGATAGATAACAATATATATTAGATAGTAGGGATAGTTAATATGTCAACAAAGGGAATGTTAATAGTTTTATCAGGTCCTTCTGGCGTCGGTAAAGGTACCGTCAGAAAAGCCATGCTAGAAAAGTCATCGATCCGTTTTGATTATTCAGTTTCTATGACAACTCGAGATATGCGACCAGGTGAAGAAGACGGTGTGGATTATTATTTCCGCACAAATGAAGAATTCGAACATGAAATCGAAACCGGTGGGATGCTCGAATACGCAAAATACGTTGACCATTATTATGGAACGCCATTAAAGTATGTTAATCAAAAACTAGAAGCAGGAACAGATGTATTGTTAGAAATTGAAGTAAATGGTGCAATGCAAGTTCGTGAAAAAATGCCAAATGGCGTCTTTATTTTTCTAACTCCTCCTGATTTGCCGTCACTTAGACGTCGCATCACTCATCGTGGTACTGACGATCAAAAGACGATCGACAAACGTATGGAACAAGCTAAAAAAGAAATTGCTATGATGTCAAACTATGATTATGCCGTGGTAAATGATAAAATACCTAACGCAGTCAAAAAAATTGAAGGTATAATTAGAAGTGAACATTTAAGTGTGCCTCGAGTAATTGATAAATATAGAAAAATAATAGGAGAAGACTAATATGATAAGTTATCCATCAATCGATAAACTCTTAGATAGAGTTGATTCAAGATATTCACTTGCAGTACTTGCTGCTAAAAGAGCTCATGAACTTGAAGATGGCGACATTGAACTTTTGAACCATTACGAATCACCAAGAACAATTGGTAAAGCATTTGAAGAAATTGCTGACGGCAAGATTGAAATTGATCCTGATTCAATTCTTCTTGAAAAAGATGCCGAAAAAATTGAAGAAGAGAAAAAAGAAGAAAATTAATTTTGATTCCTTCACAGATTGTCGAGTAGATGATTGTGAAGGTTTTTTTTTTAATGTTATGGTTTATGTAAGGGTGGTGGAAAAATGACCGTAGCAGCAGTCATAGTTGACGTACCAACTATGCAGACTAATCGTCCATTTGAATATGAAATTCCGGAAGAATTAAGCGATGTCGTTGTTCCTGGTATGCGAGTCGAGGTAGGATTTGGCCGCGGTAAACGAAAGATTCAAGGCTTTGTAATGGAAGTCAAGGACCATAGTGAGTTTTCAGGCAAACTCAAGCCCATCATTAGGGTGATCGACGTAAAACCCGTATTGTCTCCAGAAATGATCAAGCTGTCATACTGGTTGGCAGACCGTACTTACGCTTTTCAAATCTCGTGTTTACAAACTATGTTGCCAAATGTTATGCGGGCAAAATATAAGCAATTCATTCAGGCAGCAGTCGGATTTGAAGATGATCCTGAAGTTAAGGACTTATTAAATGATCATTTAGTAGTGGAATTGACTAATGACACAACTGATTCAACTATTAGAAAAATTGCCCACCTTAAGAAATTAAACAAGCTGGATGTCGAATATGTGGTGGAAAATCAGGCCAATTCTTTAACTAGGCAGGCAGTTACTACTAAGCTGACCATTGAACAGCTCAAAGATAAGCGACAAAATTTGCGAAGTAATGCTAAGGCACAATTTAAGCTTTATGACTTTTTGATTGAACATTTAAAGGATCTGCCAATTGAGACCAGTGAATTCGAAAATAAATTTCATATCACCAGGCCAACATTAAAAACAGCCGAAAAGAATCAAATTATCGAGTACGTTGAGGTAACCAAGCGTCGTAAGCCAGTCGGTATTATTCCTGAGAAACAATCGATTCCTGAATTGACCGATGAACAAACAGCTGCTGTTCAAATGATCAACGATTCAGTTGATAATAATGAAGCACAAACTTTTTTGATTGAAGGAGTCACCGGAAGCGGAAAGACGGAAGTTTACTTGCAGACGATCCAAAAGGCAATCGAAAATGGACAAACGGCTTTGATGCTAGTTCCAGAGATATCTTTGACGCCACAGATGGTTAATCGGGTTATTGGCAGATTTGGAAATCAAGTTGCCGTTCTTCATAGCGGTTTATCAAGTGGAGAACGATACGATGAGTGGACCAGGATCGAAGACGGATCGGTTAAGGTGGTCGTTGGTGCTAGAAGTGCTGTATTTGCCCCATTGACTAATATTGGTGTCATTATAATAGATGAGGAACATGAGGCTAGTTATAAACAAGATGATAATCCTCGCTATCATGCTCGTGATGTTGCAAAATGGCGCTCAGAATATAATAGTTGTCCACTTGTATTAGGAAGTGCAACGCCTAGTTTGGAATCACGTGCTCGGGCTGAAAAAGGCGTTTATAAGCTAATATATATGAAGAAACGAATTAATGATCATCCATTGCCTCACGTTCAGATCGTTGATATGAGGGATGCTGAGAATTCAGCCACAAAGGGTGATTTTTCACCTCTCTTACAAGATAATATTTGGCGTGCTTTGAAACGTAAAGAGCAGGCAATCGTGTTGTTGAATCGCCGTGGATACTCGTCATTTTTAATGTGTCGGGAATGCGGATTCGTATTGAAATGCCCCAATTGCGACGTTTCGTTAACTTATCATAAGAACTTAGGAAAAATGAAATGTCATTATTGTGGACATGAGGAACCAGTGCCACATATTTGTCCAAACTGTAAAAGCAAAAAAATCGGATTTTATGGTACCGGAACAGAAAATATTGAAAAGCAGCTTAATGAATTATTTCCTGAAGCACGCGTTTTGAGAATGGATGTCGACACAACACGAAAAAAGGGTTCACATGCTGCAATCATTAAGAAATTTGGCAATCATGAAGCTGACATTTTACTGGGTACTCAAATGATTGCTAAAGGGTTGGATTTCCCAGACGTCACGTTAGTCGGAGTTGTGAATGCTGATACTACATTAAGTATTTCTGACTATCGTGCGAGTGAGCGAACTTTTCAACTACTAACGCAAGTCAGTGGTCGTGCTGGACGTGCTGATAAAGAAGGACATGTTATCATTCAGACGTACAACCCTGATCATTATGCGATTCGGGATGCAGCCAAGCAGGACTACGAAACTTTTTTCAAACAAGAGATGTATTTAAGACATCAATCAGGCTATACGCCTTATTACTTCACAACTTTGATCAGCGTTGCACATCAAGATGAAGGACAAGCCATGAAGCAAAGCTATTGGCTTAAAAAACAGCTTGAGGGCGTACTTTCTGATAGTGCTAAGCTATTGGGGCCAAGTCCAACGATGATTTCCAGAAAACAAAACAAATATTTTTATCAAATTATTGTAAAATATAAGCGTGAATCCAATTTGCATCAGAAACTATTAGAAATATTATCTGACACGCAAGCCGAGACGAAAAAAGGCTTTACAATTGCAATCGATAATGAACCACAACATATAGATTAACGGAGGTCGATTAAATGACGAATGTTATTTTTCTAGGTACACCAGAATTTTCTGCGACAGTCTTAAAGGGATTATTGGCTGCTGATTATGACGTAGCTGCTGTAGTTACTCAACCTGATAAGCCAGTTGGTAGAAAACAAGAATTACGCGAGAGTCCGGTAAAAGTACTAGCTCGCGATGAAAATATTGAAGTTTATCAACCAGCAAAATTATCTGGTAGCGAGGAGCTAGAGGTTCTCAAAAAAATCAATCCTGATTTGATCATCACTGCAGCTTATGGACAATTTTTGCCCAATTCATTCTTGGAATCTGCCAAGGTTGCTGCAATCAATGTCCATGGATCACTTTTGCCAAAATATCGTGGCGGGGCACCGATCCAGTGGTCTTTGATCAATGGCGATAAGGAAACAGGAATTTCGATCATGTATATGGTCAAAGCCATGGATGCCGGTGACGTTATTAGTCAAGCTAAGATTGAGATCGAGCCTACTGACGATAATGGGACATTGTTCAAGAAATTGGCGATTGTCGGCCGTGATCTGTTGTTAGAGACGATTCCCGACATCATGTCAGGCGACATTACTCCAGTTAAACAAGATGAATCTCAAGTGGTATTTTCACCAAACATTTCGAAAGAAGAAGAGCATCTTGATTTCCACAAATCTGCAGAACAACTTTTTAATCAGATTCGTGGATTGAGCCCTGAACCAGGCGCTTGGGTCAATATTGATGGCAAGCGTACTAAAATTTATCGCAGTCAAGTCGTTACCGTTGACGGAGACTTTAAACCAGGAACAATTGCAGAAATCTCCCGTAAAAAATTAGTTATCGTGGCTGGTGATGGATCTGGTCTCTCAATCCAGATCATTCAACCAGCTGGTAAGAAAGTTATGGAAATTGCTAATTACCTTAACGGTATGGGCAAGAATCTAGAAAAAGGACAAGTAGTGGTCGACATAAATGAATAATTCTCGAGCCTTAGCAGTAGAAGTTCTTCTAAAAGTACTCAGAAACAAAGCTTATTCCAACATCGAAATCAATAACGTCTTAAAGGGCAGCGACCTATCAGATGCTGATTCGCGTTTAATGACGAATATTGTTTATGGAGTTTTGCAGCATAGATATGTTTTGGAATATCAGATCAAACCTTATATCCAAGATAAAAAAGTCGAACAGTGGGTCATGATTCTTTTGATGACTGCAGTCTATCAAATGCAGTACTTAGATAAAATTCCTGAACATGCGATTTTTAACGAATCGGTTGAAATTGCTAAAGCTAACGGAAACAAGGGTGTCGGTAATTTTGTTACTGCTGTTCTTAGAAATTATCAACGTCATGGATTTCAAGAATTACCCAAAGGAAATTCAACTTATGCTTTAAGCTTGCGTCACAGTACGCCACAATGGCTAGTTGACCTATTGATCAATCAACAAGGTTTGAACAAAGCCAAAAGCGTTCTAGAGTCGATTAATCAAGCATCAGATATTTCAATCAGAGTTAATACCAATAAGATATCTGTTGATGAATTGATGACTAAAATGAACAATCAAGGTTTTGACATGAAAAAGAGTCCGATTTCCTCAGTTGGGTTAACTTGCCCTCATGGGAATTTAGTTAACACTCAAGAATTTGAAGAAGGTCTCTATACGATCCAAGATGAGAGTTCAATGACTGTTGCTCCGGCACTTGACCTTCAACCTGATGACCAAGTTTTAGATAGCTGTGCTGCACCAGGTGGTAAAACGACTCATATTGCTAGTTATTTGGAAAATGGTTCCGTAATGGCACTTGATATCCATAAGCCAAAAACGAAATTGATTCAAGAAAATAGCCACCGTTTAGGTTATGAGGATATAATTAAGACCAAAGCACTTGATGCCCGTAAGGCGAAAGATGCTTTTGAGCCACAATCATTTGATAAAATTTTAGTTGATGCACCTTGTTCTGGTTTAGGTTTAATTAGAAGAAAACCAGAACTGCGTTACTTTAGAAAACCAGAAGATCTGTTGGACCTGCAAAAGATTCAATTGCAAATTTTGGATAGTTTAACAGAGTTAGTAAAGGTCTCAGGTTTGATTGTCTTTAGTACTTGTACTTTTGATGCTGAAGAAAATGAAGATGTGGTCATCAAATTTTTACAAACGCATGAAAACTTTGAAGTTGTTCCGGTTAAGCATGAAAAGGGCTTGGACAAAAATGTTCATGACGGTGTCCTTAAATTGATGCCTGATGATTATTTCACCGATGGCTTCTTTGTATCGGCTTTTCGTAGAAAAAAATAACGAGGTAAGGTTAAATAAATGGATTATGCATTACTAACTGACGTCGGAAAATTAAGAGAAAATAACCAAGATTACGTAAATGTCTTCAAGAATCAAGAAGGCATAATTTTTGGTATTGTCGCAGACGGAATGGGTGGCCATCGTGGTGGCGATGTTGCTTCTGACATGGCTGTATCACATTTAGGACACACATTTGAAGAAACGAAAATATCAGATGTTGATGACCTTAGAGAATGGATCATCAAGGAAATCAGTAAAGAAAACGATCGAATCATCTCAGTTTCAAATCAATTTGATGATTTAAATGGTATGGGTACGACTATGGTCGGCGTCTTTTTCACTAAAGACAAAATGATTGTTGTGAATGTCGGCGACTCGCGCTGCTACATTTTTAAAAATGGTAAGCTAGATCAACTCAGTGTTGATCATTCTTTAGTACATGAGCTAGTTGAAACTGGTCAAATTAGTCCTGAAGAGGCTGAGAATCATCCACAAAAAAACATCATTACGCAAACCTTAGGCGTTTCCCAAACGGTTCAGCCTAGGATCAAAAATTTTGATTTGGTAGATGATGCGATTATTTTGCTGTGCTCAGATGGTTTGACGAACATGGTCTCTGAAGCTGAAATTGCTGAAGTCTTGTCACGAGACATTAGTTTAGATGCAAAATGCCATATCTTAATCGATAAAGCAAATGAAGGCGGTGGCCGAGATAATATCACAGCCCTTCTTTTTGCCTCAGAAAATGGGGGTAAGAAGTAGATGGACAAAGGTTACCTAGTAGGGAATCGTTATGAGATAATTCGTACCCTTGGTGAAGGTGGAATGGCCAATGTCTATTTGGCTAACGACATCAAGACGAATCAAAAGGTAGCCGTTAAAGCTTTACGTTATGATTTACAAGATGATGAATCAGTTAAAAGAAGATTTGAACGTGAGGCCAAGGCGACCGGTACGTTGTCTCATCCCAACATTGTTAATGTCCTCGACGTTTGTAACGATAATGGCAAACAGTACATTATTATTGAATACGTACATGGACCTAATCTAAAAAAATATATTCGTGATAATTTTCCGATTCCATATCATGAAGTGGTTGATATCATGGAGCAAATCACTGCTGCCGTTGCAGTTGCACATGCTCATGGAATTATTCATCGTGATCTGAAACCCGAAAATATCTTAGTGGACGACTCTAAAGATCCTATTCAAGTCAAAGTATCTGACTTTGGTATTGCATTGGCGCTGAGCGATCGTTCAATTACTAGAACTAACTCGCTTTTAGGGTCGGTTCACTATATGTCGCCAGAGCAAATTCGTGGAGGTTCAGCCACTGAATTGTCAGATATTTATGCTCTAGGGATAATTTTGTTTGAATTACTAGCTAAAACGGTTCCGTTTCAAGGGGATACCGCTGTAGCAGTTGCTTTAAAACATTCAAAAGAAGACATTCCTGATCTACAAAAAATTGATTCTCATATCCCACAGCCATTGGAAAATGTTGTTTTAAAAGCAACTGCCAAAGATCCTGGTCAGCGTTATCAATCTGTTAACGAAATGCACAAAGATCTTGAAACTGTGTTGCTACCAGAAAGAGCAGGGGAAAAGAAGTTTGTTCCTGATCCAATGGCAGGTCGGAATTTAGATGAAACACGGGTGATGCCACCCTTGCATGAGTCAAAACAAACTGAAGAGTCAAAACCTGAAAAGAAAAAAGATCACAAACGTAGGAACATCATCATTGCAGCAGTTGCAGCTGTACTAGTTCTGATCTTGATCATTTTCTTTGCAGTCAGGGGAAATCAAGAAACAACAGTTCCTGATTTAAGCAACTTGACGCTCAAGCAAGCTAAAGTGATGTTACGAGGATCCAACTTGCAGGTCGGAAATATTTCCAAAGAAAATGATGATGACGTTGAAGCCGGGCATGTTATTCGCTCTATTCCCAACAAGGGATTAAAGCTAAAGAATAATGCTGACGTAAATTTAGTCGTCAGCTTAGGAGCAACTTATTATAAGATGCCTAACTTAGTCGGCAAACAATATGAGGATGTTTCTGATAATTTGGATAAGCGTGGATTCAAAGTGAAACTCAAATACATTGCTAACAACAACTACACTTCTGGTACGATTCTTAAACAAAGTATTCAGTCAGGAGAGCAAGTGGTTGCCAAAAAGAAGACGTTGACATTGACCTTAGCTAAACCGCAGACTGCCAAGAAGAAGGTAACTCGGGTTCGCGACCTTACAGGCTATAACTTAAAGAGCATTCAGGATTATGCCAAAGAAATCAATGTGACACTAGACGTTTCATACGCATACTCTGATAGCATCGCAGATGGTATCTTAATCAGTCAGAATCCAGAAGCTAATAGCGTTATCAGTTCAGGCGGAACGCTGTCAGTTACTATGTCCAAAGGTCCTGAATCGTCAAAGGGCAATTCATCCAACAATAATGATAACGACAGTAACTCCAGTTCAAGCAATTCTACTAAAAACATCACGCGAAACATTACGATTCCATATACCAATGATGGTTCGGGGACCCCTAATAAAGTCACGATTTATTTAGGGGATGCAAATCATAATATTTCAAATCCCTACAGAACCATGAATATTTCTCAAGATACACCGGTGCTATTAAGTTTCAACGTAAAAGATGGACAGACAGGGAACTACACGGTTGAAAGCAATAATTCAACGATCTTAAGTGGTTCAGTTAGCGGGTAGTTGACATGATAAGACAAGGAAGAATTATAAAATCGATCAGTGGTTTCTATGATGTTATCGATAATGAAAACGACAAATTGATCAGAACCAGAGCTCGAGGAAATTTTCGTAAACGTGGGATCAAGCCGATTGTTGGCGACATGGTCTCATATGAAGATGGCGGAGACTTAGGTTACATTTTGGAATTGTTGCCAAGGACTAACAGTCTAGTCAGACCACCAATTGCTAATGTTAATCAGGCAATTGTTGTAACATCGGCAATTGAGCCAAAATTTTCCAGTAATTTATTGGACAAAATTTTGATCAACATTGAGCATAACGATATTCAACCGTTGATTTATTTAACCAAGTCAGATTTGATTTCTGACAATGAATATCAAGATTTAAAAAAGATTTTATCCGGCTATAACGAAGCCGATTATGTAGTATTTGATGATCAAGATAGTTATAATAATGAACAATTGTTAGCATTAGAAAATCATTTTGCTGACAAGGTCACAGTATTCACCGGACAGTCTGGTGCCGGCAAATCGACATTGCTGAACCATATTAATCCGGAGTTAAATATTGCGACAGCGGCGATTTCACAGACGTTGAATCGTGGTAAACATACAACTCGGCAAGTTTCATTGTTTGAAATATCAGGTGGATTAGTTGCCGATACGCCAGGATTTTCTTCACTTGACCTAATTGATATAGACAAAGAGGAATTGCCAAAACTTTTTCCTGAGTTTGTTAAATACAGTCCAGAATGCAAGTTCAGAGGTTGCATGCATGTTAATGAACCTGGCTGCAAAGTCAAAGAAATGGTTGAAGAAAATGTCATTATGAAGAGTCGTTACGATAATTATTTGTATTTCTTGAATGAAATCAATTCATATAAAAAAAGATACTGAGGGGCGAAACTATGACAAAGAAGATTGCACCATCAATTTTAGCGGCAGATATTATGAACCTTGAAAGAGATGTCAAGGTAGCAGAACAGGCTGGAGCAGATTTATTCCACATCGATATTATGGACGGACATTTTGTTCCTAATATGTCATTTAGTCCAAGCGTTGTTGAAGGAATGAAGAGAATCACCGATAAGCCTTTAGACGTTCACATGATGATCGACAATCCAGATCAATTTATTAAGCCGGTCGTGGATGCGGGAGCAGACACAGTTTTGATTCATACCGAAAGCACCAACCATATTTATCGCTCAATTGAGTTGATCAAGAGCCTTGGCGCCAAAGCAGGGGTGGTTGTTAATCCAGGAACACCTTTGGAAAATGTTAAATATCTTTTCCCAATCATTGACCAAATCTTAGTTATGACTGTTAATCCTGGCTTTGGTGGTCAAAAGTTTATTCCTGGTATGTTGAAAAAGATTCAACGTCTTGACCAACTGCGTCAAACTACTGATGACGACAACTTTAAGATTGAAGTTGATGGTGGAATCAACCCAGAAACTATCCAATTATGTTCAGAAGCAGGAGCTGACATTTTTGTTGCTGGTTCATACTTATTTGAGGGCGAAGGAGAATCTGAATTTTCAGATAAAATCCAAAATTTAAAAAAGTTAGCGGCAGAATAATATGAAACGAGTAAATGTTCTTTTAGGAGGCCCTACAAGCGAGTATCCCAACGAATTATTAAATAACGCATCAATTATACCTGGTAAGTGGGTTGGAGCTGACAGGGGAAATCTGTACTTAATTTCTCATGGTGTTATGCCAGCCATTGCTGTCGGAGATTTTGATTCAATTAATAAAAAAGAACAAAAGTTAGTGAAGGACAATATAGCTGACTTTGAAAAGTATCCACCTGAAAAAGACGATACTGACTCACAATTGGCAATTCTGGCAGCGCATGATAAGTTTGATCCAGATGAATATTATGTCTATGGTGCTACTGGTGGTCGAGTTGATCATTTTTTGGCAAATCTTTATTTGCCGTTTGATCCACGATTTGCTGATTTTTATGACAAGCTATACTTTAAATCAGCTACGAATACGATCAGATTTTTCAGACCAGGTAGTTATACGATTTATCATGAGAATGGTATGAAGTATGTTGCATTCGCCCATTTAGGGCCAGTTTCCAATTTAAATATTGTCGATGCTAAATATACTCTGAAAAACTTTAGTGCTGATCATGCGATTAGTTGGGCCAGCAATGAGTTTGTCAAAGATACGATCGATTTCAATTTTGATAGCGGCGTAATCGCTGTGATTCAAAGTTGCGATAAAAAATAAAAAGAAGATGCAAATTTTGCATCTTCTTTTTATTTTGTCTCTAACAAAAATACAGGGCACTAAAAAAAGACTAACGACATTATAAATGTGCTAGTCTTTTTTAGATGATTAAATTATACACGAGTAACTTTTCCTGATTTCAAAGCTCTTGCTGAAACCCAAACGCGTTTAGGTTTACCATCAACTAAAATACGAACTTTTTGCAAATTTGGCTTCCAAGAACGTTTTGATTGATTAAGAGCGTGTGAACGTTTGTTACCGAACACAGTCTTACGGCCTGTAATAATATCTTTTGCCATGGGACCGACCTCCTTTGGCTACATGTTTTCTTTAAAATATCACCTAAATAACTTACCATACCGAGGTGTCCAAATCAATAGGGGATTTATATTGTAGTTATTTCTTTAATTAAAAATCTGGCTATGATAGAATTTTAATGTTTATACAGTACATTGATCCAGATAGGAGGATCTACAATGGCAATTACAATAAATACCAAACATGGACAGATCGATATTTCAAATAGTACAGTTGCATCGATCGTTGGTGGAGCTGCATCTGATATTTACGGAATCGTAGGGATGGCTAGTAAAAATCAATTACGTGATGGTATGAACACTATCTTAAATCGTGAAGATTTTTCACGTGGCGTCGTGATTCATCAAGAGGATGATAAACTTGCCGTTGACGTCTATATCATTGTTGGCTACGGCATTAAAATTTCGGAAGTAGCTAAGAATTTAAAAGAAAAAGTTAAATATAATCTAGAAACAATGCTCGGAACACCAGCCGGCACTGTAAATGTTTATGTTCAAGGAATTAAAGTTTTAGATGATATCAAATAGGAATTGCTGGTTGGAGGAGAAATTTTGAGTATAGAACGTATTACTAAGAAAGAATTTTCTGATATGGTCCGAATCGCCGCTCACAGACTTGAGAAGAATGCGAAGTTTGTTAATTCTCTCAACGTCTTTCCGGTTCCGGATGGAGACACTGGTACTAATATGAGTTTGACGGTTCAAAGTGGTTTTAAAGCAGTTAATGAATCTGAAGCTGAGACTGTCGGTGGATTAGGTAAGGCTTTAGCAAAAGGCCTATTAATGGGTGCTCGTGGAAATTCAGGTGTTATCACATCTCAATTATTTAGAGGATTTTCCAAGAGTATCGAATCTAAAGATGAATTGACAGCGATCGATTTAGCAAAAGCTTTTGACGACGGTGTTAAAACTGCATACAAGGCGGTTATGAAGCCTGTTGAAGGAACAATTTTAACTGTTGCAAAGTATGGGGCTAATGCTGCCGTTGATGCTGCAAAATCATCTAACGATGTTTCCGTGATCATGCAAGCTGCTGTTAAAGGCGCCAAAGTTGGTCTAGAGAAGACGCCATCGCTTTTGCCAGTTCTTAAAGAAGTTGGCGTAGTTGATTCAGGTGGTCAAGGACTAGTTTTCATTTACGAAGGCTTCCTTGAAGGTTTGACTGGCGAGTCAGCAGCAGAAGAAGAATACACTCCAGACGAAGGTGAAATGGATGAGATGGTAAATGCCACTCATCATCAAGCCGTTCAAGGACAATTCACTAATGACGACATCAAGAATGGCTACTGTACGGAAATGATGGTCGAATTGGGTCAAAATCCTACTTCAGACGAGAAGTTCGATAATGATACGATGAGAAATTATCTCAGCACTATCGGTGATTCATTGATCGTAGTTTCTGACGATGAAGTAGTCAAAGTTCATGTGCACACCAATTACCCACGTAAGGTTTGGGAAGAGGGACGCAAATTTGGATCATTGGTCAAAGTTAAGATCGACAACATGAGAATTCAACATGAGACAATCGTCGATGATGACGAAGTTGCATCGTCAGTTGCTACAGCTGAAAAACCAAATGAACCAATTGATTATGCAATCATTGCCGTATCATCCGGCGAAGGGTTGTCAGAATTGTATAAGAGTTTAGGCGTAACTAATATCATCAGCGGTGGACAGACGATGAATCCATCGACGAACGACATTGTTGATGCTATCAATAATTCGAACGCAAAACGAGCAATTATTTTACCAAATAACGGTAATATCATTATGGCAGCTAAACAAGCTGCTGGCTTAGTTGATATTCCAGTTGCAATCGTTCCATCGAAAACTATTTCTCAAGGGATGACAGCAATGTTGTCATTTAATCCTGAGGCGGATATTGATGAGAACCAAGAGAATATGGAAGATTCATTAGATACTGTTAAGAGTGGTCAAGTGACTCAAGCTATCCGTAACACAGCAATTGATGGATTAAATATTACCAAGGGTCATTTTATGGGTATCGTTGATGGTAAGATCGAAGTTGACGATGCAGACATCGTTAAAGCCACTGAAGATATGCTAGATAAAATGATCGATGAAGACAGTGAAGTTATCACGATCCTTGTCGGTAAAGATGGAAATGATCAAGATGCACAAACAATTTCAGATTACCTGTCAGACAAATATGACGATCTAGAAACCGAGATTCATCAAGGCGACCAACCAGTTTATCCATACTTGATTGCCGTCGAATAACTACTAATACATCTAATTCTTATGGATTAGGTGTATTTTATTTTTTTGTGAGGGGGAATTAAATGAATTTACAGCAAGTACCAGTCTCAGAGCTTCCTGGAGTGGGTCCAAAGCGACTAACTGCGATTGAATCGTTGGGCATTAAATCAATTTATGACTTGTTGTTTTATTTCCCCTTCAGATATGAGGATATGGAAGTCAAAGATTTAGCTGATGCAGTTGATCAAGAAAAGATTTTGCTCAAAGGCGTTGTTGCATCTGATCCAGTGGTTGCTCATTTTGGATATCGTAAAAATCGTTTGAACGTTCGGATCTTATCCGAAAGTGAATCGATCATGGTGACGTTTTTTAATCAGCCTTGGCTCAAGGATAAATTTGAAACGGGTAATGAGGTTGCTGTCTACGGCAAATGGAACGAGGCTCGACGGGCACTGACCGGTATCAAGGTTATTGGTGACAGCCACTATGAGGGTTCGATCGATTCGGTCTATTCGGTGAATAAGAATATTCATCAGAAAACATTGATAAATCTGATCAAGCAAGCTTTTGACAAATATCATCAGGATATTGTTACGGTGATCCCTGAAAAAATCCGAGAGAAGTACAAACTTTTAAATGATGAGCAAATTGTTAAGGGGATGCATTTTCCTGAAAATGAATCAGAAAGTGAAGTTGCAAGAAGAAGTGCAAAATTTCGAGAATTCTTTTTGTTCGAGTGTGGTATCCAGAGCGTTAAAGCTAAAGAAACTCAAGCTAACGACGGAATCAAGGAAGAATACAGCCAAGAATTTGTTCAGAAATTTTTAGACAGTCTCCCATTTGAACTGACTAAGGCACAATCACGGGTGGTTCAAGAAATTTTAGATGATATGAATTCAAGTCATCACATGAACCGTCTTCTACAAGGTGACGTTGGTTCTGGTAAAACAATCGTGGCTGTGATTGCAATGCTGGCATCTGTTACAGCTGGGTATCAGGCGGCAATCATGGCTCCGACTGAAATTTTGGCGCAACAGCATTTTGAAAAAATCAGCAAATTATTGACTCCGCTGAAATTGCGAGTAGGGATTTTGACTGGTTCGCAAACCAAAAAAGAGCACGATACAATTGCACAAAATATTGCCGATGGCAAAATCAACATCATTGTTGGAACGCATGCATTGATACAAGACAGTGTCACTTTTAAAAAATTAGGCTTTATCGTAATTGATGAGCAGCATCGTTTTGGTGTCAATCAACGAAAAGCCTTGCGACAAAAGGGCGAGAATCCTGATGTCTTAGCTATGACGGCAACCCCGATCCCAAGAACGTTAGCAATCACAACATACGGTGATATGGACGTTTCTAGAATTGATGAATTACCATCAGGTCGAAAAGCAATTGAGACGTATTGGATCCGCAGTCAGAAAATCGAACAGATGTATCGCTTCGTTCAAAAGCAATTGGAACAACAAGCTCAAGTTTATGTAGTAACGCCGTTGATCAGTGAGTCTGAAAAAATCGACTTGAAAAACGCTGAACTGATTTTTGATAAATTTAACGAGCTCTTTGCTCCAAAATATAAGATTGGTCTATTGCATGGACAAATGCCAAACGATGAAAAAGAGTCGGTAATGAACGAATTTAGTAACCACAAAATTGATGTACTAGTTTCAACGACCGTTATTGAAGTTGGGGTCGATGTTCCAAATGCAACAGTTATGGTGATCTATGACGCTAATCGTTTTGGTTTATCTCAGCTCCATCAACTTCGTGGCCGTGTTGGTCGAGGAGACAAGCAGTCGTATTGTATTTTGATTGCGGATCCCAAAAATGATATTGCATTGGAAAGAATGAAGATCCTGACTCAAACCACTGACGGTTTTGTTTTAGCAGAAGAGGACCTGAAAATGCGGGGTTCTGGTGATCTTTTGGGAAGTAAGCAATCTGGTTTGCCTGATTTTAAAGTGGGTAATCCAATCACTGACTTCAACATTTTGGAAACAGCTCAACAAGAAGCTGAACAATTGTTTAAGGAAACTGATGCAATCAATAAACCAGAAAATAAAGTGTTAAAATTGTTCTTGAATGTTGAATTTGAACAATTAAATAATTTCGATTAGTGAGGAATGAAAATGAAAATTGCTGTTGACGCAATGGGCGGAGACAATGCCCCCCAAGTTGTTGTTGAAGGTATCGAAAAAGCGCGAGACGAATGGGCTGATCTCCAATTCGTTTTATATGGCGATGAAACTAAGATCAAGAAGTACCTTAAGAGCAACAAAAATATAACGATCGTGGCTACTGATGAGGAAGTACTAGGGACAGATGAACCGGTCAAGGCCATTCGTACTAAAAAGAATTCTTCAATGGTCCGTGCAGCTAAGTCGGTCAAAGATGGCGAAAATGATGCGATGTTCTCATTAGGAAATACTGGTGCACTGTTAGCTGCCGGAATTTTCATTATCGGACGAATCAAACAAGTTGAACGTCCCGCACTGATGCCGACTTTACCCGTAACCAATTCTCCATTGGGCGTAAATATGCTTGATGTTGGTGCAAACGCTGAAGCCAAATCGTCATATTTACAACAGTGGGCAGTTATGGGATCGATTTACGCTCAAGATGTTAAAAACATCAAAGAACCTCGAATCGGTCTATTGAACAACGGTTCTGAATCTGACAAAGGCGATACTTTACATAAAGAAGCTTATGAATTGCTTCAAAATACTGACGAGATCAATTTTATCGGAAACGTTGAATCTAACGATATTTTAGCTGGAGTAGCTGATGTCATCGTGACAGACGGTTTCACTGGAAATGCAGCTTTGAAAGCGACAGAAGGTACGGCAACGATTTTATTAAAACAACTTAAAAAGGCATTAATGGACAATGGACTATACACTAAGATTGGTGCTGCCATTGTCGCCCCATCATTGCGTGGCATCCGAGACATGTTCGATACCTCAAAAGCAGGGGGCGCGGTATTATTAGGCCTCAAATCACCAGTTGTTAAAGCTCACGGTGCTGCTGATGTTGACACTATTTTTTACACTGTAAAACAGATTTATGATATGTTATTGAATGATACAATCAATAAAGCAAATACATATTTTGAAAAAATGCAAAAAGATAATAAGTAATTGGTTAAAATGTTGAAAGCATCATCAAAGTGTTGTATAAATATCAAATACATTGATGACACTATCTAAGGAGAAACTAAATGTCTGAACAAGAAATTTTTGATAAGATCACTGGCCTCTTGGCTGATAAATTTGAAGTCGATAAGAGTACTATTACCAAGGAAACATCATTTACCAAAGATTTAGATGCTGATTCGATCGATTTAGTTGAATTCGTACTAGAATTAGAAGAAGAATTTGGCTCAGAGATCCCTGATGACGATGCTGAAAAGATCACAACAGTTGGAGAAGCTGTATCTTATATTGCAAATAAACAAAAATAAGGCCAATCAGCCTTATTTTTTTTACCTAATCAATTATTTAGTTGTGAAATTTAGTATAATGATAGTTATTTGAAGGGAGTCGTAAAATGTTAGATCCTAAATTTTTTGAATTATTAAAAGAAGACTATGGTATTACATTCAATGACAAGAAGTTAGTTGAACGTGCAATGACCCATTCTTCATACGATAATGAACATCGTGACCTTAACATTGGAGACTACGAACGTTTAGAGTTTTTAGGGGATGCAGTTCTAGAAATCAACATTTCGGAGTATTTGTTTACCCATTTTCCGGAGCTACCAGAAGGTAAGCTGACACGTTTGCGGTCTGACATTGTTAGAACTGATAGTTTTGCTCGGTTTGCCAAACAGATCCATATTGATAAATATCTGCAGATTGGTAGAGGCGAAGAAAAGCAAGGTGCGCGCCAAAGACATACGCTGCTTGAAGATATTTTCGAAGCATTTAATGGTGCCTTGTATTTGGATCAAGGAAACGACGTTGTTGAACAATTCTTGACACAAGTAGTCTACCCACATATCGCCTCAGGTGAATTTTCAGAAGACACAGATTTCAAAACTCATTTACAAGAAAAATTGCAACAATCTGGCGAGGTTGACATCAACTACCGCGTGATCGATGAAGAAGGTCCAGATCACGACAAGAAGTTTGAAATTGAATTAGTCGTGAATAATAAAGTACTATCAAAAGGCTTTGGTTATAGCAAAAAACATGCTGAACAAATGGCTGCAAAAAGAGCATTAGAAGAATTATAGGAGTTAGTTTATGCCATTAAAATCATTAACGATCAATGGATTTAAGTCTTTTGCTGATAAAACCAAAATTGATTTCACAACAGGAATCACTGGTATCGTTGGTCCAAACGGAAGTGGAAAGTCTAATATTACCGAAGCTATTCGTTGGGTCATGGGTGAACAATCAGCTCGAAGTCTTCGTGGTGATAAGATGGTGGATGTTATTTTTGCTGGAAGCGATACACGTCCGCAAATGAACCGAGCCGAAGTCACGATGGAATTTGATAATTCTAATCACGAACTTAAATCTTCACAAGAAAACGTCACTATCCGTCGCAAACTTTTTCGCAATGGGGATAGCGAGTTTTCAATCAATAATCATAATTGTCGATTAAAAGACATCAATGAGATCTTCATGGACTCAGGAATGGGAAAACAGTCATTTTCGATAATTTCTCAGGGACGAGTCGAAGAAATTTTCAATAGTAAACCAGTTGAAAGACGTTCGATCATTGAAGAATCTGCCGGAGTTGCTCTTTTTAAACAAAAGAAACAACAAGCAGAGAGTAAGTTGTCTGACACTACGGATAATCTTCATCGAGTATCGGATATTGTTTCAGAATTAGCTCAACGTGTTGAACCCTTGAAAAAACAAGCTAGCATTGCTCGTGATTATCGTGAGCAAAAGGGTAAATACGATGAGTTATATCAACAAATATTGGCTCTTGAAATCAAAGATCTTTCAGCACAAAAGAAATCAGTTCAAACTGAGATCGACCAAGTTAAAACTAGTTTGAGAAATATTGGTAATCAGGTCAAAAAGTCTAATCTGCAAGTTAATCAAAACCGTAATGCAGTACATGAGATCGTTTCAAAAATAGATCAAAAGCAAAATGACCTGGTTAACCATACTCGAAGACTGGAACAATTAAATGGACAAATAGCCGTTTCTGATGAAAGAAACGGTTTTAATGCGTCAAATAAAGATTCAATCAGTCAAAGAATCAATGATTTAGCTACCGATAAACAAGGTAAGCTTGATCAGTTAAAACAAGTTCAAGAAAAAATTTCCGAATATCAAGCAGATATTGATAAGTATTCAAAACAACTGCATGACATCAAACAATTGCAAGATAAGACTCCTGAACAGTTGAATGAAAGTATAGCGGCGGCTAGAGATAATTATGTCAACGCCTTGCAGCAACAAGTTTCAAATAGCAATGAACAGAAGTTCTCTAATAAACAGTTAACAAGAATTGCATCTGCTTCAGCTGATCAAGAAAAACGATTAGCCGAAGTCGTAAAGTTTTTAAATGATGCAAATTCTAAAATCAATCAAGTTAAAGATCAGCTCAAAAAGCTGGATAATGACAACCAAGAATTAGTTGATAAGAGTCATAAGATCGAACATTCGATCAATTCGGTGACTGAACAAGGTCAGAAAGAAAATTCTGAATATCTGAAGCTCTTGGAATCATTGCAGGAAACTAAGGCACGCAAGAATGTTCTGGAAAACATGGAACATGAGCATGCTGGTTTTTACGATGGTGCGAAAAATGTCTTGAATAACGCCAAAGAAATTGGTGGTATTGTCGGAGCCGTGGCAGAATTGATTGATGTTCCGCAAGATTACCAATTGGCAATTGAAACAATTGCTAGTAATCAACTCCAATCCATTGTTACTGAAAATGAACAGGCTGCCAAGAAGGGAATCAATTACCTTCGTCAGAAACGTGGAGGCAGAGCGACGTTTTTACCACTAAATATTATTAAAGCTAGAAACATTTATTCGACTGATTTGAACAATGCCAAAAAAATCGATGGATTCATTGGAATTGCCAGTGATTTGATTTCATATAAATCAGACGTTGAAAATATTATCAAAAGCATTTTTGGGAACGTACTAGTAGCACATGACATTAATGCTGCGACGAGAGTTTCTGCAGCAGTTGGTCGAAAATATCGAGTAGTTACGATTGATGGGAATGTGGTTAATGCTGGTGGATCCATGACTGGTGGTCAACAAAGAAGATTCAATACTAGTATTTTGACTCGGAAAGAAGAACTGGATAAGCTCACTGAAAAGTTGCAACAGCAGGAATCTCTTAGCGATCAAAAACAACAAAACGTTCAACATTTACGTAACCAATTAGTTCAACTTCGAGAAGAAAATAAATCAATCGAAGAAGAATTGAAGACTTATAATGATTCGCGAAATCAATTATCGAATCAATTATCAAGCCATCAAAATGAACAGAAACATTTACAAGATCAACAAAATGCACTTCAGTACAATCAAAAGAGAACTCAAGAAGAACGCAGTGAGATCGAATCAGATCTTCAAAAACAGGTTGATAAGTCTAAGACCCTTAAACAAAGTATCTCGGATTTACAAGCTGACATTGAACACAAGCAAGAAGTTTTGAATGATTTTGATGCTGAACTTGAAAAAACTAACGCACAGGCACAAGAAGTTCAAACTAAACTGGTTGTTGTAAAAAGCAATTTTACGAATGAATCAGCACAGGTCAAACGACTGAAATCTGAGATCAACGAGATAACAGATCAATCAGCTGCATTACAAAAACGACTTGATGAGTTGAATTCGGAAAGAATGCAGTTAGATACCAATAATTCTGAAATAAAACAAGATGTATCGAAATTAGAATCTGAAATTGAAATCGTTAAGACAGATCTGCAGAAACTTCAAACGCAACGTACTGAAAAAGATGAAGAATCAAAGCGCTTGAATCAGGAAGCTGAAAGAAACTTTGATCTACAGAAATCTGCTTCAGATCAACAAGAAAATTTGGCTATCCAATTAACAAAGTTATCTAATAACATGAATAGCCGACTTGACACGCTTGAACAGGACTATCAAATTACTTACGAGGCCGCCATCAAGGAAATTCAGACCGATGAAATAGATACTGATAAATTGCGTCACGACGCTCATCTTTTAAAGATGGGTATTCAAGAATTGGGTACGGTCAATGAGGCTGCAATTGAGGAATACGACAGTGTCAAAGATCGTTACGAATTTTTGACAACGCAACAAAATGATCTAATTAAAGCCAGAAAACAATTGCTAGATACAATGGCCGAGATGGACCATGAAGTGGTAACTCGTTTCAAGAAGACTTTTGATGACGTCTCGGCTGCGTTTGAAGTCATATTCCCAGAAATGTTTGCGGGAGGTCGTGCTAAACTAGTCTTGACTGAACCAAACGATCTTTTGGAAACTGGGATTGAAATTATTGCACAGCCACCTGGGAAAAAATTTCAACGATTGAGTTTGTTGTCCGGTGGTGAGAAGGCATTGACTGCTATTACATTGCTGTTTGCAATTATTAAGGTCAATCCAGTTCCATTTTGTATTTTGGATGAAGTTGAGGCATCCTTAGATGATGCTAATGTTTATCGATTTGCAAATTATTTAAATCGTTATGATGACAATACTGAATTTATCGTTATTACTCACCGTAAAGGAACAATGATGAACGTCAATCGCCTTTATGGAGTAACTATGGAAGAATCCGGAGTTTCAAGAATTCTTTCTGTTTCGGTAAAGGATTAGGAGTAAATATGGGACTTTTTGATAGAATTAAAAAGGCATTTAGTGGAAATAACGAAGAAGCCGACAAAGAAAAAGAAACTGAAAAGTCGACCCAAGAGACTGACCAACAAACATCAGAATCTACTGACACTGATCATGCAACAAGTACCGAGAAATCTGAAGAAAAGCCAGCAGAGAAAAATAAATCTGCTGAAACAACAACTCCAGAAGATCAACAAAGTAATGAGACAGTGGATGAAAATAATTCTGAAGAGATTGAGAATCCTGAACAAGGTACAACTGATGTAAACGAACCACAAACTAACGACAGTGCAGTTATTTCAGATAAACATGAACCACAAGCACAGGCTGAAAATTCTAAACTTGCTGAATCTGAAGAAACTAAGTCTGAAACTGAAGAGTTCAATCCATCAGAGTCTGAAAACGATTCTGAACCTGCAGATAAAGTAGAGTCAGAACCTGAACGGCCTGTGAATGAGAAATCTGCAACAGCTGATGAAAATACGAATGGTGACGAAGAATCAACAGAAAATGTTGAAACAGATGAGTCATCTGAAGAAACTGAAGATGAACAAGAAGTCAAAGAATATGATGAAGGTTTAAAGAAGAGTCGTAATTCATTCAGTGCCAGATTCAATCGTTTCTTGGCTAATTTCAGAAGCGTGGATGAAGACTTTTTCGATGATCTTGAAGAATTGTTGATCGAATCAGATGTTGGTTATGAAACGGCAATGCGTATTTCTGACGAGCTCCGAGAGGAAGTTAAACTCAGAAATGCCAAGAAGCGTTCCGATGTTTCTGATGTTATCGTTGAAAAATTAGTCGACATGTATGATGAAGAGGGCAAAGAAGAAGACAATGCCTTGCATTTCAGTACCGATAAAACACCAACTGTGTTCTTGTTTGTTGGTGTTAATGGTGCAGGAAAGACTACAACTATTGGGAAACTAGCTCATCGTTTCCAATCCCAAGGTAAGAAAGTCTTGTTAGCAGCTGGCGATACTTTTAGAGCGGGAGCAATTGAGCAAATTCAACGCTGGGGCGATCGTGTCAATGTTCCTGTTGAGGCAAAACCTGCACAAACTGACCCCGCTTCAGTCGTTTATGATGCGGTCCAACGTGCAATTAACGAAGACTTTGATATACTGTTGGTTGACACTGCCGGTAGATTGCAAAATAATCAAAACCTAATGCGTGAACTTGAAAAGATTAAACGTGTGATAACACGTGAATTACCAGAAGCACCTCAAGAAGTTTTACTGGTTCTTGATGGATCGACTGGTCAAAATGCCTTGAGTCAAGCTAAACAATTCAACGAAACGACTAATGTTACTGGTATTGTTTTGACTAAGATCGATGGTAGTTCACAAGGTGGTATCGTTTTGGCAATCAGAAATGAATTGCATTTGCCTGTGAAACTGGTTGGGTTAGGCGAACAAATGGATGATCTACGTGACTTTGATCCAGAGAAGTTTATTTATGGATTGTTCAAAGAGCTGATTGTCGGTTCTGGAGAATAAAATGGATATCAAAAAAACAAATGAGATAAATTTGTTGTACAATTTTTACCATTCACTACTAACTTCAAAGCAAGAAAAATACATGAATCTATACTATGTTGAAGATTTTTCACTAGGGGAAATTGCCGAACAACTTGGCGTTTCTCGACAAGCGGTATTAGACAATATTCATCGTTCTGTAGGTTCGCTTGAAAAGTTTGAAAGAGAACTCAGCTTAGTAGAGAAGACTCAAGAAATTGATAACGTTGCTAGTGAATTGAGTAAAGTGGTTCGTGAAAACTATGCTGATGATAAACAATTATTGGATTTAGTCAGACGAATCTCAAAAATAAATGAGATGTAATAGGAGTTAGTTATGGCTTTTGAAGGTTTAAGCGAGAGACTTAACAAAGTTTTTTCTTCATTAAGAGGAAAAGGTAAGCTATCTGAAGATGACATTCGTACAGTTACACGAGAAGTCAGAATGGCATTGTTAGAAGCCGATGTTAACTTTGATGTCGTTAAAGATTTTGTTAAACAAGTACGTGAACGTGCCTTAGGCGCTGAAGTAATGGAAAGTTTAACTCCATCTCAACAAGTCGTTAAGATCGTTGATGATGAGTTAACTAAATTGATGGGTACAGAAGCAGTACCTTTAAACAAGGCCCCACATATTCCAACAATCATTATGATGGTTGGTCTTCAAGGTGCTGGTAAAACTACTACAGCTGGTAAGTTAGCAAAAAGATTGATGGATAATGATAAGGCTCGTCCATTATTTATCGCTGGAGACGTTTATCGTCCAGCTGCTATCGAACAGCTACAAACTATTGGTAAGCAACTGGATGTACCTGTTTATCAAGAGGGTACTGATAAAGATCCAGTTGAGATCGTCAAGAATGGTCTTGCCCAAGCTCATGAAAATAAAAATGATTACGTGATCATTGATACTGCTGGTCGTTTGGAAATTGATGAACAATTGATGGACGAACTTAAACGTATTAAGGAATTGGCACAGCCAAACGAAATTTTATTCGTTGCTGATTCAATGACTGGTCAAGTTGCCGCTAAGGTTGCCCATGGTTTTGATGAACAATTGGATATCACTGGCGTTGTCCTCACAAAATTAGATGGTGATACTCGTGGTGGTGCTGCACTTTCAATTCGTGCAGTCACTGGTAAGCCAATCAAGTTTATCGGACAAGGTGAAAAATTAGATCAACTAGATGTCTTCCACCCAGATAGAATGGCTAACCGTATCTTAGGCATGGGTGACATGTTGACGTTGATCGAAAAAGCTCAACAAGATTATGATCAAAAACAAGCTGAAGATATGGCACAAAAGATCAAAGAGAACAGCTTTGATTTTAATGACTTTATCGATCAAATGGATCAGATCCAAAAGATGGGTCCACTTGATGAGATCATGAAGATGATCCCTGGTATGGCCAATAATCCTGCCTTAGCAAACATCAATGTTGATGAAAAAGATATTGCCCATCTTAAGGCAATTGTTTATTCGATGACTCCACAAGAACGCGAAGACCCTAAATTGCTCAATCCTTCAAGAAGACGAAGAATTGCTGCAGGTTCCGGTCGTTCGGTCCAAGAAGTCAATCGAATGATCAAGCAATTCAAGCAATCACAAGATATGATGAAGCAAATGAGTAAAGGAAACATGAACGGCATGGACCAGTTAATGGGTAATGGCGTTCAAGGTCGTCTTGGAAAAATGGCGATGCATTCCATGGTCCGTAAACAAAAGAAGAACAAGAAAAAGCGTCTCAAGAAAGTTAAACGATTCAAGAGTAAATAAAAAGGTAATGTGTAAAGTTTTTTTCTTTACACGTTACCTTTTTTTGTGTATACTAACAAAGTTAAGAATTTTTAGGAGGAAACACAATGTCAGTTAAAATCAGAATGAAACGCATGGGTAGTAAATTAAGACCTTTCTACAGAATCGTTGTTGCAGATTCACGTTCACCACGTGATGGCCGCTTCATCGAACAAGTTGGTTACTACAACCCAATTTCACAACCTGAAGAACTTAAACTAGAAGATGACAAGATCATGGACTGGTTACAAAAAGGTGCACAACCTTCAGATACAGTTCGTAACTTGCTTAAAAAACATGGTTTAATGCAAAAATATCATGAAAGCAAATTTTCAAAATAATTAAGATATTGGGATCAGATAAAACTTGCTTTTATCACGATCCCTTTTCTTTTTAAATGGAGAATTAAATGTCAGACAAACTTTACCGAGTTGGTAAGATAGTTAACACACATGGTATTAAAGGTGAGGTTCGCGTAGTTTCGATTACGGACTTTCCTAAAGAGAGATTCAAACCAGGTTCAAAGTTGATCATCAAGACACAATCTGGACAACAAGAATTTACAGTTGAATCTTCTCGTGCTCACAAGAATTTCATTTTGTTGAAATTCAAGGGATACGACAATATCAATGATGTTGAACAATTCAAGAATGATCAATTGTTTACAACAGACGAAATCACACCCAAATTAGCCGAGGGTGAATTTCTTTACAGCCAAATCGTTGGTTTAACAGTTATTGACCCTAACTTGGGCGAGATTGGCAAGATCACCGAGATAATGGAATTAGGACCAAATGATGTTTGGGTAGTAAAGGGCCCCAAGTATGATGAAGTTTTAGTACCTTACATTGAGGACGTCGTTAAAAAAATAGATTTGGAAAATAAACAGGTTACTGTCGATATTCCGGATGGGTTGATCGACTAATGGATATATCAGTCTTAAGTATTTTTCCAAAAATGTTTGATGCCCTTAACGAATCTGTAATTGGCAAAGCTCAAGAAAAGGGGCTACTCAATTTACAGGTGGTCGATTTTCGCGACTTTACCACTGATAAACAAAATCACGTTGATGATGCTCCTTATGGCGGTGGAGCAGGGATGCTGCTTCAAGCTCAACCAATCTATGATGCAATGAGCTATCTAGACAATGAGAACCCCGGCAAGAAAAGAGTCATTTTATTAGATCCAGCAGGGAAAACATTTGACGCCAAAATGGCTCAGTCCTTTGCAAAAGAAGACCACTTAGTGTTCATCTGTGGGCACTATGAAGGTTTTGATGAACGAATCAAAGATTTAGTAACTGATGAAGTTTCAATTGGAGACTACGTTCTGACAGGTGGAGAACTCCCAACAATGAGTATGATCGATGCAACGATGCGATTTGTTCCCGGAGTTTTAGGAAATAATGTGTCAGCAGATGAGGATTCGTTTTCACATGGATTGTTAGAATATCCGCAATACACGCGTCCAGCTGATTTCCGCGGTAAAAAGGTACCTGAAGTATTAACTAGTGGCAATCACGAAAAAATTCGAGTTTGGCGTTTAAAACAAGCTCTGAAAAAGACGCTTGAACGTCGACCAGACTTACTAAAAACAATTGAATTAAATGACGAAGAGAAAAAGCTTCTTCGTGAAATTCGTTCAGAAATGTAGTTTACATTACAATGTAAATAATGTAATATATTATAAGTGTTTAAACACAATCAACGATGTTCCGCTGTGTATTATCAAGATATGCATGAGTGTCGGATAGGGAGACAGATTAATGAAACCATTAATTCAAGAAATTACTAAGGAACAACTTCGTTCAGATATTCCAGACTTCCGCCCTGGTGACACAGTACGTGTTCATGCTAAGGTTGTTGAAGGTTCTCGTGAACGTATTCAGTTGTTTGAAGGCGTTGTAATCAAGAAACATGGTACAGGTATCCAAGCTACATATACTGTACGTAAGATGTCAAGTGGTGTTGGTGTTGAAAGAACATTCCCACTTAACACACCTCGTGTTGAAAAGATCGACGTTGTTAGATATGGTAGTGTACGTCGTGCTAAACTTTACTATCTACGTGATCGTACTGGTAAAGCAGCTCGTATTAAAGAACGTCGTCGTGATATCTAATCAGGACATAATAAAAAGAAGACTTGCATTTGCAAGTCTTCTTTTTTTGTTCAAATGTTAAAAAATTTGTGGACGATAGAGACCAACGACTTTACCAACGACTTCAACGTTTTCCAAGATAATTGGATCCATAGTATCGTTTTCTGGTTGAAGACGGAAATGTCCGCTTTCGGCGAAGAAACGCTTGCACGTTGCCTCAATATCTTCCGTCATTGCAATGACGATCTCACCATTATTTGCAGTATTTTGTTCGTGGACAATTACTTGATCTCCATCCAAAATACCGACATTTATCATACTATCACCATGGATCTTCAACATGAATAATTCACCAGAATCTCTTGTTAAATCAGGTGGTAGTGGGAAAGTACCTTCAAAGTCATGTTCAGCTGAGATTGGTTGACCAGCAGCAACAGTACCAATAATAGGTATCTCCTTTGATTTAATTCCAATCAAATTCAAACCAGCAATGGTTAATTCGAGTGCACGTGGCTTAGTAGGGTCACGTTGGATGTATCCTTTTTTCTCTAAACGAGATAAGTGGCCATGAACAGTAGAAGTTGATGAAAGATCAACTGCTTCACAGATTTCTCGAACTGTTGGTGGATATCCATGTTCATCCAAATAGTCATGAATGCACTCTAGAATCTGAGTTTGTTTTGATCCTTCGTTTTTTGACATTAGAACACCTCATTGTTAATATCTTATTTAGATTGTATCAAACCGCATGATATAATTCAAACAAGTGTTCGGTTATTGGAGTGAATAATATGACAAAACAAGAAACACTGATTGCGAAACTAAATGACTTGGCCCACAAGGCTAAAGCTGGAACAATCACAAAAGAAGAAGAAGAGGAGCAACGTGCTCTTCGTAAAGAATACCTGGAGAATTTCAGGGCTGAATTTAAGACTCAAATTGAGAATATGAGAGTCTTCGATAAAAAGGGTGAAGAAGTGACTCCTGAAAAGGTTCGCCGTATTCAAAGAGAAAAGGGTCTCAGAGACGATTAGACTTTTATTTATATATAAATTAATGTAATATTAACTGGTATGGAAAGGGTGAATAGCATATGTGGCCTATAATAATCGCTGCCGTTATTGGTATTTTGGTTGGTGTAGTTATTGGATTCTTCGTTGCAAGATGGTATATGAAGAAATATTTCCAAGACAATCCACCTATCAGTGCTGATATGATCAAACAAATGATGTCTCAAATGGGACAAAAGCCATCACAAAAGAAACTTAATCAAGTTATGGCTTCTATGAAAGCACAACAAAAGAAAAATAATTAATCATTTTATATCCCGATACGAAAATTTCGTATCGGGATTTTTTTGTACCCTTTGAAATATACCATTAAAATACGAACTATATATATATAATATATTTCATATTAAATTATAAGCAGTAATTAACGAACTATATTCATAAAATAACGAATATCATACGTTAATTTGTTGAAAATCCAAATTAAACTTGGTAGACTTTAAATATGCTTAAAGGAAGAAGATGACTTATGAAAGATGTAGCGATTATTATGGGTTCAATTTCTGACCTATCAACTATGCAATTTACGATCGATACTTTGAAGGAATTAGGGGTTTCTTATTCGGTCAAGGTTATCTCGGCTCATCGTATGCCTCAAGAAATGATCGACTTTGGTACAAATGCTTGCGATGAAGGCTTTAATGTGATCATTGCTGGTGCTGGAGGTGCAGCTCATTTACCAGGAATGGTAGCAGCAACAACTAATTTGCCAGTAATTGGCGTACCCGTTCAGTCCAAGGCACTTAGCGGAATGGATTCTCTTTTATCTATTGTGCAAATGCCTGGTGGAGTTCCAGTCGCAACAATGGCAATCGGGAAAGCCGGTGCAACTAACGCTGCCTTAATGGCTACAAAAATTTGTGCACTAACTAATGATGATTATGCACAAGCACTAACAAAATATCGCGAAGATATGCATCAAAAATCAATCGAAAGTGGGCAACAGTTTGAATAAAATTCATTTACCAGGTGAGACCATTGGAATCATCGGTGGGGGTCAATTAGGACAAATGATGGCCGCTTCTGCCAAAGAAAAAGGATTTAAGGTATTGATACTAGATCCAACACCGAATTGTCCAGCAGCTCAAGTATCAGACGGACAAATTGTCAGCAGTTATGATGATTTATCAGGATTGATCAAATTAGCCAAAAAGTGCGATGTGTTGACATACGAATTTGAAAATGTTGATGCAGAAACCATCAGCGAAGTCAAGAAATATACCGATGTGCCACAAGGTACTAAGGCGTTGATCGTGACGCAGAATCGCATCCGTGAAAAAAGCTTTTTGGAAGATAATGGATTTCCTGTTGTCAAACACGCAATTGTCAACTCGTATTCTGAATTTACAAGTGCAATCGAGTCAGTAGGAATCCCTGCAATCCTCAAAACAGTTGAAGGTGGATACGACGGTAAAGGTCAATTAAGAATTGAAGACAATTCGTTTTCTGAAAATGACGTTCAAGAATTATTGACTAGCGGAACTTGTATCTTAGAAGCTCAAATTGATCTTCTAAAAGAAGTCTCCGTTGTAATATCAGGAAATTCAAATGGCGAACAATCGGTTTTTCCAGTGATCGAAAATGAACATCGAAACAACATTCTTCACATCAGTAATTGTCCAGCTTTTATCAAAGCAGAAACAGAACAAGAATGTTATCAAATCGCTGCCAAAATTGCTTCAGGTTTAAATCTTGTTGGTACAATGTGCGTTGAATTTTTCATTGATACTAAACACCAGGTTTATGTTAATGAAATTGCTCCACGTCCACATAACTCTGGACATTTAACTATTGAAGCTTGTAACGTGTCGCAATTTGATACTCATATCTTAGGTGTCTGCGGCTGGGAAATGCCAAAGGTGAAGTTGTTTGAATCAGCTATCATGGTCAATTTATTGGGACAACACTTGCAACCTGCAAAAGATGCAATCACTAAACATGTTGATTGGTATTTTCACGATTATGGCAAGGCGGAGGCCAAGCATAATCGTAAAATGGGTCACATCACGATTTTGACTGACAATATTGAACTTTCTAAACTACAAATACAAAATGATCCCATTTGGGACAAATAGGGGGAACTATGTCTGATCAATTAATTTATTCAGGAAAAGCAAAGGATGTTTTTGCAACTGATAATGAATCAGAACTATTAATGGTTTACAAGGACCAAGCCACAGCATTTAATGGCGAACGAAAAGAACAAATTCCTGGAAAAGGAAAATTGAACTGCCAAATTTCTTCCTATATTTTTGATTATTTGATCAAAAATGGTATCACGACACATTTAGTCAAAAATGTTTCTGACCACGAACAATTAGTTTTGAAGACTGAATTGATTCCAGTGGAAGTTGTTTTGAGAAATAAAATCGCCGGAAGCTTTGCTCGAAAATTCGGTTTAGATGAAGGTAAAGATCTTCAAAAACCAATTATTGAATTTTATTACAAAAGCGATGAATTAGATGATCCATTCATTAACGACAACCAAATTGAATCGTTGAACATCGCAACTGAAGCCGAATTAACTTACATTAAGGAACAAACCTTAAAAATCAATCAACTGTTGATCAAACTTTTTTCACAGGACGATTTGGATTTAGTTGATTTTAAACTTGAGTTTGGAAGAGTCGACGGAAAAATTATTTTGATCGATGAATTTTCTCCGGATAACTGTCGTCTATGGGATTCTCAGAGCCATCAATCATTAGATAAAGACGTTTTCAGAAAGAATCAAGCAGATCTTGTTGAAACTTACACCAAAGTACTTAATCGCTTAGAAGGAGCCAAATAATGACTTTAGTAAAGGTATATGTTACTTACAAAAAATCAATTTTAGACCCACAAGGTGAAGCAGTTAAAAAGGCTGTCCACGGAATGGGGTTCAATGACATCAACGGGATCAGAATGGGTAAATATTTTGAAATCACTGTCGATGGAAATTCACCTCATGTTAAAGAAGATATCGAAACAATTTGCGATAGCTTATTGGCTAATCCAAACATGGAAACTTATCGTTACGAATTCGTTGAACCGGAGGCAATTTAATGAAGTTTGCTGTGATCGTTTTTCCTGGCTCCAATTGCGATAAAGATTTGTATTTTGCTATCAAAGACGGCGTTAAGGCTGAAGTAGAACTGGTAGATTTTCGTCAAACATCATTGGCTGGATTTGACGCAGTGCTAATTCCTGGTGGTTTTTCTTATGGAGACTATTTGAGAAGTGGAGCGATTGCTGCACATGCACCAATTATCCCGGAAATAAAACAACTTGCTAATGAAGGAAAACCTGTATTGGGAATTTGCAACGGGTTCCAAATTTTAACCGAGATTGGATTATTGCCCGGTGCTTTGATCAGAAATGAACATAACCGTTTCATTTGCGAAACAGCACAATTACAAGTCGTTAATAACGACACTTTATTTACTTCAGAGTATCAAGCTGATGAAGTGATCGATATTCCTGTTGCACATGGAGAAGGCAATTATTATTGCGATGATGCCACACTTGCGGAATTGAAAAAGAATAACCAAATTGCTTTTTCATACGTAGAAGACATTAACGGCAGCGTCGATAAAATTGCCGGTATAACTAACAAGCAACGAAATGTTTTAGGGATGATGCCACATCCTGAACGTGCATTGGAAAAATTAGTCGGTTCTGATGATGGATTGAAGATGTTCCAATCAATGGTAAAAAATCAAATGGATAGGGTGAATCAATAAATGACAGAACCAACAGCCACAATGATCAATGAGCAAAAACTCTATAAGGCATGGGGATTAAGCGAATCAGAATTTAAAGTGATCACAGAAAACATTCTTCACCGTTTGCCAAATTATACTGAAGCTGGACTTTTTTCAGTTATGTGGAGTGAACATTGTTCTTATAAGAATTCTAAAAATGTTTTGCGTAAATTTCCTAACAAGGGAAAACGAGTTCTAGCTGGACCTGGTGAAGATGCTGGAATTATTGACATTGATGACAACCAAGCTGTCGTTTTCAAGGCCGAAAGTCACAATCACCCTTCAGCTGTTGAACCTTATCAAGGTGCTGCTACAGGTGTCGGTGGAATCATCCGTGATATTTTTTCAATGGGTGCAACTCCGATTGCAATGCTGAATAGTTTGAAGTTTGGAAACTTGGACGATGAACACACTAAATATTTAGCAAACGAAATTGTTGCTGGTATTGGTGGATACGGTAATTGTATTGGTATTCCAACTGTTGGTGGTGAAATTTCTTTCCAAGACAGATACAAAAATAACCCTGTTGTTAACGCAATGTGCGTAGGGTTGATCAATAATTCAGACATTAAGTATGGAAAAGCCAGTGGCGAAAATAACTTGATCATTTATGTTGGAGCAAAAACTGGTCGTGATGGTATTCACGGTGCAACATTCGCTTCAGATGAATTTACTGATGACAATAAGACACAACGTTCAGCGGTTCAAGTTGGTGATCCATTTATGGAAAAACTTTTGATGGATGCATGTATCGAATTAGTTCAGGAACATTCCGACTGGATCATGGGAATTCAAGACATGGGCGCAGCTGGTTTAGTTTCATCAACTGCAGAAATGGCTTCAAAAGCTGAAAGTGGCTTAGTGCTTGAATTAGACCAAGTTCCACAACGTGAAACTGGAATGACTCCTTATGAGATCATGCTTTCTGAATCACAAGAACGCATGGTGTTATGTGCAAAACCAGAACATGAAGAAAATATCTTGAATTTTTTCAAGGATGCAGGATTAGACGCTGTAGTAATCGGAAAAGTTACAACTGACAATCAATACAAGATCTATCAACATGGTGAATTGGTTACTGATATCCCAGTTGCAGGCTTAGTAGATGACGCACCAGAATACGTTCATAAGGGTACTATGCCAGAACGGTTAAATGACCAAAATTACAAAGAACAATACCAACCAAAAATTGATTCATTGACAAATACTTGGATGGATCTTTTGCAACAACCAAATATTGCTTCAAAAGAATTTTTCTATTCAACTTATGATTCACAAATTAAAGCTAATACGATGGTAAAACCAGGTAGCGATGCTGCAGCAATTAGAGTTCGCGGAACTCAAAAGGCTTTGACTATGACTAATGATGGAAATTCCAAGTTAGTTTATGTCGATCCATATATTGGCGGTCAAATTGCCATTATTGAAGCTTCTGCTAACCTGATTGCAACAGGTTCAGAACCATTGGGAATTACTGACTGTCTAAATTATGGTAATCCTGAAAAGCCAGAAATTTTCTGGGAATTTAATCGTAGTGTTGAAGGTATGGCTTCAGTCTGTAACGAATTAGCTTTACCTGTCATTTCTGGAAATGTGTCACTTTATAATGAATTTAACGAAGAAGCAATTTATCCAAGTCCGATGATCGGAATGGTTGGTTTGGTTAAAAATCTTGAAAATGTTATGACACAAGGCTTTAAGAACATCGGGGATGAAATCTACTTGGTGGGTAAGACTGGCAATGATTACAACGGTTCAGAATTGCAGTTAATGCAAACAGGCGATGTTAAGGGTGAACTAAATCCAATCGATTTGGAACAAGTTAAACAACTACAAGCTGATATGCTCGAGGCAATTGAATCTGGCTTGATCAACAGTTGTCATGACTTATCTGAAGGTGGCTTGGCAATTGCTTTGGCAGAGTCATCATTTGAAAATCAACTCGGATTTGACGTTGAAACTAAATTGTCAACTTCAGAAGTATTTTCAGAAACACCAGGCAGATTTTTAGTTTCTGTTTCCCAAGAAAATAAGGACAACTTTGAAAAATTATTCGCATCAAACGAGGAGTATTTGGGCTCAGTTACACAAGAAAACAAATTGCAATTAAAAACAAATGATTCCAGTGCCGAACTAGATTTATCTGAGGCATTTAAGAATTGGAAAGAGGCCATTCCTTGCTTAATGAAATAAAGGGATTGAATGAAGAATGCGGCGTGTTTGGTGTTTGGGGAGCTGAAAATGCAAACTATTTAACATACCTTGGATTGCACAGCTTACAACACCGTGGACAAGAAGGTGCAGGAATTGTTACAAACGATGGTGGAAAATTAAATTGCTATCGTAATTTAGGATTATTGACGCAAGTTTTTAACCGACCTGAATTATTGAATTCATTAACTGGAAATTCTGCCATTGGTCACGTTCGCTATTCAACAGCTGGTGGTAATAAAATCGAAAACGTTCAACCATTGTTGTTTGACTTTACCGATCAACAATTTGCGCTAGCTCACAATGGTAATTTGACCAACGCACTTACCTTGAAAAAAGAGCTTGAACAAAAGGGCGATATTTTCAAGTCAAGTTCTGATTCTGAAGTGTTGGTCCATCTGATCAGACATTCGGACAAGCCAACCCAAATGGAACGTATCAAAGAATCATTGCAACAGATCAAAGGTGGATTTGCATATCTGATGCTTACCTCAGATTCATTGATCTTAGCACTTGACTCTCACGGGTTCCGTCCGTTATCGATTGGAAAACTGCCTGAAGGTGGCTATGTGGTAGCCAGTGAAACATGTGCCTTGGATTCAGTTGGAGCAACTTTTGTCAGAGATGTTAAACCAGGTGAATTGACTGTCATTAATGATGAAGGAATTACCGTTGACTCCTGGACTGAAGACACTAAAATGGCAATTTGCTCAATGGAATATATTTATTTTGCCAGACCAGATTCAAATATTTTAGGTGTAAATGTTCACACTGCTAGAAAACGTATGGGTAAGATCTTAGCTCGTGAACAACCAACAGATGCAGATATCGTCGTTGGGGTTCCAAACTCATCATTATCAGCAGCTAGTGGCTATGCCGAAGGTAGCGAGCTTCCATATGAAATGGGCTTGATCAAGAACCAGTACATGGGACGAGAATTCATTCAACCTAGTCAGGAATTGCGCGAAAAAGCTGTTCGTCAAAAGTTAGCCGCTGTCAAAGGTGTTGTTGACGGTAAGCGTGTGGTGTTAGTAGACGATTCGATTGTTCGTGGAACAACGTGTGCTTTCATCGTGAAACTGCTCAAGGATGCTGGTGCCACAGAGGTGCACTTAAGAATTGCTTCACCACAATTTAAATATCCAAGTTTTTACGGAATCGATATTCAAGATCGTAAAGAGTTGATTGCTGCTCATAAGAGTAAAGAGGAGATGCGCCAACAATTCGGTGCAGATTCATTGGAATTCTTGAGTGAAGATGGATTGATCGAAGCTATTGATCTTCATTTTGACGCTCCGTACAACGGTTTAGACTTGTCGTACTTTAACGGTGATTACCCAACGCCTTTATACGACTATGAGAAAAATCTTTCCGAAGACTTTTAATCGAAACTAAAGGAGAAATAAATGGCTAATCCATACGAAGAAGCCGGGGTTAACGTTAATTCAGGCTATGAAGTATCGAACTTCGTCAAACAGAATTTAGCGATGCAACATGCCAACGCCAACAATATCGGAAACTTTGGGGGAATGTACGAGATTCCTGAAGGTTATGAACATCCAGTTTTAATTTCTAGTAATGATGGTGTCGGTACTAAATTGCTCTTGTCTGTCCAGGGTAAGAAATATGACACCGTCGGGATCGACTGTGTAGCAATGTGTGTAAATGATTTGTTGGCTCAAGGTGCTAAACCACAATATTTTTTGGACTATTTAGCAACCGGCAAAGTTGACAGTAAAATCAAGCAAGTACTCAAAGGTATTATGTTTGGCTGTGAATTAGGTCAAGTGGATTTAATTGGCGGAGAAACGGCTGAAATGCCTGATGTCTATGCAAATAATGATTACGACATTGCTGGCTTTTCAGTCGGTATCGTTGAAAAATCCGACATTCTTCGAAAAGAAAATGTTCAAATTGGCGATAAGTTGATAGGTATCAAGTCTAGTGGCCTCCATTCAAATGGTTTTTCACTGATTAGAAAAATCTTTTTTAAAGATCATGATTTTTCGTTTGATACTCATTTGCCTGAAATGCCTGATCAAAAATTAGGCAATGTGCTCCTTGAACCGACTAGAATTTACACTAAGCAGATCGTGCCACTTTTGGAACAAAAAATGATTCACGGGATTGCCCACATTACCGGCGGTGGCTTTTACGAAAACATTCCCAGAATGTTGCCTGAAAACGCCGCAGCAATGATCGATATCAATAGCTGGAAGCCACAAGCAATTTTTGACATTGTGCAAAAATACGGCGATATCCAATTAGACGATATGTTCCATATTTTTAATATGGGTATTGGCATGGTTTTAGCAGTCGATTCAAATATTTCGAGTGATGTTTTACGTGAGTTGAATCGGGCTGAAAAACAAGCCTTTATCATCGGAGAAGTATCCGAACGTGAAACAGATTCAGTTGTATTGTCGGGAGGTTCAATATGAAAGTTGCCATTTTTGCTTCCGGAAATGGAACGAACTTTGAAGCCCTGGCAGATAGTCAAGAATTGAAAAATGCCGGATTAGAGATTGAAGTTTTAGTTTGCGACCAACCAAATGCCAAAGTTTTAGCTAAGGCAAAGCAGAGAAACATTCCCACATTCGTCAATCGTTTAAAAGATTATTCAGATCGACATGCGTATGAACAAGCAATTGTCGAAAAGCTCGCGCCATTGAAAATCGAATATATTTTGTTAGCTGGCTATATGAAGGTTGTTACTAGTACGCTTTTGTCAGCTTATCCCAACAAGATCATCAACATTCATCCATCTTTGTTGCCAAAATATTCAGGTTTGGAATCAATTCAAAGAGCTTTCGATGCCGGAGAATCAGAGACTGGGGTTACCATTCATTACATTGATTCAGGAGTGGATACTGGTCCAATCATCCGTCAAGCTACAGTACCGATTTTAAAAAATGATACTGCGGAAACACTCGAAGCTAGAGTACATGCAACAGAGCACCAAATTTATCCAGAAGTCGTCTTAGAACTACTAAAAAAATAATAGGTGGTATAAACATGAAAAACGCTCTTATCAGTGTCTCAGATAAAACAGGAATCGTTGAATTTGCAAAGGGTCTAATTGATGCCGGATATTCAATCATTTCTACTGGTGGTACATATAAGAAATTGCAAGAAAACGACATTAAAGTAACTGAGATCGATGAAGTTACTGGATTCCCAGAAATTTTGGATGGTCGTGTTAAAACATTGCACCCAAAGGTTCATGCAGGTTTACTTGCTAAGCGTTCTAACAAGGAACATATGGAAACATTGAAGGAACTAAACATCAATACAATTGATTTAGTTTGTGTCAACTTATACCCATTTAAAGAAACAATCTCTAAAGAAAACGTTGAACTACCGGATGCAATTGAACAAATTGATATCGGTGGTCCTTCAATGCTCCGCTCTGCTTCAAAGAACTTCGAGAGCGTTTATGTAGTTGTTGATAAAAATGATTACGATTCAGTATTGGCAGAGATCAACAACGACGGCGATGACAAAGTTGCGTTCCGTCAAAAATTAGCTGCTAAAGCATTTAGACATACTGCTGAATATGATGGAATCATCTCAAATTATTTAACAAACATTGCTGGAATCGAATTCCCAGAAACAAAGACAATTCCATTAGAATTCAAACAATCATTGCGTTACGGTGAAAATTCACACCAACAAGCAGCTTTTTACAAAAACTCAATGGCAACAGATTATTCAATTGCCTCAGCTAAACAATTGCATGGTAAGGAACTTTCATACAACAATATTCGCGATGCTGATGCTGCCATTAAGATCGTTTCAGACTTTGACACTCCATGTGTTGTTGCCTTAAAGCATATGAACCCTTGTGGTATCGGAATTGATGACAATGACATCTATGCAGCATGGCAAAAAGCTTACACTGCAGATAAAATTTCTATTTTCGGTGGAATCATCGTAGTCAATCGAGAAGTCGATAAGAAGATTGCCGAAGAAATGCACAAGATCTTCTTGGAAATTGTTATTGCACCAAGCTTTACAGATGAAGCTTTGGAAATTCTTGAAAGCAAGAAAAACATTCGTCTAATGACACTTGATTTCAGTAAGGCTAAAGATGCTGACAAGCATGAATACACATCAGTTCTTGGTGGTATGTTGATACAAGAAAGAGACACTGTTGTCGATAGTTTTGATGATTTTGAAGTTGTTACTGAAAAGCAACCAACTGAAGAAGAAAAGAAAGCTTTGTTATTTGCTCAAAAAGTTGTTAAGCACGTTAAGAGTAATGCCATCACTGTTACAACCACAGACATGACCTTAGGTATTGGTGCCGGACAAATGAACCGTATCGGTTCAGCAAAGATTGCGATTGAAGAAGCCGAAGAAAATGGCAACATTAAGAAACCATTCGTAATGGGCTCAGATGCGTTCTTCCCAATGGATGACTGTGTGCAATTTGCTGCTGAAAATGGTATTACAGCCATTATCCAACCAGGTGGTTCGATTCATGATCAAGATTCAATTGACATGGCAAATAAATATGGAATTTCAATGGTCTGCACAGGCAGAAGACATTTCAAGCACTAATACCAGGAGGACAAAATGAAAATATTAGTCGTGGGTTCTGGCGCTAGAGAAGATGCTATCTGTCAGGCGTTGCAAAAATCAGATCGTTACAATGATGTATTTTGTGCACCAGGCAATGCAGGAATGAGATTGTTTGGTGTTCAGACCGTGGGGATCGATGAATTAGAATTTACTAAATTAGCAGATTTTGCGATTGAAAATGATATTACATATACCATTGTCGGACCAGAAAAACCGTTGGTAGAGGGTATTGTTGATTATTTCCAATCACGTGGATTAAAAATCTTTGGACCGAATAAGGCTGCTGCTCAGATTGAAGGATCCAAAACTTTCACAAAAAGATTGATGAGTGAAGCTGGTGTTGCGACAGCTTTTTATCAGGAATTTACAGACTTCGGATTAGCTATTGAATATATCGAAAAGAAAAACCAATTTCCAATTGTTATCAAAGCTAATGGTTTGGCCAGTGGTAAAGGTGTTTTCATTATCGAAACATTAGATAACGCCATCAATATTTTGCACCAACTTTTGAATGACCATCGATTCGGAACTGATAAAGTTATCGTTGAAGAATACTTGGAAGGTGAAGAGTTTTCATTAATGGCTTTTGTTCATGATGAGAACTTTTATCCAATGCCAATTGCTCAAGATTATAAACGAGTGTTAGATGGCGATAAGGGCCTTAATACTGGTGGTATGGGGGCAATTTGTCCGTTAGATAATATTGATTGCGATATCGTTTATCAAGCATACAAGGACATATTAAAGCCATTCGTTAAACAAATGCATCGTGAAGGAGTTAGTTACACCGGCGTGTTGTACGCAGGTTTGATCCTTACTCCTAATGGTGTTAAGGTCATCGAATTTAATGTTAGATTTGGTGATCCTGAAACCGAGGTCGTGTTGCCACGATTGAAGTCTGATTTGTCGAAAGTGATCGCAAATTTGTTGAACGGCGAAGACGTTGATAACATTTCCTGGAGAGATGATGGTGTTGATCTCGGGGTGTTTGTCGCCAGCAATGGTTATCCGGTTAAACCAGAGATAGGTAAGAGCATTGGACCTAAAGAACAATTCACCAATACTCAGTTGAACTTAAATTTTGCTAGCGTTGCTGAAAATAGTCACGGCTTAGTGACTGACGGTGGTCGACTTTATTTAGTCCATACGCATGCAAACACGTTACAAAATGCTCAAGATAAAATTTATTCATATTTAGATTCAGTTGATACGACGAATGTATTTTATCGAAAAGATATTGGTCGAAATGCAATCTAGACATCAAAAAAAGGAATTTGAAGATTAATCTTCAAATTCCTTTTTATTTGGATCAGGTATGTATTTAAAGTTAGGATCAATTTCATTATCAATTTGTTTCCAAGCTTCTTCCATATCTTCGTTTACTTTTTGAGTTTGTTCATCGTCCAATTTTGCTTTAAAATTAAAGTCAATTTCCGGTCCAATACCGATGGTTACTTTTTTATGCTTCAATAAATCGCCAAATTTAACTGGCCCTTGATAAACAAACGGAACTAACGGTGCTTTTGACATCTTGGCGATCAATGATGCGCCACCGCGTAGCTGTTGTGAATATCTCGTTCCAGAAGGGAACATGATCAAAACTTGTCCCTTATTTTTCAAAGCTTTAACAGGTGTTTTGATAACTGATGGCCCGGGATGTTTACGATCAACCGGAAAGGCATGTGAATGAACCAAGATGAATCGTAGAATTGGATTTTTGAATAATTCAATTTTTGCCATAAAAGTTGCTTCTCGCGGTTTGATTGCTAATGCAAAGAATATTGGCTCCCACCATGTTCGATGAGGAGCAACAATAATATAAGGTTTGTCGGGTAAATTTTCTTTACCGACGATGTCGAATCGTCCATTAACTACAAAAACCACAAATCGGGCGACTTGTCGGATAAACTTATAGAACATGTACTAATTTCCTCCAAATGAGATTTATGTAAAAAGTAAGGTAGGTATATCATGAGTAAAATGTCAAAGGATATTATAGCAAACAGTGGCGTAATAATAAATCAAGACAAAGACCTATATTCATTTAATTTAGACACCATTCTACTATATAACTTCGCAAAACCGTCAAAAAAAGGTCGAGTAGTTGATCTATGTTCCGGAAATGGTGCTATCGGACTTTCTTTGACCGCAAAAACTAATGCTCATATTTACCTTGTTGAGATCCAACCTGAATTGGCAAAGCTAGCTCAACGGAGCATTGCAGAAAACCAGCTCGAACAACAGGTAACGTTAATAATTGATGATTTGAATAATGTGTTGCAATATCTTGATCACGATACAGTGGACACAATCACTTGCAATCCGCCTTATTTTGCCAATGATTCTCAAGCAAAGATTAAGGAAAATCCCGTTTTAGCAATCGCCCGACATGAAATAAAAACTAACCTTGACCAAATTCTTCATCAATCAATGATCTTGTTGAAAGAAAACAGCCATCTATTTATGGTTTATCGTCCTGATCGATTGCCAGAATTATTCTCTGATTTGCTAAAAAATAAATTGCAGCCCAAGAAGGTGCGTTTTGTCAGAACACGTGCCAATGCGGCTGCCAATTTGGTTTTAGTTGACGCAATCAAGACAGTAAAGTCAGGTAATCTAGAAGTATTGCCTGATTTAATTATGTATAATGGGGATGTTTTAACCCAGGAGGCAGCCAAGATTTTAAATGAAAGATGATAGTTATTTCGTATACATATTACTATGTGCAGATGGGACGTTTTACACTGGCACATCTAATGACGTGAAAAAAAGAGTCAAGACACACAACAGCGGTAAGGGCGCAAAGTATACCAAAACAAGACGTCCAGTTAAATTACTTTACACTGAAAAGCTCGCGGATAAATCAGCAGCGTTAAAACGAGAAGCTGCGATAAAAAAACTAACTCGTCCTAAAAAAGAAGAACTACTGATTGCCAATGGAATAAGTTGGTAGAATCTCTTGATTTTGAAGTGTTTATCCTCTATAATATTTGCTTGTATTGCAAATACACACACTTAATGATTTAGTCAACGGTGCGTTAAGACGTCTTGACTAGAAATGATTTAGGTGGAGGAAAAAACCAGGAGGACATACATATGTCAGTTATTTCAATGAAACAACTTCTTGAAGCCGGTGTACATTTTGGTCACCAAACAAGACGTTGGAACCCTAAGATGAAACCTTTCATCTTCACACAAAGAAATGGTATTTATATCATTGATTTGCAAAAAACAGTTCGCATGATCGACGATGCTTACAACTATATGAAAGCAGTTGCCGGTGATGACGGTGTATTCTTATTCGTTGGTACAAAGAAACAAGCACAAGATGCCATTGAAGAAGAAGCAACACGTGCAGGTCAATACTACGTTAACCATCGTTGGTTAGGTGGTACTTTGACTAACTGGAACACAATCCAAAAACGTATTAAGAGATTAAAAGAAATCAAAGCAATGTCAGAAGACGGAACTTTCGAACGTCTACCTAAGAAAGAAGTTGCTTTGTTAGAAAAACAAGAAGCAAAACTTGAAAAATTCCTTGGTGGTATCGAAGATATGCCAAGAATTCCTGATGTTATGTTTATTGTTGACCCACACAAAGAAAACATCGCTGTTAACGAAGCCAAGAAACTTAATATTCCTATTGTTGCTATGGTTGATACAAACACAGATCCAGATCCTATCGATGTTATCATTCCATCAAACGATGACGCTATCCGTGCCGTACGTTTGATCGTTTCAAAGATGGCTGATGCCATTGTTGAAGGTAAACAAGGTGAAGATTCAGTATCTGCTGACGACTTTGCTAAAGATGGTTCAAATGACGAAGGTCAATCCATTGAAAATGTTGCCGAAAACGACGATAATGAAAGTGCTAACGATAATAAATAATTTAGATTTGATTAGTCATCTGTAAAGATGACTTTCTTTCTGACTGGAGGATAATTAATGGCTGCTAAAATTACTGCTGCTCAAGTTAAAGAATTACGTGATAAGACAAGTGTTGGTATGATGGATGCTAAAAAAGCATTGGTTTCTGCTGACGGAGATATGCAAAAGGCAATTGACGAACTTCGTGAAAAAGGTATCGCCAAAGCTGCTAAGAAGGGCGACCGTATCGCTGCTGAAGGTTTAGCACATATCGAAATTTCAGGTAACAAAGCTTCAATCATCGAAGTTAACTCAGAAACTGACTTTGTTTCATCAAACGACAAGTTCAAAGCTCTCGTAAACGAGATCGGTAAAGCTATCGTTGAAAATGAACCAAAAGACATGGACGAAGCACTTGCACTTAAAGTTTCAGAAGGTACAATCCAAGAAGCTGTTACTGGCTTAACTGCTGTTATCGGTGAAAAGATTACCTTGAGACGTTTCAAAGTCTTAGACAAGACGGACTCACAAGTATTCGGTTCATACTTGCATAATGGTGGCTTGATTGCTGCTGTTACTGTCCTTGAAGGTTCTGATGAAGAAGCTGCTAAGGATGTTGCAATGCATGTTGCTGCTATCAATCCTCGTTACATCGACCGTGACCACGTTCCTAGTGATGTTCTTGAACATGAAAAAGAAATCTTCACAGAAGAAACAAAAGCCGAAGGAAAACCTGAAAAGATTATCCCTCGTATTGTTGAAGGCCGTGTAAACAAGTTCCTTTCAGAAATCAGTTTAGCTGATCAAGAATTTGTTAAGGATTCTGATATGACAGTTCAACAATTTGTTGAATCTAAGAATAGTAAACTTGTTGATTACGTTCGCTTCGAAGTTGGCGAAGGTATCGAAAAGCCTAAGGAAGATTTTGCTGAAGAAGTTAAAAATCAAATGAAATAATAATCATTAATGGGGGATCGCTTAATTTTATAATTAGGCGGTCTTTTATTTTATCTTCATTTATATTCGACAATAGCTTTAAACCAATCTAGGAATCGTGTAAAATTAAGGGTTGAATTTAAATTTTTTAATATGGAATATGTTAAAATATTAAATAGCAAAATTAAAGGAGTGCACTTATGCCTGACATTAAATACAATCGAGTAATTCTAAAGGTTTCTGGTGAAGCATTAGCCGGTGAAAAAGGATTTGGAATCAATCCTCCTGTTATCAAACAAGTCGCAGAACAGATCAAGAGTATTCACGAATTAGGAGTTCAAATTGCTATCGTTTGTGGTGGCGGAAATATTTGGCGTGGAGAAACTGGCGCTGAGATGGGCATGGATCGTGCTCAAGCTGATTACATGGGAATGATGGCCACAGTGATGAATGGTTTAGCATTGCAAGATGGTTTGGAGCAATTGGATGTACCTACACGTGTACAAACATCAATTGAAATGCGCCAAGTTGCAGAGCCATATATCAGAAGAAAGGCAGTTCGTCATCTTGAAAAGGGACGTGTCGTTATCTTTGCAGGTGGAACTGGTAACCCTTACTTCTCGACTGATACAACTGCTGTATTACGTGCAGCTGAAATCGAAGCAGACGTGATTCTAATGGCTAAAAATAATGTTGATGGTGTTTATTCAGCTGATCCACAAAAAGACCCACAAGCTAAGAAATATGACGAATTGACACAACTTGATATTATTAACAAGAACCTTGGTGTTATGGATTCTACAGCTTCATCATTATCAATGGATAACAACATTCCTTTGATCGTCTTTAATTTGAACAAAGCAGAAAACATTAAAAAGGTTGTTCAAGGTGAAAACATTGGAACAATCATTAAGGGTGGTACAAAATAAATGGCTGAAAATAGTGCAGTTTCAACATCAAAAGAAAAAATGAACAATTCGATTGAAGTTTTGAATCGCGAATTAGCTAATATTCGTGCAGGTAAAGCTAATGCTTCGATCCTTAGCAACATCCAAGTACAATATTACGGTACTCCAGTTCCATTGAACCAAGTTGCCTCAGTTAACATTCCTGAAGCTCGTGTTCTTATGATCACACCTTATGACAAATCATCATTAGACGACATTGAACATGCAATCAACTCATCAGACTTGGGTTTAAACCCTGCCAATGATGGTGATGTTATTCGTTTAGTTATTCCACAACTAACTGGTGAACGCAGAAAAGAAATTGCCAAAAAGGTTGGTAAGGAAGCTGAAGATGCACGCGTTGCAGTTAGAAATGTCCGTCGTGAGGGTATGGACTCAATCAAGAAACAACAAAAAGATGGCGATATCTCTGAGGATGACTTCCACGATATTGAAAAGCAAATTCAAAAAGTTACTGATTCAGCAGTCGACCGTATTAATAAATTAGCTGAAGACAAAGAAAAGGAAATCACTGAAGGATAAACCTTCAGAACGATTGTACGATGACAGAAAATAATATCGATGGGCAGATCAATAATTTAAGAGTGCCAGATCATATTGCGATAATCATGGATGGAAACGGTCGTTGGGCAAAGAGAAGTGGTCAACCACGAATTGCTGGTCACAAAGAGGGTATGAACAATGTTAAACGCATTGCCACCACTGCTAGTCATTTGGGTGTTAAAGTTCTCAGTTTGTATGCTTTTTCTACCGAAAACTGGAAACGTCCTAGTACCGAAGTAAGTTTTCTAATGAAACTTCCGGTTGATTTCTTTGGCGTTTTCATGCCTGATTTGATCAAAGAAAACATTAAAGTCGTAATTACTGGATTCAAGGACGATTTACCGACTAAAACTCAAAATGTCGTTAATAAAGCGATGGAAGATACCAAAGATAATACCGGAATGGTCTTAAACTTTGCATTCAACTATGGCGGACGTGCAGAAATCATCAACGCTACCAAGATCTTGGCTGAAAAAGCTGTCGCTGGTGAGATCAAGCCACAAGATATTGATGAGAAAGCTTTTTCAGATGAATTGTTTACCAGTGTCTTAGGCAAGTACGCTGATCCTGATCTCTTGATACGTACGAGTGGCGAAGAGAGAATTTCTAATTTCTTATTATGGCAAATGGCATATACTGAAATGGTGTTTGACGATGCATATTGGCCGGACTTTACATCAGACAACCTGATAAATGACATCCGGACTTTTAACGATCGTGATCGCCGATTTGGAACAGTTTAACAACTTTGGGGGAAAATTATGAAACAACGTGTGATAACTGCCGTTATTGCTCTGGCAATTTTTATTCCGATCCTACTAGCTGGTGGGGTATGGCTTGAAGTTGCAGCAGCGGTATTAGCAGCAATTGGTGTTTTTGAGATTTATATTATGCGTAAGCGTATAATAGTTTCAATCGACTTCGTAATTACCATCTTGGGTACTTTAGCTTTAGCGGTACCTGTTAATTTCTACCGAGGTTGGTTACCAAATGGATTTAATCGACTGGATATCTTATATATCTTTGTCGTCTTGTTACTAATGGTTACTGTATTCACCAAAAATAAATTCAATTTTGAAGATGCAGCAATTTCTGCGATTACCATGGTTTATGTAGGAATTGGTTTCCATTACTTAGCTTCTGTCAGAAATTCTAAAGCTGGTTTGGGACTATTGTTATTTGCTTTAATCGTAGTTTGGTCAACTGATATTTTTGCCTATACATTCGGTAGAAAAATCGGAAAGCATAAGCTTTGGCCAGCTATCAGTCCCAACAAGACTTGGGAAGGTACGATTGCCGGAATCGTCTGTGCATTGATTTTTTCAGGAATATACATGATTTTTGTTCCTCAAAAATACCCAATGGTAGATATGTTAATGATTGCATTCGTACTTTCGATATTTGGTCAAATTGGAGATTTAATAGAATCAGCTTACAAGCGTTTCTACAAGGTTAAAGATTCAGGTAACATTTTGCCAGGCCACGGTGGTATTTTGGACAGATTTGATAGTATGCTAATTGTTTTACCAATGTTACACATTTTTGGTTTAGTCTAATCGCTTCGTGGAGGTTAAAATGACCGCGATAATAACATTTATAATTGTTTTTGGTATTTTAGTGATCGTGCATGAATTTGGACATTACTATGCTGCCAAGAAATCAGGAATTTTAGTTCGAGAATTTTCGGTCGGAATGGGTCCGAAAATTGTCGCTTATCGAAAAAATAGCTCTACATATACATTGAGGTTATTACCGCTCGGTGGATACGTACGTATGGCTGGATCTCAAGAAGACGATTCCGAGATAAAACCCGGGACTATGTCTTCTTTAGTCATGGATGATAACGGAAAAGTTACTAAAATTATCATCTCCAGCAAAGTTTATGATGCCAATGCCGTTCCAGTTCAAATTTCTAAGGCCGATTTAGTTGACGACTTGACGATTGAAGGATATGAAAACGGTGATGAATCTGAAACCAAGACTTTTAATGTCGATCATGACGCTACAATTGTCGAAGAAGATGGAACTGAGGTGCAAATTGCCCCTCGAGATGTTCAACTTCAGTCAGTTTCGGTTTGGAAACGGATGATCACAAATTTTGCTGGACCATTCAATAACTTTGTCTTGGCAATTGTTTGTTCAACTATTGCTGCATTTATGATGTCGGGCGGAGTTTTGACAAATACTAATCAAATTGGCCCAGTTATGCATGATAGCGTAGCTCAAAAGGCCGGTTTAAAAGAGAATGACACAATCACTAAAGTTCAAGGTAAGAAAACCACTAATTGGACCGAATTGATTTCTGCCATTCAGGCAAGACCTGACAAAAAGACCACTTTAACGGTTAAGTCTGGAAATAAGACTAAGGACGTAGTGGTAGTTCCTAAGTCTGCGACAAGCAATGGTCAAAAATACGGGATGATTGGAGTTGCCGCACAACGCGATAATTCTGTTGGCGCCAAGCTTAAATATGGATTTACTTCAAGTTTTCAAACAACCGAAGCAATCTTTGGACAACTAGGCAAAATGTTGACCGGAGGATTTAATATTAATCAACTGGCTGGTCCCGTTGGTATTTATTCGATGACATCTGAAGCATCTTCGTTGGGGATAGTTTACGTGATTCAATTTATGGCTATGCTTTCTTTGAACCTGGGGATCGTAAACTTGATTCCAATCCCAGCACTAGATGGTGGGAAAATCATCATGAACATCGTTGAAGCCATCAGAAGAAAACCAATTCCAGAAGAATATGAAACGATTATTTCTTTGATCGGTGTTGGTATTTTGGTTCTATTAATGGTCGCAGTAACTTGGAACGATATCCAAAGATTCTTTATTAAATAGGGGGAACTAGCGAGAATGAAACAATCTCGAATGTATATTCCAACACTTAAACAGGTGCCATCCGATGCTGAAGCAGTCAGTCATCAGTTGATGCTACGTGCTGGATATATCAGACAAGTATCCGCTGGAGCATATGCATTGCTGCCTCTAGCTTGGGACGTAATCCAAAAAATTGAAAATATTATTCGTAAAGAAATGAAAAAAATTGACGCTGTTGAAATGATGATGCCAGTATTGTTACCTGCTGATTTGTGGAAAGAAAGCGGACGATACGAAACATATGGCGATAATCTTTTTAAATTTGAAGATCGTCACAAAAGGGAATTCATTCTTGGCCCAACGCATGAAGAAACTTTTACCAGCGTGGTCAAAGAGAATTTGAATAGTTACAAAAAGATGCCAATGGTTCTGTACCAAATGCAGCCTAAGTATCGAGACGAAGATCGTCCACGTTATGGATTATTGCGTGGAAGAGAGTTCTATATGAAGGATGCATATTCATTTACATCCAACTACGAAGATTTGGATGTTGAATTTAATCATATGGAAACAGCTTATCGCAATATTTTTGATGCATGCGGATTGAATTATCGCATTATTCTTGGCGATGCTGGTCCAATGGGTGGAACTGCATCCAAAGAATTTTCAGCTGTTGCTGATATTGGTGAAGATACGATTGCTTATTCTGAAGAGAGCGAATATTCTGCCAACTTAGAGATGGCAACTAGCAAGATCGAACAAGTTCCTTCAGAGGAACATAAAGCAATTGAAAAAATCGATACGCCTGATTTACACACGATTGAAGCTTTGGCTAAGTCTTTAGATATTGATGAATCCAAGATCATGAAGGCTGTTGCTTATATTGCCGATGAGAAACCTGTATTGGTAATGATCAGAGGAGATTATCAAGTTAATGACGTTAAATTGACTAATTTACTTAAAGCAACCTTTTTAGATGAAGCAACTGCTGAACAAGTCAACGATTTATTTGGCAGTAAGCCAGGATTTATCAGTCCATTAGGTATCAATGAAGATGTAAAAGTTATTTATGATAGTTCTTTAGAAGGACTAGATAATTTTGTCATTGGCGCAAATGAAGAAGATAAGCATTATATCAATGCTAACTTTGAAGATTTGGTCGATGGCGAGCCTGAGTTTAACGACGTTAGGATCATTAAAGAAGGAGAACCTTCTCCTGACGGTCATGGATTGCTTAAGTTCACGCGAGGAATTGAAATTGGTCATATCTTTAAATTGGGAACTAAATTTTCCGTTGATCTAGGTGCTAATTTCTTAGATGAAAATGGAAAATCACAACCGATTATCATGGGAAGTTACGGTATTGGAATTTCACGTCTACTTTCTGCTATTATTGAACAGCACAACGATGAAAATGGTATTGTTTGGCCAGCTGCACTGGCGCCATATCAAATCCACGTTGTACCAATTAAATATAAAGATGATACTCAAAAGAAATTAAGTGATGATGTTGTTGACCTCCTCAAAGAAGAAGGCTACGACGTATTATTAGACGATCGTAATGAACGTCCTGGTGTTAAATTTGCCGATTCAGATCTGATGGGATTCCCAATCAGAATCACAGTTGGTAAAAAGGCAGCAGACTCAATTGTTGAACTGAAGTTGAGAAAGACTGGAGAGACAATTGAGGTAAATAAAGACGAATTAGTTAATTCGGTAAAAATTTTGCTTAAGAATCAGTAATGAGGCTTAAGCTTTTTTTATTTAAGAAAGGTATTTTATGTCAGATAATCAAGACTTATTTAAAATTCTGATCAAACAGATAAAACTCGAAAATGTTTTACCAAACAATGATTTGTTTGATAATGCCAAATTAAATAAAGTGGAAGTCCATAAGCAGTCAAAAAGATGGACTTTCTTTTTTGAGTTCAATAATATTTTGCCATTTAATGACTTTCAAATTTTTAATGAAGCTTTGAACAATGGCTTCACAGATATCGCAAAAGTAGACTTTGAGATCTCGGTTCCCAATGCCAATCTAGATGAAAAATTAGTCCGTGATTATTGGAAATATGTTCTAAGCCATGCTCAAATAAATTCGCCGGTCGTTTCACAATTAATGGTTCAGAATCCACCACATTTTGAAAATGGTCAAGTTTTCTTGTCAGTCTCAAATAGCTTCATGGCAGATTTTATGAATGGTGAAATTATTGAGGGAATTCAGAATGAGTATTCAAATCTTGGCTTTCCAGCATTCAAAATTCGCTGCAATGTTGATGAGGCGAAATCGCAGGCTAAGCTTGATGAGTTAAAAGCTTCTAACGCTGAAAAAGAAAAGGTATTCCAAGATAAGGCGAAAGAAGTCAGCGAGAAAAAAGCTGCTCAGAAATCTACTCCTAGCAGTGGTAATAAATTAGGTAAGAAGATTGCTGATGACCAACCAATCATTTCAATGATTGACATTGTTGAAGAAGACCGAAACAAAGTCGTTGAGGGATATATTTTTGATAAAGATGTCCGCAAACTAAAATCAGGTCGTTCTTTGATGATCCTCAAAGTTACAGATTATACTTCTTCATTCAGTATCAAGAAGTTTTCTAATGGTGAAGAAGACGAAGCCTTTTTTGAAAACCTCGACAAAGGTGCTTGGATCAGAGTTCGTGGAAATGTCCAAGAAGATACTTTCTCACGTGAACTAGTTATCATGGCTAACGATATCAATATCATCAAACATGAAACTAGACAAGATACGGCTGAGGAAGGTCAAAAACGTATCGAACTGCATGCACATACTAATATGAGTCAAATGGATGCCATTCCAAGTGCTACAGCATTGGTCAAACGTGCAGCTGATTGGGGACAAACAGGTATTGCTATAACTGACCATCGTGCATTACAAGCGTTCCCTGAAGCTTATTCAGCTGGTAAAAAATTTGGCGTCAAAATCGCTTATGGCGTCGAAGTAGATTTAGTTGATGAGGGCAATCCAATTGCCTATAATTTACGCGATCAAATTCTTGATGGTGCCGAATATGTTATTTTTGATACCGAGACTACCGGTTTGTCGGCCGTTTATGATTCGATCATTGAAATTGGTGCTACCAAAATGAAAAACGGTGAAGTTATCGATCGATATGACAAATTCATTAATCCTGGACATCCATTGTCTGAGATCACGACAAATCTGACTAGTATCACTGATGATATGGTCAAGGATGCCCCTGATGAGAGTGTAATAATCCCTGAATTTATGGACTTTATTGGCGATGATATCTTGGTGGGACACAATGTAACTTTTGATATGGGATTCATGAATTCTGCTCTTAGCCGTTTAGGTAGAGAACGACTATCAATGCCGGTCATTGATACGTTGGAAATGTCGAGAACGCTTCATTCTGAATACCGTAATCATAAGTTGGACTCCTTAGCCAAACGCTATAACATTGTCTTAGAGCACCATCACCGTGCCGATTCTGATGCTGAGACAACTGGATATTTGATGTATAAACTTTTTGATGAATTAGAAGAAAAGTATGGAACAAATAATGTTTCGCAGCTAAATGATAATGTTGGTGGAGAAGAGGCCTATAAACAAGCTCGCCCAAGCCATGCGATTTTATTGGCAAAGACTCAGGCAGGATTGAAAAATCTTTTTAAAATCGTTTCTTACTCGATGACGCAGTACTTTTATCGTACAGCCAGAGTGCCAAGAAGAATGTTAAACAAATATCGTGAAGGTATTATCGTTGGTTCTGCTTGTAAAGAGGGCGAAGTCTTCACGACCATGATGCAAAAAGGGTATGATGAAACCCGCGAGATTGCCCAATATTACGACTATCTAGAAGTTATGCCAAAACCGGTTTATCAACATTTTTTGGATGCTAAGATCATCAAAGATGAACAATCGCTCGAAGAAATTATCAGTAACATTGTTAAATTAGGAAAAGAGATCAACAAACCAGTTGTTGCAACTGGCGACGTCCATTATCTTGACCCGTCAGACAAGGTTTATCGAGATATCGTAATTAAAGCTGTTAAGAGTAATCCTCTAGCACGTCAGGAATTACCGGATGTTCAATTCAGAACTACTAATGAAATGTTTGACGAGTTCAGTTTTTTGGACGATGACGATGCTCAAGAAATTATTGTTGATAATGCGCATCAGATTATGGACTCGATCGATGAAATGTCTCCGGTCAAAGACAAACTGTACACGCCGAAAATGGAAGGTGCCGAAGACGAGATCAAGAACTTGACCTTGAATAAGGCTCATGAATTATATGGCAATCCGTTGCCAGAAATTGTTCAAGAACGAATGGACAAAGAATTGAAAAGTATTATCGGTAATGGATTCTCAGTTATTTATCTGATTTCGCAGCGTCTGGTGTATAAATCTAATAAAGATGGATACTTGGTTGGATCTCGTGGTTCCGTTGGTTCCAGTTTCGTTGCGACAATGACTGGTATAACTGAGGTTAATCCATTGCCACCGCATTATCGTTGCCCTAAGTGTAAATATTCTGAATTTTATACCAAAGGTGAAGTTGGTTCAGGATTTGATCTGGCAGATAAAAATTGTCCAAAATGTGGTACAGAATTGTTAAAAGATGGTCAGGATATTCCATTTGAAACTTTCCTTGGTTTCAAAGGTGACAAGGTTCCTGATATCGATCTTAACTTCTCTGGAGACTATCAACCTGTAGCGCACAACTACACTAAAGTACTTTTTGGTGAGGATCACGTATTCCGTGCTGGTACCATTGGTACGATTGCTGATAGAACCGCCTTTGGTTATGTTAAAAATTATGAAGAACTGACTGGCAAACAATTGAGAAACGCTGAAGAAGAACGACTGGCTATGGGTTCAACTGGTGTTAAAAGAACTACCGGTCAACATCCAGCTGGTATTATTGTTGTGCCAGATTATATGGATATTTTTGACTTTACGCCGATCCAATATCCTGCTGACGATCAAAACGCAGCTTGGAAGACCACTCACTTTGATTTCCATTCGATCCATGATAATATCTTGAAACTGGATATTCTTGGACATGATGATCCAACCATGATCCGTACGTTGCAAGATTTATCCGGAATCGACCCTAAAACTATTCCAGTTGATGACCCAGATGTCATGGCATTGTTTTCAGGAACACAGTCGTTAGGTGTTACGCCTGAACAAATTTTTTCAAAAACTGGTACGTTAGGCGTCCCAGAATTTGGTACTCGATTTGTTCGTGGAATGTTGGAAAAAACTCATCCAACGACATTTGCTGAATTACTGCAAATTTCTGGATTATCTCACGGTACTGACGTTTGGCTAGGAAATGCCGAAGAGCTGATCGACCAAGGCGTGGTAACTCTAAAAGACGTTATTGGCTGTCGTGATAATATCATGATGGATTTGATTCACTACGGTATGGATTCGCAAATGGCATTTCAAATCATGGAACATGTTCGTAAGGGTAGAGGTATTCCCGATGATTGGAAACAAGCAATGAAGGATGCCGACGTTCCTGATTGGTACATCAAATCTTGTTTGAAGATCAAATACATGTTCCCTAAGGCCCATGCTACTGCCTATATTTTGATGGCATTACGGATTGCTTATTTTAAAGTTCACTATCCACTTTATTATTACAGTGCTTACATGTCAGTTCGTGCTGATGATTATGATTTAGTGGCGATGACTTCTGGTAAGCAAGCAGTCAAAAATGCTATGCAAGAGATCAATAACAAAGGGATGGACGCATCTACAAAAGAGAAGAATTTGTTGACGGTACTAGAGATTGCCAACGAATGCCTCGAACGTGGATTCAATATCAAGATGGTTGATTTGGAAAAATCCGATGCGTTTGAATTTAAGATCATCGATGACCATACTTTGTTAGCACCATTTAACGCAATTCCTGGCTTGGGTGACAACGTTGCAAAACAAATTGTTGCGGCCAGAGAAGAACAGCCATTCCTTTCTAAAGAAGACCTTTCGATTCGTGGAAAGGTATCAAAGACGATTATCGAATATATGTCCGATAATCATGTCTTGGATGGAATGCCTGATGAGAACCAATTATCGCTGTTTTAGTTGATTTTATTGGGAATATATGGTAAATTATATTTCAGTTAATTACCGTGAATGAGTGAGCAGAAATGCTCGCTCTTTTTATTGCCGATTACTATGGAGGGTAAATTTGGACACAAAAACTGATGAATTGAAAGCCATTTTACAACCAATCTTGGAAAAACATGATTTTTTCCTAGTTGATTTGGAATTTGTTCATGAACGTGGTGACTGGTATTTAAGAGTTTACGCTGACAAAAAGGGTGGAATCACGATTGATGATTGTGCTGTTATCAGCGAGGAATATGGGGAAAAGCTTGATGAACTCGATCCAATCGATCCTGCCTACTATCTAGAAGTTTCCTCACCAGGCGCAGAACGTCCATTAAAAAATGATCAAGATTTAAGTAATTATCAAGGTGCCTATGTTAATGTTTCTCTTTATCAAAAGGTTGATGGAGAAAAGATTTACGAGGGCAACTTAGATTCCGTTACTGATGATCAGATCACAATGACTTATAAGGTTAAAACTAGAACCAAGCAAGTAACAATTGACCGGGACAAAATTGCGAAGATCAGACTTGCAATAGAATTCTAAGGAGATAAGTATGACAAAAGAAATGGTCGATGCACTTGATGCATTGGAAAAAGAAAAAGGTATCAAAAAAGAATACGTTATTGAATCACTAGAAGCAGCTTTAGTTGCTGCTTACAAACGTAATTACAATCAAGCCCAAAACGTTGAAGTTAAATTTGATGCTAAAAAAGGCAATATTCATGTATACTCTGTCAAGGAAGTAGTTGATGAAGTTGCAGATGATCGCTTGGAGATCTCATTAGCAGACGCACAAGCTATCAGTAAAGGTTATGAAATTGGCGACCATATTCAAGAAGAAGTTACACCTAAAGACTTCGGACGGATCGCTGCTCAAACAGCTAAACAAGTAATTATGCAACGAATCCGTGAAGCTGAACGCGATATCATCTATAATGAATATAGCCAATACGAACATGAAATAATTCAAGGAATCGTTGAACGTAGCGATAATCGTTTTGTTTACATTAGTTTTGGTAAGATCGAAGCTGTTATGTCAAAATCTGACCAAATGCCAAATGAAACATACAATCCTCGTGACCGTGTTCGCGTTTATGTTACGAAAGTCGAAAACGCAACTAAGGGACCACAAGTGTTTGTTTCTAGAACCGATCCGAACTTAGTTAAACGTTTGTTTGAACAAGAAGTTCCCGAAATTTATGATGGAACAGTAGAAATCGTTTCAATCGCTCGTGAAGCTGGCGATCGGACTAAGATTGCTGTTAAATCAGACAATCCTGACATCGATCCTGTTGGAACTTGTGTTGGTCCAAAGGGTGCACGTGTGCAAGCAGTTGTTGATGAATTAAATGGAGAAAATATTGATGTAGTTCCTTATGTTGATGATCCAGTAGATTATATCGCCAACGCCTTGAATCCAGCCGAAGTAATTGCTGTTCAATTTGACGATGAAGACAAGCAACAATGTATGGTAATCGTTCCTGACTATCATTTGTCATTGGCAATTGGTAAAAAAGGTCAAAACGCCCGTTTAGCAGCTAAATTGACTGGATACAAGATTGATATCAAACCAGAGTCACAAGTTGAATTCGTTGACGATGACGACCAAGATGTTGACATCGATGACATTGAAAATGGTGACGACTTATCATCAGAAACTCCAAACGATAGTTCTGATAATGAAACAGATTCAAACGACAACGACTCTGATTCTGATTCAAACGAATAATAAAGGGGGAGATGGAATTGGCAACTCGTAAGGTACCAATGCGTAAAGATATTTTGACAGATAAAATGTTTCCTAAAAGGGAAATGGTCAGAATAGTCAGAGATAAAGAAGGTAACATCTCCATCGATCCTACTGGCAAGAAGTCTGGTCGAGGTGCATATGTTGGTCTTGATCCCGACGCAATCAAAGAAGCTAAATCTAAGAAAGTGCTTGAAAAGGTATTTTCAAAGAAAGTTTCACCAGATTTTTATGACGAATTGTTTGAATTCGTTGATCATCAAAAGGCTAGAATGGATTTGTTTGGTGATTTAGGTAAGAAACATTGAAAAATGAATTCTTAAATTTCTTAGGAATTGCAGTCCGAGCTGGCAAAATAGTTAGTGGGACTGACCTAACTTTACAAGGAGTTCGTGACAATACGGTGAAATTGGTTATAATGGCAAGTGACTGTAGTGTTAGAACTCACAAAACTATAAATGACAAAACTACTTTTTATAAAGTACCCGTAGTGGATAGTTTTACAAGTGAAGAATTAAAAAAATCAATTGGTAAGGATAGGAAAGTTATGGGTATAACTGATACTGGAATTGCTAGAAGGTTAAATGACATTATGAAAAAATAAGGAGTGTGATAGGATGGCAAAAAAGAGAATCTATACTATTGCGAAAGAAAATAGTGTTGAGAATCAAGTTGTATTAGATGCTGCTGCAAAATTAGGTCTAGACGTTAAAACTGTTTCTTCATCCGTTGATGAAGGTAATGAAAAGAAAATTGTTTCTGCAATTAAGGGTGGTTCATCAGCTAAGAAACCTGCTGCTAAACCTGCCTCAAAACCTGCAGAACATTCTGCTGCACCAAAAGCTGACAAGGGCGAAAATAAAGGTCAGTCAGGTGATCACAAGACTAAGATCAAGATCACTGCAGTAAGACGTGATCCAAATAAGACTAACCGTGGTCATTTTGAACACAATAATAACCATGGTCACAACAATAATAATTCGCACAATAATCAAAATGGCAATCGTAACCATACGACTAATAATGCGAACTCAAACAATAACAACAATCGCCCTAATAACAACAACCGTTATAACAATGGTTCAAGCAACAACCGTTCAAATAACAATAACCAACGTAATAATGGTTCAAACAGCAACAACAATAACCGCAGTTTTCAATCTCGCGACCGTCGTAACAACAACAACGTCAGACGTGAACAAACTGCTCAAGCACCAAGACCTAGACAAAGTGCCGGTAACAAGTATCTAGAGAAGTATAAGACAAACATCCAAGATGCAAGTCGTACAACTAACCGTCCTAATACTAATAGACGCAATAACAACAACAGTAACAACAATAATCGCTCAAACAATAACAATAATCGTCCAAATAATAATCGTTCAAACAACCGTCCTAACGATAATAACAGACGCTTTAACAACAATAACAACAACAACCATAACAACAGTACAAGACCAGTAGCAGCAAATGCTAACAACACCGCTGCTAAGGCAAAAGCTACTGCAACTCCAAAGGTTGAAGCTCCAAAGGCAGAATACAAGAAGCCAAATGCAACTCCAAACCGTAACTTTGGCCACAAGACAAATCTCGCTAACCCATTCGGAACTCGTAAGAAGAAGAAGGAAAGAAAGAGACAACAACGTCAACGTAACAATGAGCCTAAGAAGGTTATGCCACAAAGAAAAGAACGTCCATTACCAGAAACACTGGTTTATACAGTTGGTATGAATGCTCAGGACTTAGGTAAGATTTTGCATCGTGAACCAGCAGAAATCGTTAAGAAATTATTTATGCTCGGTATCATGATCAACCAAAACCAATCACTAGACAAGGACACAATTGAGTTGTTGGCTACTGATTACGGTATTAATGCTGAAGAAAAAGTTCAAGAAGATGTCGCTGATATCGACAAGTACTTTGAAGAAGAAAGCAAGAATACTGAAAATCAACAACCAAGACCACCAGTTGTTACAATCATGGGACACGTTGACCATGGTAAAACAACCTTGCTTGATCATTTGAGACATACACACGTTACTGCTGGTGAAGCAGGTGGTATCACGCAACATATCGGTGCTTATCAAGTAAGACTTCAAGATCGTTTAATTACATTCTTAGATACACCTGGACATGCTGCATTTACAAATATGCGTGCCCGTGGTGCTGATATCACTGATATTGTTGTCCTAGTTGTAGCTGCTGATGATGGTGTTATGCCACAGACAATTGAAGCTATCAACCATGCCAAAGCTGCTAACGACCCAATTATCGTTGCAGTTAACAAGATTGATAAACCAGGTGCAAATCCACAACACGTTACAGAACAATTAATGGAATACGACTTAGTTCCTGAAGATTATGGTGGGGATACTATCTTTGTTGATATTTCTGCTAAATTGGGTACAAACGTTGACCAATTACTTGAAATGATCAACCTTGAAGCTGATGTCTTGGAACTTAAAGCTAACCCTGATCAAAAAGCTGTCGGTACTGTTATCGAAGCTAAATTGGACAAGGGCCGTGGACCAGTTGCATCACTATTGATTCAACAAGGAACTCTTCACGTTGGAGATCCAGTTGTTGTTGGTAATACTTATGGTCGTGTCAGAACTATGACTAACGACCATGGTAAAGAAGTTAAGAAGGCCTTGCCTTCACAACCAGTTGAAATTACTGGATTGAATGATGTTCCAGAATCTGCCGACAAATTCGTTGTCTTCGATGATGAAAAGACAGCTCGTGCAGCTGGTGAAGAGCGTGCTAGTCGTGCTCTTCAAAAGGAACGTCAAAACACAAACCCTGTTACATTAGATAACTTGTTTGAAACAATGAAAGAAGGAGAACTTAAGACTGTCGACGTTATTATCAAAGCCGATGTTCAAGGTTCTGCTGAAGCCATTGCCGGAAGTCTTAAGAAGATCGAAGTTAAGGGTGTACGAGTAAACATCATCCATCAAGCCGTTGGTGCTATTACTGAAAGTGATGTCAACTTGGCATCTGCTTCAAATGCTATCATCATTGGTTTCAACGTTCGTCCAACTGCTCAAGCTAGAACTCAAGCTAAGGAAGAAAATGTTGATATCAGACTTCATAGAGTTATTTATCAAGCAATTGATGAAATCGAAGCTGCTATGAAGGGTATGCTTGAACCAGTATACGAAGAAAAAGTTACAGGTAATCTTACTGTTCGTGAAACATACAATGTTTCTAAGATCGGTACTATCGCTGGATGTATTGTTAATAATGGAAGCATCACACGTGATAGCGGTGTAAGACTTATTAGAGATGGTGTTGTTAAGTACGAAGGTAAACTTGCTTCTCTCAAGCGTTTCAAAGATGACGTTAAGGAAGTTAAGTCTGGCTTCGAATGTGGTATCACTATCGAAAATTACAACGATATCAAGATTGGCGACGAAGTTGAAGCCTATGTGATGGAACAAGTTCCTGTCAAATAGGGGGATAAAATTATGAAACATCGTATTGGTAGAGTTGAACAAGAAATTCAAAAAGAAGTAAATGATATTTTACTTAAACGTGTTCGAGACCCTCGTGTCCAAGGCGTTACAGTTACTGGTGTCGAAATGACCGGTGATTTGCAACAAGCTACGATCTATTACAGCATTTTGTCTGAAAAGGCGAGTGATGTAGAAAAGACACAAGCAGGTCTAGATAAAGCCAAAGGATTAATTCGTGGAGAATTGGGTTCAAGATTGACCTTATACAAGGTTCCTGAACTTGAATTTAAACAGGATCAATCAGTTCGCTATGGCGAAAAGATCGATAAATTAATTGCTAAGCTTCATCAAGATGAACAAAATCGTTAAATAATTTAAATTACATCTAATTGCATAGCTGATTAGGTGTAATTTTTGTATGTGGAGATAAATTATGAATGGTGTCGTTCCTTTAAATAAAGAAATAGGAAAAACTAGTTCCGATTATGTATATGTGTTGAGAAAAGTTCTCAAAACTAAAAAAATTGGTCACACAGGTACATTAGATCCGTTAGTTAATGGCGTTTTGCCTATTTGCGTCGGTCAGGCTACTAAATTAGTTAATCTTCTCACCAATTCACCTAAGGAATATGAGGGAGAAATAACACTTGGTCGGTCTACGACGACAGAAGATCGTGAAGGAGATACCGTTGAGCAGACTAAGCTTGAACATCCAATTGAATTGGATCGTCTAAACGAAACTTTTCAAAGCATGACCGGAGAATTAAAACAGATTCCACCAATGTTTTCAGCTGTAAAAGTTAACGGTCGAAAATTGTATGAATATGCTCGTGCTGGAGAAACGGTTGAGCGACCAGTGAGAGATATTATGATTTATGACTTTCATATTTTGGGAGATCCTAAATTTGATCAAACGACTGGATTACAAACACTAAGATTTCACGTCCGTTGTTCAAAGGGGACTTATGTTAGAACTTTGGCTGTCGAATTTGGCGAGCGATTGAATTTACCAGCTTTCATGTCGCAATTGACGAGGACTAAAAGCGCGGGATATACTTTGGACGACACATTCAAATTGTCAGATATTGAATCAATGGTAGAATCAGGTAGTACGGATTTTATAAAAAGCATTGATGATGTATTGGACTATATTCCGGCACATCAACTCTCAAACGAAGAATGGGATATCAAAGTATCGCATGGTGGATTTTTGGATCTTCCAGATGCAGATATCAAACAAGACTTACGTGTGACTAAAGATGGTGTCACTAAGGCAATTTATCAATGGGATACGCAACGTAAGACTTGGGTTCCAGATATTATGTTATTAAAGAATGAATAGAAGAGATGGATATGAAGACACTGCACGTAACACACCCACTTAAAGATTACGAAATACCTACCGAAAATACCGTTTTGATTATGGGATTTTTTGATGGCGTCCATTTGGGACACCAAAAAGTCATCAAAACAGGTGTTGATCTGGCACATGAGCATAATTTAAAATCGGTTCTCTTTACATTTGATCGGTCACCTCGTGTGGTCTATCAAAAAGAACAAAATTTTAAATATCTTTCTTCTGAAAATAGAAAACAAGAACTCATTGCACAATTGGGTGTTGATTATTTGTACTTCATTGAATTTACCGAAGAATTTTCTAAGTTGTCTCCACAAGAGTTTGTCGATGACTACATGATCGGATTGCACGCTAAATATGTGGTCGCTGGGTTTGATTATACTTATGGCAAGCGAGACATTGCTAATATGGAAACTTTGCCTAACTATTCGCATGATGAATTCAAAATAATCACAGTTCCCAAACAGACATTTGATCAAGAAAAAATTGGTTCAACTTCGATCAAAGAATTGATTGAAAATAATCAAATTGACGAAGCTAATGAGTTACTGGGATATACTTATCAAAATTCTGGAATCGTTATTCATGGACTCCAACGTGGTCGGACACTGGGATTTCCAACAGCAAATCTAGCTGTCGGAAAAGGTGAACTGATTCCATCTATCGGAGTCTATGTCACTAAAATCTTAGTAGGTGACAAGTGGTACGATTCAATGACTTCAGTTGGTTATAACGTAACTTTTTCAGAAAATACTGGTGTTACCGTAGAATGCAATATATTTGATTTTGACCAAGATATTTATGGACAAGACGTCAAGATTGAGTGGCTGCATTATTTACGTGGCGAAGTTAAATTTGACGGAGCCCAGGGATTGGTCGATCAGTTGAAACTTGACCGTGAAAATTCAAAGTCATTTCTTTATGATAAATAAGTAAACTGAGAGTCGTAGTGATGCGATTCTCAGTTTTTTTGTGAATTGATTCATAAAAATATTGATTTTTAATAGCAATGAATTCTTTCTGAAAAAAATGAATTATTTGAAAGTCATTACTTGACACATAAGGGCTACATTGTTATATTTTACATTGTTAGCACTCCAATATGTTTAGTGCTAAAAGGAGGACGGTATAATGTTATCGGAACGTCAAGATGCAATCTTGAGAGAAGTCGTGCGCATTTTTACAGATACCGGCCAGCCGGTTGGATCCAAAACGTTAATGAACGCATTGCCGTTTCATGTTAGTTCGGCAACGATCAGAAATGAAATGGCTACTCTAGAGGAAATAGGCTATCTCGAGAAGACTCATTTATCCTCCGGACGTGTCCCTTCAATTAACGGCTATCGTTATTATTTAGATTATTTGGTTCAACCTAGTATTGTGCCACAAGATATTGCCAAAAAGATTGATGAGGATTTTGGCCAAACGTATCATCAACTCGATGACATCATCGAAAGATCTGCTCAGATTCTTTCTCATCTAACTAGTTACACTGCAATTACGTTAGGTCCAGAAAGCAATCGTACGCTTTTAACTGGTTTTAGAATCGTTCCATTAAATTCGCACCAGATCATGGCAATCATAGTTACTAGCGACAATAATGTTGAGAGTAACATTTACACAGTTGACGACGAAATTGATAGTTCATTGATCGAGAAATTCGTCAAAATTGTCAACGATAAATTAGTCGGTCAACCTTTACCAAAAGTAATTCAAATGTTACATGACGATGTACCAATGATCTTATCTAATTACATGCATTCAGCTAATGGATTAGTCGACATGGTCGATGAACTTTTCAAGAAAGCAGATTCAGATAAGTATTTCGTTGACGGTCAATTGAACTTATTAAATTACGCTGATGGAAACGATATGGAAGAAGTACAATCGCTTTTTTCAATCATTAACCAAAGTAATGATTTGAAAAAATTACTTGATCCTAATTCTTCAAACGATGGAATCCGTGTTCGTCTAGGTAGTGAACTTGGTTCAGATGCGTTGAAGAATTACAGTATCATCACAGCAAATTATGACGTCGGTCATCATGGTAAGGGTATCATCGCTCTGTTAGGTCCAACGACAATGCATTATTCGCAATTGATAGGACTGCTCGGCGAGTTTAGAACCGAATTAGCAAAACGCTTGATAGATTATTACTCAAGGTATGATGATTCATGAAATGGGAGGCTGTAATGTCAGATAAAGAGAAGGAAAAGAAAACTGAGGTTTCTGAAGACGAAACTAATGCCGCAACTAAAGAGGCAAAGGATTCAACTAAGAAGGAAACTTCAAAGACTGAAACTAATAAGACTGCTGATTTGGAAAAACAAATTGCAGACTTACAAAAAAAGAACGATGAATTGGAAGATAAATACATCCGTTCACAAGCTGAAATCCAAAATATGGCTGCACGACAAAAGAAAGAAGTTGCCGGCATTATTAAATATGATGGACAAAAGCTTGCTAAGGAAATTCTTCCAGTATTAGATAATTTGGAACGTGCTCTTTCCGTCGAGGCAACTGATGAAACTGGCAAACAGTTGAAAAAAGGTGTCGAGATGGTTCAACAACATATGATCAAGGCATTTGATGATAATAACGTTACAGTGATCGATAATGTTGGTGAAAAGTTCGATCCAAATGATTCTCAAGCTGTTCAAACTGTTCCAGCAGATGATGATCATCCAGCTGATACAGTCGTTCAAGTTCTTCAAAAGGGTTACAAACTCAATGATCGAGTTTTACGCCCAGCAATGGTAATAGTTGCACAATAATTAATTATAAAAAAAGAGGTATTTGTATATGTCTAAAGTAATCGGTATTGATTTGGGTACTACAAACTCAGCTGTTGCTGTTCTTGAAGGTGGTTCTCCAAAGATTATCGCTAACCCAGAAGGTGCTAGAACTACTCCTTCTGTTGTTGCATTTAAAGATGGTGAAATTCAAGTTGGTGAAGTTGCCAAAAGACAAGCTATCACAAATCCTGATACAGTTTCTTCTATTAAGAGACATATGGGTGAAGCTGGATACAAAGTTACAGTAGCCGGCAAATCATATACTCCACAAGAAATTTCTGCAATGATCCTACAATACATTAAGAAATTCTCTGAAGACTACTTAGGTGAAGAAGTTACAGACGCAGTTGTTACTGTACCTGCATACTTCAATGATTCACAAAGACAAGCTACTAAGGATGCTGGTAAGATTGCCGGATTAAACGTTAAACGTATCGTTAACGAACCAACAGCTTCTGCATTAGCTTATGGTCTTGACAATGACAAAGGTGACGAAAAGATCCTTGTTTATGACCTTGGTGGTGGTACATTTGATGTTTCTATCCTTGAATTAGGAGACGGAGTTTTCGAAGTACTTTCAACAAACGGTGATACAAAACTTGGTGGTGATGACTTTGATCAACACATCATGGATTGGTTAGTAGAACAATTCAAAGCTAAGAACGGCGTAGATTTGTCACAAGACAAGATGGCTGTTCAACGTTTGAAGGATGCTGCTGAAAAAGCTAAGAAAGACTTGTCTGGTGTAAGCCAAACAACAATCAGCTTGCCATTTATTTCATCAGGTGCTAATGGTCCACTTCACTTGGAAGAAACATTGACACGTGCTAAATTTGACGAATTGACAGCTGACTTGGTTGAAAGAACTAAGACTCCTGTTGACAACGCACTTAAAGATGCCGGTCTTTCAAACAGCGACATCGACAAGGTTATCTTAAACGGTGGTTCAACACGTATTCCTGCCGTTCAAGAAGCTGTTGAAAAATGGACAGGCAAGACACCTGATCACTCAATCAACCCTGATGAAGCTGTTGCCCTTGGTGCTGCTATTCAAGGTGGTGTTATCTCTGGTGATGTTAAAGACGTTGTACTACTTGACGTTACACCTCTATCATTAGGTATTGAAACAATGGGTGGCGTATTTACTAAGTTGATCGATAGAAATACAACTATCCCAACAAGTAAATCACAAGTATTCTCAACTGCTGCAGATAACCAAAGTGCTGTTGATATTCACGTACTACAAGGTGAACGTCCAATGGCTGCCGACAACAAGACCCTAGGTCGTTTCCAACTTACAGACATTCCTGCAGCTCCTCGTGGCGTACCTCAAATTCAAGTTACATTTGATATTGATAAAAACGGTATTGTTAACGTATCTGCTAAGGATATGGGAACAAATAAGGAACAAAAGATCACTATCAAGAGTTCATCTGGTTTGAGCGATGAAGAAATCGATCAAATGATGAAAGAAGCTAAGGAACACGAATCTGAAGATAATAAACGTAAGGAAGAAGTCGATGTTAAGAATGATGTAGAACAAGCATTGTTCCAAACAGATAAGACTCTAAAAGACGTTAAGGGTAAAGTATCTGACGATGAGATCAAGAAAGCTGAAGATGCTCGCGATGCATTGAAGAAAGCTCAAGACTCTGGCGATATTGAAGAAATGAAGTCAAAACGTGATGATTTGAATAAGATCATCCAAGACTTGTCAGTTAAACTATATCAACAAGCTCAACAAGCACAAGGTGGCGCTGATGGTGCACAAGGTGCAGCTGGAGCAACTGGTTCTGACAGTTCTGATGGTAAATCAGATGACGGCAAGACTGTTGATGGTGACTTCAAAGAAGTCGACCCAGACAAAGATAAAAAATAATACAACTAAAGATAATGACTAGCTAAACTGGTATAATCTTGTTGTTGCAATAAATTAGACTGTTGGGACAAAGTAATTTGTCCCAACTTTCATATAAAGGTGATTTTTAATGGCTGACAGAGATCCATATGACGTGCTAGGCGTTGATAAAGACGCTTCACAAGATGACATAAAACATGCATTCCGGAGACTTTCAAAGAAATATCATCCAGATATTAACAAAGCTCCCGATGCTGAAGAAAAGTTTAAACAGATCAACGATGCATATGAAACTCTTAAAGACCCACAAAAACGTGCCCAATATGATCAATATGGTTCTGCCGGTATGAATGGTGGAGCTGGTCAAGGATTTGGCGGTTTCGGCGGTGGCGGAGACCAAGGATTTGGTGGCTTTGAAGATATTTTCAGCCAATTCTTTGGCGGCGGTACAGCCCGTCAACAAAATCCTAATTCACCACGACAAGGTTCAGATCTTCAATACAGAATGGATCTGACTTTTGAAGAAGGTGTCTTTGGTAAGAAGACAACTATTTCATACAACCGTGAAGAAAAATGTGCTACCTGTGGCGGAAATGGTGCTAAGCCAGGTACCGAACCGATTACATGTAGTAAGTGTCATGGATCAGGTTATATGGAAGTTGATCGTCAAACCCCACTCGGTCGTATGCGTACACGTGTAGTATGTGATGTTTGTGGCGGTACTGGTAAGGAAATTAAAGAAAAATGTGAAACTTGCCATGGTAAAGGTAAGGTTAATGAAAAGCATTCTCTTGAAGTAACAGTTCCTGCTGGTGTTGAAGATGGACAACAAATGCGTCTTGATCAACAAGGCGAGGCCGGTGAAAATGGCGGACCTTACGGTGATCTTTACATTGTATTTAGAGTTGCACCAAGTAAAGAGTTCAAGCGTAATGGTTCAACTATTTACACTTCTGTAAATATCAGTTTCCCTCAAGCTGCACTTGGGGATGAAATTGACGTTAACACAGTTCATGGTCCCGTTAAATTGACTGTACCTAGTGGTACACAGACAGGTACATCTTTCCGTTTGAAGGGTAAGGGTGCACCTGTATTGAATAGTAAGAACGTCGGTGACGAAAAAGTCACTGTAAACATTGTTACGCCAAGAAAACTTTCTGGCGCACAAAAAGAAGCTTTGAAACAATTCTCTGAAGCGGGTGGAAATAAAATCCGCGAAAAAGATAGCAACTTTTTCAATAAGATCAGAGATGCCTTTAATGGCGATTAATCAAAAGGTTGAGGGCGAAACCTCAACCTTTTTTTGGTATAATAGTCTGGTTAAAGGAGATTCATAAATGGACTTAGATAAATTAAAAGAACGTCAAAAGCATATCCGTAACTTTTCAATCGTTGCGCACATTGATCATGGGAAGTCTACAATTGCCGATCAGATCTTGGAGAAGACTCATTCTATTGCAAAACGTGATATGAAAGCTCAAATCCTTGATGATATGCCATTGGAACGTGAACGTGGAATTACCATTAAATTGAATGCTGTTGAACTTGAATACAAAGCCAAGGATGGAGAAACTTATATCTTTCATCTAATCGATACACCAGGACACGTCGATTTTTCATACGAGGTGTCTCGTTCGCTTGCTGCCTGCGAGGGTGCTTTATTGATTGTTGATGCTGCACAGGGTGTTGAAGCTCAAACATTGGCTAATACTTATTTAGCTATCGATAACGACTTGGAAATTGTTCCAGTTATCAATAAAATTGATTTACCATCCGCTGAACCTGAAAAGGTCAAAAATGAGATCGAAGAAATGATTGGTATCGATGCTGAAGATGCTGTTTTAACTAGTGCTAAAACTGGTGTTGGAATTGATGAATTGATCGAACGGATCGTAACTGATATCCCGGCACCTGAAGGTGATATCACAGCTCCGTTGAAGGCATTGATCTTTGATTCTAATTACGATAGTTATCGTGGTGTCGTTTTAAACGTTCGCTTGTTTGAAGGTACAGTTAAACCTGGCGATACCATTGAGATCATGAATAACCACAAGAAGTTTGAAGTTACTGAAGTAGGTGTGATGTCACCAAAGGCTGTGACGAGAGATTACTTAATGGCAGGTGATGTTGGCTATATAACTGCTGCAATTAAAACTGTTAAAGATACTCAAGTTGGTGATACTGTCACATTAGCTGATAATCCTACAGATGAACCATTAACAGGTTATCGTCCAAGTACGCCAATGGTATACGCTGGTATGTATCCAGTTGATAATGCAAAGTACGAAGATCTTCGTGAAGCTTTGGAAAAATTACAACTAAACGATGCTGCACTGGAATTTGAACCTGAAACTTCTCAAGCCTTGGGATTTGGTTTCCGTTGTGGATTTTTAGGTTTGTTGCACATGGATGTTATTCAAGAAAGATTGGAACGAGAATTCAATCTAGAATTGATCATCACATCACCATCTGTTGATTATCATGTCACTAAAACTGATGGTGAAGAGATCGTTGTTGATAATCCTGCTGAACTTCCTGAAGTATCCGAGATCAAAGAAATACGAGAACCATACGTTCGTGCTGAGATAATGGTTCCTGAGGATTATGTTGGTCCAGTCATGGAATTGTGTCAGAGAAAACGTGGCGAATTTGTCACAATGGATTATCTGGATAAATATCGAGTTAATGTAATTTACAAATTGCCGTTGCTAGAAATCATTTTTGATTTCTTCGATGACTTAAAATCAAACACCAAGGGTTATGCTTCCCTAGATTACGATGTGGAAGATTACAAACCTAGTGATCTAGTCAAAATGGATATTTTGCTCAACGGTGAACCAGTTGATGCTTTGAGTTTTGTTGTCCATCGTGATTTTGCCTTCCAACGTGGTCGTGATATTGTTTCTAAGCTAAAGGAAGTTATTCCACGACAAATGTTTGAAATTCCGATTCAAGCAGCTATTGGGAACAAGATTGTCGCCAGAGCTACTGTTAAAGCTTATCGTAAGGATGTTACCGCCAAATTATATGGTGGTGATAGAACTAGACGTGATAAGCTGTTGAACAAGCAGAAGGCGGGTAAGAAGCGTATGAAGGAAGTGGGGAAAGTTTCAATTCCTCAAGAAGCCTTTATGTCTGTCTTGAACTTGAACCGCGGCAAAGAATCATCAGAAAATAAATAATTAAAGAACGTTATTGAAGTTAAAATCAATAACGTTTTTTTGTTGGACTAGTATGATGTAAGTGAGTAGGAAAATGGGGTGAAAATATGAAAGCTGCTTTCATTAATAAAACTGGATCTGTGGACGAGATAAATATTGGTGATTTACCGGTACCAGAAATAGGTGACAATGACGTCTTAATTAAGGTTGAGTACGTGTCGATCAACCATGTTGATACATTTGTACGTTCTGGTGCGTTTAAGACGAAAATGGATTTTCCATTTGTCATTGGTAGAGATGCTGTTGGAGTAATTGAAAAATGTGGTGCAAATATCAAAACTTTTTCAATTGGTCAACGAGTCTGGACTAACAGTATGGGCTATGATGGACGAAATGGCGTCACTAGTGAATTTGCAGCCATTCCAGCTGATAGAACTTATTCTGTTCCCGAAAATGTCGATCCAAAACAATTGGTTGCTTCGGTACATTCATCGGCGACTGCATTTATTTTATTAACAAACGTTTTGCGGATAAAGTCAGGAAACAAGATTTTGGTTGAAGGAGCTGCCGGTCATGTTGGCAGTAAATTAGTTGAAATCGGCAAATCATTAGGATTGCAAGTATCTACAACCAGCAACCCCAAGGATTTTACTTTTTTGAAAAAAATTGGCGCTAGCAATGTCTTAGATTATCATCAGGGGCTTGATAAAATTGCTGGGACCTATGATTACATCGTTGATACATCGGGGAAGGTAGACTTATCTGATAATTTATGCAAATTAAATCTTTCTGGCATGGTTGCATTGATAACTGCTCCTGCAAACAATCAGTTTAATTTTGATGTGAGAGATTTCTATATGAATCTTAAACAGATCAAGGGATTCGTTATCAGTCATGCCACTCTAGGACAATTAAGTAAAGCTGCGGAATTTTTAAATCATTATTTCTCGGAAGGAAAGCTACTAAACGATGATCTTCTAGAGCTTTCACTAACGGATGCTCAAGAGGGGCAAAATATGCTTGAAAATAATGAAAAACACACTAAAAAGCTAATACTAAAAATATAATGTAAGCGTATTATTAAAGAAAAACATTATTGATAATGACAATTTAGTTAACATTACTAAATAATCACTAAAATTTATTAAATGGTTTTATGTAATTTGAAAATTAAAAAATTATTTTAATGGTTAGCTAAGTAACAAATTTAATTAAGCCTATTGTTATGCGAAAGAATTCAGTTATTTTTTATTAAAAAATGAAACCGTTTTATTAAAATGTGAGCGATTTCATGATAGATTCAGCTAATATTATTGATAAATAAAATTATTTGGTTTGTTCATGACTAAAAAAATACTATATTTAATGATTATATTTATATAAAAGCGTTTACATTCCTGGTGCATGGGTTTATAATATATTTATTCAGAAAATGATTAATGAATGAATATTTTCTTGGGGGAATGCAATATGAAGAAATACAACTTACTATATGCCTCAGTTTTGGCAGTTCCATTCACACTACTTATGGCAGGCAATGGTAATGTTCAAGCCGCTGACACAACAACAACTGATCAAACGACAGTTGAAAATGTTCAAGCAGCCAGCCAGGCATTGACACAATCTACCACAACTGAAGAATCATCAGACGTCGTAGCAACAACACAATCACAAAATTCACCACTTGTAGTTGCTAACGACCCAACAGCCAATACACAGGCTGCTGCAACAAGTGCACCAACTGCAGATCCAATTGTTTATACAGATTCAGCAGCAACAACACAAAACACACAAGCAACAACAGCCGCTGCAACTGATACAAACACTTCAGAACCACTTAACACAGAACCAACAGTATCAAATCCTGGTAACTACACAGAAGGACGTGCATATTGGATTGCAAACCCGGATTACTACATCTGGGACACTCCTTACAGCTCATCATCAAAAGTAGTCGCAAAGGCTGCAGATTACACACACACTACTTTCAAAGGTTTGAACCAAGTTGCAAACGCTCAAGGTAACCTTTACGAAAACATTACTAACAATGATAATGTTACAGGTTGGATTTATCTTCCAGCATTGACAGAAAATGAACCAACTCCTGCAAAACCTGCAGCTCCAGCTGACACATCAACTGATACAACAAAGAAAGACGATGAAGCAGCCACACCAAAGAAGGATCTTTTAGATACAATCAAAGATGCTGCTACTAAGATTGGTGATACAACTGCCGCAGTCACAACTGCCGTGGACAATGGTCAAAAATTACTTCAAGAACCTGGTAACGTTCTCACAAATGCAGTTACGAATGGTCTTGACAACCTTAACAAAGTTAACAGTAGTTTAAGTGACACTCATGATTCAGTTAAGAAATTAGTTGAAAATCCAATCAACGATGCAAAAGAAGCAATCAATAACATTGGTACAGATTTGACAAATGCTATCAAGAATCCGCTTGATAACCTGTCTAAGATTAACGACAGTGTTGCAAGCACAACTAAGAGCTTTGACACAGCCGCAAACACCGTTCATAATGCAGCTAAGAACTTAGTTACAACACCAATTAACGATGCTAAAGATGCAATCAAGACAGTTGCTAGCGATGCTAAAGCAGTTGCAAGTGATGCTCTCAACACTGCTACAAACGCTGTTTCAAAACCACTTGATTCATTAGCAACAGTTAACAAGAGTGCTAAGGGTACTCTTGACAGCTTAAATGATTTACATGATTCAGTTAAAACTGCTATCACAAATCCTATCAAGGACGCTTCAGATGCCATTGGTTCTGTTACTAATGGACTTTCAAAAGCTGGTGACACAATCAAGAATGTTACCGACGGAATTGGAAATGTCGTAAGCGGTGCTTCAGATGCTCTAGGCAAACTTACAAGTGCTGGTTCAACAGTTTCATCAATCATCAAAGGAATCACAAGTTTGATCCCTGGTGCATAATCAAAATTGTTTTGTAATTAGACTCGATGCTAGTGCATCGGGTTTTTTTATAACTAAATTTTTACTTAAATGAGTCGATTGAAAAAAATGTTCGCGTTTTCACGTTTCATATTGACAAAAATGCTAATTTTAATTATATTTGAATTGTATTAAAAATTTGGATTAGTAATGATCGTGTGGTTACAGAGAACTCGTCGAATTCTGAGAGGCGAGGTTAGCCGAAAAATGGTCATGAACCTGCCAGGTTTAACCATTGTCGGTTGGCAATCGCTTTTCAGCGTTATAGATATTGAGTGAATCTTCATTTGAAGATTAACTAAGGTGGCACCACGGAAACTATTTCGTCCTTTATTAGGATGAAATAGTTTTTTTTTACACAAATTAGGAGGGATAAGATGTCAGATTTACAAAAAGAGAACTTTTCAGAATGGTATATTCAAACCATTAAAAATGCCGACTTAATGGCATATGCACCTGTCAGAGGCTGTATTATTTTTAAGCCGGATGGGTTTGCTCTTTGGGAAGGTATTCAAGACCAATTCAATAAGTATTTAGCAACTCAAGGCATACGTAATGCTTATTTCCCAATGTTGATTCCAAAGCATTTCTTTGAAAAAGAAGAAGAACACGTTGAGGGCTTTGCTCCTGAAATTCCTTGGATGACACAAGTTGGTAATGAAAAGTTAGATGAACCTTACGGTTTACGTCCAACTTCTGAAACAATTATTGGTAACGCGTTTAGTGATTGGATCAACTCATATCGTGATCTACCATATGAGATCAACCAATGGGCTAATGTTTTCCGTTGGGAGAAAAAGACGCTTCCGTTCTTGAGAACTTCAGAATTCTTATGGCAAGAAGGTCATACAGCACACGTTTCTGAAGAGGATGCACGACACAGAACAATGGCCATTTTGGATGCTTATGAAGATTTGATTGTTAATTATCTAGCCATCCCTTCATTCAAGGGTCAAAAGACTCCATCAGAACGTTTTGCTGGTGCGGTTGATACTTATTCAATTGAAACAATGATGCGTGATGGTAAGGCTGTTCAAGCTGGTACATCACATTACTTAGGTCAAAACTTTGCGAAGTCATTCGATATCAAATTCCTTGATAAAGATGATACTCACAAGTATGTTTACACGACTTCATGGGGAATTTCGACACGTCTGATTGGCGCTATGATTATGGTCCATGGTGATGAAAAGGGTCTGGTATTGCCTCCTAAAGTTGCTTCTACACAAGTTGTCTTGATTCCAGTTGGACCATGGCAAAAGAATCCTGAAATCATGGAAACACTTGATAAGATGTTAGCCACTCTTAAAGAAAAGGGTGTTCGTGCTAAGATCGATGATTCCGATAATACTCCTGGATACAAGTTCAACGAGTGGGAACAAAAAGGTATCCCAATGCACGTGGAATTAGGACCTAGAGATATTAAAAATGGCCAAGCAGTTATCAAGATGCGTGATCTTGACGATAAGCAAACTGAATCACTTGACGGTATCGAAGATTACATCAAGGATCAACTTGAGACAATGCAAACTAGATTGTTAGAATCTGCTGACGCTAGAAACAAAGAAAATGAATACTTCGATATTGATACTCTTGACGATTTAAAGAAACACATCGAAACAAAGAAAACTGCTGGTGAGGTTCCTGGATTCGTACTTATCGGATGGGACGGAACTGAAGAAACAGAAGCTAAGATCAAAGAAGAGACTGGTTTTACAACTCGTAATATTCCTTTCAACCCACCAATGGAAAAGAAAGTTGATATTGTTAGTGGAAAGCCAGCTAAATACACAGTTTGGATTGCTAGATCATATTAATATTAAGTTTCAAAAAGTCGCATTCATGCGGCTTTTTTTAGTGGGCAGAGCCTCCTAATATCACTATTTTTTTGATTAGGTTACAATGAAAACGATAACTTATTCGTAATTTGGAGGTATGTGGGATGAAACAATACGATGCAATTGTAATCGGCGGTGGCCCGGCTGGATTAGCAGCTGCTTATAAATTAAAATCTGCCGGCAAGAATACAGCGGTATTTGAAAATGACCTTTGGGGCGGCACTTGTCCTAATCGTGGCTGTGATCCAAAGAAAGTATTATTGAGTGCAGTTGAAGGACGTGATCGGATTGCGCAGTTTCAAGGCAAGGGCTTTAGCAACGTCCCTTATGTTAACTGGACAGAACTAGAGGCATTTAAGAAGACCTTTACTGATCCCGTTTCAGCTGGTAGCAAGTCTGGCTTAGTCTCTGCTGGAATTGACACCTATGAAGGAAGTCCAAAATTTATTTCCGAGAATGCATTGAATTTAGGAGATGAAACTTTTCAGGCGAACGATTTCATTATCGCAACCGGACAACGTCCATCGATTTTAAATATCACAGGATCTGAAAACTTATTGACCAGCAACGAATTCTTGTCACTAAAAAAGATGCCTAAATCTATAACCTTTATTGGCGCAGGATACATTGCAATGGAGCTGGCCAATATTGCCAATGCTACCGGCGCTGAGGTTCATTTAATTCATCATAATGACCGTCCACTGAAGGAGTTTGACCAAGAATATGTCAATGAAATGGTCGAACAAATGAAACAACGAGGGATTCAATTCCATTTCAATGTAGACACCAAGGAAGTGGAAAAGGTAGATGACCATTACACAATTAAAGCAGATGACTTCATTTTAAACACTGATCTAGTTATTTGTGCTACTGGGCGAATCCCTAATGTTGAAGGGATGAGCTTGGATTCTGCTGGTGTTGAAATTGGCAAACGTGGCATCAAGGTCAATCAATATTTACAAACTACTAACAAGAATATTTACGCAGTCGGTGATGTGATCGACAAAACTGGTCCTAAGCTAACGCCAGTTGCTGGATTCGAAGCCGGATATGCTGTTGACCATATAATTGGAAATGATAATAATCCAATTGACTATCCAGCAATTCCAACATTAGTCTACGGAAGTCCAAAACTAGCTAAAGTTGGCGTTTCGATTCCTGATGCTGAAAAAAATAAAGATAAGTATCACATCGTTGCCCAAGATTTGACTGGCTGGTTTACTTATCATCGGATAAACGAACCTGTTGCAAAAGCTAAAATCGTCTTTGATAACGATGATCAAATCGTTGGAGCAACGATACTAACTGAACAAGCAGATGAACTCATCAATTTATTGACAGTCGCTATCGACAAGAAAATTAACAATGAAAAAGTTAACCAGATCATCTTTGGCTATCCAACAGTTGCTAGTGATTTAGAATATTTGATTTAATGAAAAAAGGAATCCCATTTGGGATTCCTTTAGTTGTCTTGATAACCATTTAAATGTTTTGATTTAAAGTTCCATGCATCCTGAATCATTTTGTGGACGTCGTCGAATTTTGGCTCCCAGCCAAGAACTTTTCTAGCTTTGTCACTGGCAGCAATCAATGTACTAGGGTCACCAGCACGTCTAGGACCAATCGTGGCGGGAATTTCTTTTTGAGTAACTTCTCTGGCAGCAGATAAGATTTCTTTGTTTGAAAAACCATTAGAAGAACCTAAATTAAAGATATTGCTTTGGTTGCCATCGCGTAGAAATTCCATTGCCAGGCGATGTGCTTCAGCAAGATCTTCGACGTGAACGTAATCACGCACGTTAGTACCGTCTTTGGTATCGTAATCATCACCAAAGATCGTTAATTCATCACGTTGTCCGGCAGCAACTTCTAAGACAACTGGAATCAAGTGAGTTTCTGGATGATGGTCTTCGCCGATACTGCCGTCAGCTTTCGCTCCAGCAACGTTGAAGTATCTGAGTGCTACGAATTTAATGCCATATGCAACGTCAGACCAATGCATGATTTTTTCCATAGCCAGTTTGCTTTCGCCATATGGGTTGGTCGGAATAGTTGGATCAATTTCTTTGATGGGAATTTGTTTAGGTTCACCATAGGTTGCAGCAGTCGATGAGAAGACGATATGCTTAACGTCGTTTTCATTCATTGCCTCTAACAACGAAATCATCCCATAGGTATTGTTGTCAAAATATTTAAGCGGGTTCTTCATTGATTCTGGAACGATTGAAAAAGCTGCAAAATGGATCACATCAGTGATATCTTCTTTTTGAAAAATTTCATTTAAAAAACTTTTGTCACGAACATCGCCCTGATAAAATTTTGCCTTGGGGTTAATAGCGGTTTTGTGTCCTGTTGCTAAATTATCAGCAACGACGACTTGATAGTCCATTTGACAAAGGTGATCGACCGTGTGGGAACCGATGTATCCGGCTCCACCTAATACTAGAATACTCATTTATTTACCTCCGAATTTGATATACTAATAAATATGATAATGAAGTTAAGATTAATTGAGTGACCTTTAAGTAACCTTAAACTACTATGATTTGGCAGAAGTCTCAATAATTTAACTTTTGAATTTAAATAAGATATTATTACCACGAAGATAATAAATCTAAGAATGTGAAGGATACTATGAGAAAATTTTTTTCAATCACGGGAATAGTTTTACTGTTTCTAGTTGCACTAGGTTTGATATTTAATGAACCTTTGAAAGAATTTGCCGTTGACCACATGTCTAATCGTTATCTCAGCTCTTTGACAGCTGATCAAGTGGACAAGAATCAACATAAGAAGGCAAATTATGACTTCAAGAAGGTCAAGCCTTTGAGTGCATCTCAAGTTGCCAAGGCATCCGTCAATAATGACGCTGCGACGATCGGTAAAATGTCGGTACCTTCAGTTGGATTATACTTACCTATATTAAAGGGCCTGAGTAATGATGCACTGTCCACAGGCGGCGGTACAATGAAGCCGAATGAGAAGATGGGCAAAGGCAATTACGCCTTAGCAGGACATTATATGACCAATAAGGGTGTCTTGTTTTCAAGACTCGAAAATGTTCAACTCGGAGATCTAGCATACATCACTGATATGAAACATGTTTATACGTATAAGGTTTACTACAAGAAAGTCGTTGCTCCAACAGCAGTTTATTTGATCGATGATTCTCCTGGCAAAAAACTTTTGACACTGATCACTTGTGCTGATGGGGGTACGAATCGTTGGGCCATCCAAGGTTCATTGGTCAAAACCCAAAAGGCAACCAACAAATCATTGTCCGTATTTGCAAAATAAGTCGTGAGGCTTATTTTTTTTTGAGTTTAATTGTTATAATAAATTGGTTAGTAGGTGATGTATTGGTTTCAATCAAGTGGACAAAACGTAAAAGTCCAACCAAAGAAGAAATTGCAAAGTTCGCAACCGATAATAATGTCAGCAATATTGTTGCGGAATTATTGTTAGAGCGAGATTTCAGTAATCAAAATGAAGTAAATGATTTTTTGCATCCAGACGTTTCAGGTCTCCAAGATCCATTTGCCTTAAATGACATGGATAAGGCATTAGAGACATTAGATGAAGTCATGCAACGCGAGGGGAAGATTGCTATTTATGGCGATTACGATGCTGATGGAGTAACAAGTGCTTCAATCATGCGTTTGACTCTCAAAAAAATGGGCGTTGATCCAATCGTATTTATTCCCAATCGTTTCAAAGACGGCTACGGTCCTAATTTAGATGAGTACAAGAAATTAGTTGAACAAAAACATATCGACTTGTTGATAACGGTCGATAATGGTGTTAGTGGAAAAGAACAAGTTAAATATTTGAAAGACCAAGGCGTCAAAGTTATTATTACTGATCACCATGATTTGCCAGCCGAACTGCCTGAAGCTGATGCAATCGTGCATCCGACGATTCCTGGTTCTGAATATCCTTGTCCATACTTATCAGGTGCAGGTGTGGCATTTAAGTTTGCTGACGCGCTCTTAGGAGACGATGCACTAGAGTTTGTTGATCTAGCTGCTATTGGTACTGTTGCTGATTCAGTTGCTTTAAAGGGTGAGAATCGCGTGATCGTGACCGAAGGATTAAAGCGGATGAAAGACAATCATCACGTGGGACTTGAGGCTTTGGTCAAAAAGTGCAAGTTAAAGCTCAACCAGATCTCTGAAGAAGATATTGGTTTCAAGATTGCTCCAAGATTAAACGCCATCGGCCGTTTAGATGACGCTAGTTCAGCGATGGAGCTCTTGACGACGAGCGATGAAGGCTTGGCTAAAGAAATCGTTGACGAGACCGAGGAAATCAATGCCAAACGTCAAGGTTTGGTTGCTAGTGCTTATGCAGATGCACAAGATCAAATTGAACAACAAGCTGAAAATGGCGTGTTAGTTTTAACTAGCGATCAATGGCATCAAGGTATCTTAGGTATCGTTGCCAGTCGAGTAGTTGACCAGACCCACAAGCCAACTATGGTACTTCAATATGATAAGGATTCAGAGTTGTACAAGGGTTCGGGAAGAAGTCCAGAAGGATTTAATTTGTTCGATGCTTTGAATGCCCATCACGATTTATTTGCTGGATTTGGGGGACATGCGCAAGCATGTGGTTTTTCAATTGCGGAACCTGAATTGAATCAACTGATTCCATTGCTTCAAGAGGAACCTGCCAAGCAATCATTCGACCCAAATAGTCCGGTAGAAAAAGTTTTTGATCTGGATTTGAAGATCAAGGATTTTAACTTTGACTTAATTAAAGAAATTAACCAACTAGCACCGTTTGGAATGGGAAACCCTAAGCCAGTGATCCAATTGAGGGATGTTAGATTTACCAACAGTCAGTCTGTAGGAAAAGACGCTACCCATTTGAAAACAACGATTTCAGATTCCAACAATCAAGTTTCTGCAATTGGTTTTAACCTTTATGAAAAAGAACAAGAGAATAAAGATAGCATTTGTGATGTATACGGCGAGCTAGGTGTCAATGAATGGGCAGGTCGAAAAAATCTACAAATGATGATCAATGACTTTGAAGTTTCACCAGAAGCGGCTGAGTTAAATCATTTGCAAAAAATTTATATCGACTATCGTCAAAAGATCTTATCCAAACAATTGATGAATCGTTTCGATGCCATTGTCTGCTTTAATCAAGCATATTATGAAATGCTGCAAAGACATGATCTCGACTGTAAGATAATCATGTTCGATGAGAACTGCGATGGTCAAAATATTTTGATTTATGATCGACCTCATAACCTTGAACTGTTCAAACAATTTTTAGCTAAAAACAAAACGGCTCATACAGCGCTTTATCTGCATACCACATTAACAAGCAGATATTTGAAACCTGATATGAATAATATGAAAGAATTTTTAAAATATTTGTATTCGCATGAAAATATCAAGCCATCTGATATGGATGTTGTTGCCAATTACCTTAATATTGATAAAAATGACATTGATTTCTATTTAAAAGTGTTTTTTGAACTGAGTTTTGTTAAAATGGTAAATGGCTTTGTTAAAAAGGCTGAAGTATCAGAACAACGCGAATTAATCGAATCTCCAACTTATTTGAAACGATTACAACGCAATGATGTTGAAAAAATACTAATTGAGTCTGATTTTGACAATTTGTTGAACTGGATCAGCGAGTTCGATTGTCATAACTAGATTGAATGGAGAATGAATGATGGATATTGATTTTAAGAAATATGTTGCCAACGTTCCGGATTTTCCAGAACCAGGTGTACTATTTCGAGACATTTCACCACTAATGCTGGATGGAAAGGCTTATGCTGCTGCTACTGACGAAATTGTCGATTATGCAAAGAGTCGTGGCGCAGAAATGATTGCTGGACCTGAAGCACGTGGATTCATCGTGGGATGTCCAGTAGCTTATAAGTTAGGAGTAGGTTTTGCTCCAGCTCGTAAGAAAGGGAAGCTCCCTAGAGAAACAGTCTCAGTTACTTACGATCTTGAATATGGTCAAGGATCCCTCTGGATGCAAAAAGACGCCGTTAAACCAGGACAAAAGGTCCTAGTTGTTGACGATCTAATGGCAACAGGTGGAACTTTAGCAGCAACTATTAAGTTAGTTGAACAACTTGGCGGAATCGTCGTCGGAACTGCTTTCTTGATTGAATTAAAAGATTTACACGGTCGTGACAAAATTAAAGGCTACGACATGTTTACATTGATGCAGTATTAATATTAAAATAAGAGAGTAGAAATACTCTTTATCATGGTGAGTTGGCAGAGTGGTAATGCACCGGACTCGAAATCCGGCGAACCGGTTAATACCGGCGCGCAGGTTCAAATCCTGTACTCACCTTATATAGCACTTTTGGGAGTTCCTACGGGAACTCTTTTTGTTTAGTTAAATGTTGATATGACGGCGTTTATAGGCGTTTTTGAAATTTATAAGTATTCCCGGAAATTCCCGAGTTTTGAAATTCTTGTCCCCAATTTGTCCCCAATTTGCTTAAATTGCGACATTTGGGGACAAAAACGGCTGTACCCGTTGGTAGATAATAGGTACAGCCGTTATTTTTTTATTTTGATAGACGTTCCATAGCTTGGATAGTTAGATCAGTTTGTTCCTTGTCCTGTTCCTCTAATAGATGTTCATAGACTCGGCTTGTAATCATAGTATTTGCATGTCCTAAAAATTGGGATACATATTTCATTTGTACTCCCGTGGATAATAAATAGCTAGCAAAAGTATGACGTAACCCATGTGGGCGAATTTGGTTAGCTGTAGGGATTCCTACTTGAGTTTGAATGTACTTCATTGATTTAATCAAACCTGCATCAGAAGGGATTTTACCGTTCTTAGAAAGGAACACAATATTATCGTTGTTTCTAATTTCACTCTGTGATATCAGCCACTCATTCTGCTCCATCTTTAGTTGCTTTAGAATCACAGCTAATTCATCAAGCAACGGAATAACACGTTTTGATGTCTTTGATTTAGTTCGTTGCTGAATCTCACCGGCATCCATATAATCGTACACGCTATCCACAGTAATTGTTTTACTCTTAAAGTCGATTGCTGACCATCTAAGCCCGCTTATCTCCTCAAACCTTAAACCAGTATATGCACCAGTCAATACTTCGTAATAGGTGATACTATTGTACGATTTATGTTTGTTCGTATAGCCAATGACTTTTTGGAAATCAGAAATGGAAAGATACTTTTTAGACTTTTTTCTTTTTGATGTCCCACTGATCTTAACTTTACGAGTGAAGTCAGAATATATTATTTGGTCATCAATTGCATCTTGAACACATGACCGTATTATTCCATTAGTTTTTTCACAGGTCAGTGTTGACCGTGTTTTCATGTAATCATTCATGAATTCTTGATACTGCATTTTAGTCACTTCATTAAGTCGAGTGAGTGGGAAATAGTTATTGATGACTGTAGCAATGTTATTAAACCGATTCATAGAAGTTTTACCTACATTAGGTTTCTTATAAACATTCACCCAATTTCTATAGTAATCATAAAAAGTGGTATTGCTATCAATAATGCTACTGCCTCGAATTAAACTATTTTCCATTTCATTTGCAGCAACCTTAGCTTCTTTTTTAGTATTGAATGATTTTGTTTTTGATTTCCATTTTCCATCAGCATCTTTATATTTAATTCGATATTTCCATTTTCTTCCAACTTTTTCAAAGTTTGCCATGACTGTACCTCCTAATTTAGGTAAAAATAAATAAGCCTAGTTATAGACTTAGATTTATTTTTGTGATTAATTAATCGTTTAAATGCTGGATTGCATAGTCAGCCTGCTCTTGAGTAAATTCTTCACCATATTGAGATGTTAATTGTTCTTGAATATCGTTAGGTGACATGCTCATTTTGTCTTGATAATCTTTAGCTTTTTTTAAAGCATTTTCATCCCAATTAACCTTTACATTATCAACCGCATATTGTGCAGCTTCAGCTGAAAAACCATCACCGAACTGTGAAGTAAGCTGGTCATAAATTCCTTGTTGTGACATATTCATAACTTTAGCATATCTATTAGCACGGAGTAGCGCTAACTTGTATTCTGTAGGAACTTTACCATTTGATGAAGATGAATCATCTGTTTCAGAATCTGAACTTTTTGCTGTATTAGATTTAATGTCTTGCTTCTTTTTATGATTAGGATTTTCAATAAAAATAGAGTCATCATTTTTAGTAGCTCTATTTTTCACTTTTGCAGAAAAATCATATTCCTTTTCTTTTTTATCATTTTCCCCTGTACCAGGCCCATTTAAAGTAGTAGCCCATTTACCATCAGATTTTACATGTAAAGTTTTAACTACAGAATAGTTCATATCAGGATCAGTAATTTTAATAGTTGAATGTGGTGAGGCAGTTCCACTCACTGAAACAGTATTATCATTACCATTATTTAAAGTAAGTGTTCCCACATCGTTAGCATTTTTTATATGGAACTTTGTATACGCAGAATCAGGTATATCACTTACCGAAACTTTTACTGAATTTGACTTTTTACCATTTTTTGAAGATACAATTTTATAATCAGTATTATTGTCTAAATTTTTAGCTGTAAAATTACCCTTATTATCTGCTTTTACGTTTATATTCTTATCGACTCCGTAAGTATCCTTTAGCGTGACCATTGCATTCGAAAGTGTTTTGCCGGTTAATATTCCTTTTTGACTAGTTCCAGTCAATTTTATATGTTTAGTATCTACAGATAAGAATGGTGTTGGATTAATAATTTCTTCTGCATTGGCTGTAATTCCTTTGAACAACGGGACAATCAAGATGATTGAAATAATTACTAAAGCAACAAATGGTATTTTATTGTTGTTTAATCCTTTGTAAAATTTTAAAAGTGCATAAGCAAGAATAGCAATGATAGCAACATCAAGTATCATTCCAAATATATTTAAACTCATAATTTCCTCCATAAATATATATTTAATCAGTATAAGTGTATCAGAAGGGATGTATTAAAAATCACATTACAACCATTTTTCTTTTGGCAATGTATTCATATCTCAATGGAATACAGAATTGCTGTAGAAACATAATATAGCTATTGAAGTGGATATCATAATCTTTACAATATTGTAGTAGTAAATCTATAGCTACTTTATTAGCAGCACTTTCAGCATTAATCTTCCCCACACCAGACTTGTCATACATATAGCAAGAATCACCATTAAGCATATGACCAATCTCATGAGCTACCACCATTGGTAGTTCCTCTTGCTTGTACCAATTCGTATTAATAAACATCATGTTACGTTCTGGTATAGCTAAGGAAGGCCAATCAGAATCTATTCCATTAAGTAATTCGAATCCTATGTGATTATCTAGTGCGTAATTCAGTAAGTAAGTTGTAACATCACTCATATATTATTTTCCCCCATCTAAGATACGTCTAATCATTTCTAATTCCTCCGGTGGTATTTCTCTACCACCATAGCTCATGATGGTGTAGTCATCTTGCATAGCATCTTTAATATCTACTTTTTTAGATTTAGCGTTAATATCCGGATCATCCGTTTTACCCAATAGGTAGTCTACAGATACGTGTAAAACATTAGCAACAGCCTTAAGATTATTAATTCCAGGCTCTTTATGTTTCCATGAATATATAGTGTTGGTACCTAAATTAGCCATATCGTTCACTTTTGTAAGACTAAAACCTCTTTGCTTTGAAATTTTTTTAATTCTATCTAACGTTGTCATAATAGGCTTTCTCCAATATATGACGACTAATAATTAGACTTAGACTAAAAATATACTTGCATAATTTTAGACTTAGTCTTATTATTAATTCATCAAGTAATTGAGCAACAAAAACACACGACCACCGATACAATGCTTTGGCGAGAATTGCGGTAGTAATAGGGTTTAAATTGCTTATTTGATATGCCTTTATATTAGACTCAGTCTAATAATTTGTCAACAACTTGATGAACAAATAACAGAAAGGAGGTGAAAGATATGAATGATGAAGAATTTACTTTAGAAAGTTCCATATATGGAAGAGCATCAATGGAAATTGCTTTACAAAATGGAAACGAATTTATGGATCTAATAAAAAAAGCTCAGCAGGATTCTGCTGAACTTCAAAAAGATTTAGAAAGACTACAACATATGAATCCTATTTTTAAAACTAAATAATTCCGACAAAGTCAAAGTTTTCTTGAAATTTGTAATACTTGAATTTCTTGTTAGGAATTTCTAAGAATTCAATATTTGTAACTTTTTCAGTGAAATTAATATGGTTCATATTAATTTTGCTAACAGCTTCAATTAAAGAATCCATGTGGTCAATCAATCCATCTTTCATCTTATCTTTGAGTTCTTTGAATTCTTTGAATTCGGATCCCTTATAAATTTCCAGATTCAAATTAATGTTGTCATAGTTCTCTGAATTAATACTTATCCAATCAGCAATCAAAAGTTTTCCATCATTTTTAAAAACAAATGATCTTTGATTTAATTCGCTGTGATTTTCTAATTGATGCTTGATTCGAAAGAACGTATAAATTGTAGCTTGTATATTTTCAATTTCCATTATTATCATCTCCTTTCTAAGGAGAAGTATATCAAACAGGAGGTTATTCACATGAATAACTTAGTAATTATGAAAGACCAACAGGCAGTGACTAGTAGTTTGCAAGTTGCGGAAACATTTGATAAAAGCCACAAGCATGTATTAGAGGCGATCGACAACTTAAAAGAGGGGGTGGCCGAAAATTGGGCAGACCTATTTTACGAAGATACATACATTCATCCTCAAAACAGACAACCATACCGCGTAATTTACATGAACCGAGATGGGTTCACATTACTAGCAATGGGATTCACAGGCAAGAAAGCTCTTAAATTCAAAATGCAATATATTGAAGCTTTTAACAAGATGGAAGACCAAATCAAAACAGGTGGTTTCAAAATTCCGTCGACAATGGCCGAGGCTTTACGTTTAGCAGCAGACCAACAAGAACAACTTGAGTTAATGAAACCGAAAGCAGTATTTGCGGATTCGGTAGCCACATCACATACCACTATCTTAGTTGGTGATCTTGCCAAAATCATCAAAGGAAATGGCGTTGATACAGGTGCAAGACGTTTATTCCAATGGATGAGAGACAACGGTTATCTGATTAAGCGTAAAGGTACTGACTATAATTCTCCAACTCAAAAATCAATGGAAATGGGATTGTTCAAGATCAAGGAATCGAGCCACGTTAACGGTGATGGGGTAACTGTCGTTACTAAAACACCTAAGGTTACCGGTAAAGGACAACAATACTTCGTAAATAAATTTCTTGCAGATCAGCAGTTAAAAATCTTATAGACGTTTGATGAACAAATTAATGGATGGAGCAGGTGACCTATCAGTGAAAAGATACGATTTCATTTACTTTTATAAAAATTTTTTCAACCAATGGATACCGCTGAGCGTCGGTCATACTAACGACTTGTCTTTGGTTTTATGGAAGAAGAACAACGTAAAAGAAGACCTACAACGAGCGGGATATAAGCCTTCAAAAAAAGTATTCATATATATAGACGGTCGGGTGTTTCTAGTTAAGGATTACCCATTTGATTCAAAATCATCTCGGCAATAACTTTTGATCCTATGTTTTCAATCAAAGAAATAGAAACAGACGCGAAATCTTTGGTGATGGATTTAGTTTTACTCCATACCTTATTATCACGAATTGTGTCTAAAAATTTATGACCATTCCAAGTAATCATGCCAGTACTAAATGAATAAATGTCACCGTTCACCCATTGAATAGATGACTTTAAGTAATTGGTTTCGTCTAACTTAGCAAGAACATATTTAATTGTATCCTTCTCGTAGTTGGATAATTCACTTGCTTCTAGAAATTCGTCTAGGAACAAGAATTTTCCAAAAACAGCTTTATCTTCAATATAAAGCATAACGTCACGAACACAATCCTGGTTTAAACGCATTATAATTTAACCTCTAATATTTTCGCATAACCAAAGTATAACAATAGAAAGGAGTTGATCGTATGCCAGAAGAAAAAATTGCAGAAGTTGCGTATGAATTAGAAAGTTCAATCAAGATTGCACTTATTAAAAATCATATTACACAACGAGAACTTGCAGAACAAATTAATGCAAATCCTCAACAACTCAATAGAGCAATCAAAGGTGACATGACACCTAAATCTAGAGAATTACGAAAGCAAATTGAAAAAATTCTTGGAATGTAGGAGTTATGAACATGCAAAAAATAACGGCAACCGTAGTAATGGAAGTTCCAAAAGACAAAGTTGTTATTACAAAAGCAGAATACGAACAGCTTAAACATGATGCGGATGCAGGAACTTGGTGGACAACGCAAGATATCACTGATCGCTACCATCACAAAATGGACTGGTTTAAGGAGAAGATATTTTACCAGCCTAAATATAAGAAGCTGCTAAGTGATGAATACGGTGGACCAGTTCATTACTCGAGCAATGACAACGGAAGACATTGGAGCTTTGAACCAAATGGCTTCAAAATTTTTATGGAGAAATATTTCTCGGAAATAAACGGAGGTAAATCAAGATGATTAAAGTATCACTAGATTTTTTGTTCGTAGCATTCATGACCACTATGCTATCAAGTGTTTTGATTACTAGGTATGTAATGATTCACGCACGCAGCAAAGCTAAAAAATTCATGAACGGGTGGTTCGAGTAATGGATGAGATCAAAGATCTTAAGAAAAAGATTAGACACTTAGAAATGATGTTGGCATTAAGTCCAGAGATTCTTGAATGTGGAGAATATCGGGATTGGGAATTAGTCAAGAAACACGGTGAACCAGTTAGCATGCCAGAACACTACGAAGTTATCGTATTAAAAAAATAAACACCCGGAGGTGTTAGGAAGTGCTAAATAGAAATTGTAAAAACTGTGGGAAGAGGATTTACCCAGAAGATAACTATTGTTCCCGGTGCGGGGTTAAGAACCCGTTAAAATTTTCTTGGCTGTTTCGGAAGCAAAATCAACTAAGAAGTTGTAAAGCAAAGGTTCAACTACTGTATCTGCTTTTGAAAGATAAACCTTAATTATTGTATTTGCTACTTCTGAATTAATTGTTGGAATCATTTAAGGAAAAGGAGTGACAGCAATGGACGGTTTTGACGAATGGCTACAAGATGAAACACGATACGGATCACTAACTCAAACAGAGGAAGAAAGCGAACCATATTACCCCGGTGCAGAACCTTGCGACGAAGAGAACGGGTGGTAGATATGGAGCAATGGAAAAAAGTGCCTAATTTTGAACGATATGAGGTTTCAAACCTTGGAAGAGTCAAAAGTACAGTAACCGGACAAATTCAGAAGTTGTCAAAACCCGGACGACGGACTGCTTACTTGAAAACGTCCTTTCAAGATGACAACGGAAAAATCAGAACCTTTGACGTTCACAGGTTAGTTGCCGAGTTGTTTTGCACCAAGCCGGAAATAGACAAAGTGCTTGTTGTGGATCACTTAAACGGAAACACCAAAGACAACAGAGCAGACAATTTGGAATGGATCACGATAAGTGAAAATCAACGCAGACGAAAAGCATACGAGTTTGGTTACTCGGTAAAAGATACCTCAATAGTTTGGTTCGACGAGAACGGAATTATACAAGGAATTTTCGAAAGTTGCCGACAAGCCTCAATCAAAACGGGCTTGGCATACACAGCAATTACAAAGTGTTGTTCAACAAGATACCCGAGAGTTGTAAACGTCGGTCGTTGGGGCTTTGAGAGAGTACCAACAAAAGATATTTACAACTTGTATTGGGAACAAAAAAAGTCCCGTACCACGGCAATGGCACAGGACGAGTAAATATAAAAAATAACTTATCAGTATTTTATCACAAATCAACGAAAAGAGGATCACAAAATGGCAAACGCATTGTCAAGACTACCAATTCAAACACTGGTAAAAGAACCAAAGATTTCAGAAAAATTCGAGGAAGTATTAGGTAATAAATCAGCTCAATTTGTCACGTCACTAATTAACGTTGTTAACAGTAACCAATCACTTAAAAACGTGGATCAAATGAGTGTCGTTGCCTCTGCAATGGTCGCTGCTAGTTTAGATTTACCAATTAATCAAAACCTCGGTTACATGTGGTTAGTTCCATACGGTGGCAAAGCACAACCACAAATGGGCTACAAAGGATATATCCAATTAGCACAAAGAACAGGACAATACGAAAAATTAACGGCAGTTCCCGTATATGAGGACGAGTTCAAAAGTTATGATCCATTGACCGAGGAATTAGTTTACAAATCTAATTTCAAGGACAGAGGGGACGAAAAGCCGGTTGGATATGCAGGTCGCTTTTTATTAAAGAGTGGTTTTGAAAAGACAGTCTATTGGACTAGAAAAATGATTGACGATCACAGACAGCAATTTTCAAAGACAAGTGGAAAAGCAAAACCAACAGGAGTTTGGGCTTCAAATTACGACGCAATGGCATTAAAAACCGTTATAAGAAACCTTATCAGTAAATGGGGACCAATGAGTGTTGAAATGCAAACAGCTTATGAGAACGACGAACAAAACGTTCAAATGGAAACCAATGGAATTAAAGAAGTACAAGCCGAAGAAACGGATCAACCTGCAACCAACTTGGATCAATTAATCAACGGATCAGAAGAGGAGGGTTCAAGCAATGGATCAATTAGCAATTCACAGAGTGTTGAATAAGAAAACATATTACACGATTGAGTCGGATAGATATTATCAATCAGCAACATTCTTCAAAAAGTTCATGAATTGCGAAGCAGCAACAATGGCGGAACTAAAGGGCATTTATCAACCCGATAAAAACGCAAAGGCTTTGTTAGTCGGAAACTACTTACATTCGTACTTTGAAAGCAAGACAGCACACGACAAGTTCATTAAGGATCACGAGAGCGAAATGCTTACTCAAAAAGGAACGTTGTTGAAAGATTACAAGGTCGCAGACTCAATGATTGCAACTCTTGCGGACGATCCTATGTTTAACAACCTCTATGTGGGAGATAAAGAAACTATCGTCAAAGGAAAAATTGGCGGCGTGAAGTGGAAAGGCAAAATTGATTGTCTAAATCTTGAACGCAAGATTTTTCTCGACCTCAAAACAACCCGAGAGATTGATCGCAAGTATTGGAATGAGGACACAAGAATGTGGCAATCATTCATGGACGAATACAACTATCCGTTGCAAATGTATGTGTACCAACAACTCATTTACCAAAAGTTCGGAGTCATGTGTACGCCTTATATTATCGCAGTCAGTAAACAAGACATTCCTGCAAAAGCAGTGATTTCGATACCACCAAAAAGAATGGATCAAGCACGGGATCAAATCGAAGAAATGCAGCAAAGAGTCGAAGAGGTAAAAAACGGCTTAAAAGAACCAATGCGTTGCGGTAAATGTGCTTATTGCAGACAAACAGCAGTGTTGAGGGACATTACAAGCATGGACGATTTAATCAGTTAGGAGGGCAACATGGCAAGACCGATCAAGAACGGCATGGACTACTTTCCAATGGACGTTGATTTTCCTACGAACGAGAAAGTCGAGGCAATCATGGGAGAGTTCGGCAGTGAGGGCGTTGTTGCTCTGTTGTACCTATTAACAGCAATTTACCGAAATGGCTATTTCTTGAAGTGGGATAAGTTGAGTCAAATGCAATTAGTCAACCGAATTGACGGAATGACAATCGAAAAAATGGATCAGTTAATCGAGAGATTGATTTCATATGACACATTCAGCAAAGAAGTATTCGACGATCACAACGTCCTCACAAGTAGCCGAGTTCAACAAACATTTTTGGAGGCAACAAAACGTCGAAAAGAACAGCAAAAATTGCGGTTTTTAGTTAATGCAGACAATAACCTCGTTTCAAGTGTAGTTAATGTTGACAATAACCCCCGTTCAAGTGGGGTAAATGATGACATTAGTACACAAAGTAAAGTAAAGGAAACTAAAGAAAAGAAAAGCAAAGAAAAGAAAACAAAAGAAAACAAAAGCAAAGGAAAGAAAGAGGAAATTTCTGCTGTTGTTTCCCTCCGAGATACTTTCAATTCTTATCAAGAAACCATTGGAGTGTTGAACCCTTATGTTCAACAAAATATCGAGTATCGGATCAATGACTTTGTAAACCAAGGAACAAGCGAGAGCGAAGCAAACGAAATAGTTCAACTTGCAATTGAAAAGGCAGCACTAAGCAACAAGCTCTCTTGGAACTACGCAGACGGCATATTGAAAAATTGGCTCGATCACAGCTTGTTCACATTAAGCGACGTAAAAGCAGAACAAAAACCGAGGGGCAAAGGACAACCATATGAGGTTGACGACTCCGACAAATTACCTTATTAGGAGGTCAACATGGAGAACTTAGGCACGATCATGAGTGACATTCTCAAAAGAGTTGAAAAAGAACGAGGGATCACAGTTGACTTGGAAAATATCGACATGGAGGAACGTCGAAAGCAGGACGAAATACGGATCACGAAAAAATACAAAGCACAAGAAAAGTATCGAATGTTTAACAGCTCTCTTGTGAGTGATCCAGACGACCTCAAAAGCACGTTTGATGATTTCCTAACAGATACACCAGAGCAAGAGGAAGAACTCTCACAAGCTCAAAATATCGCAAATAAGATATACAAAGGGGACACGTCGAACTATTTATTTACCGGTAAAGCAGGAAGAGGAAAAACAATGTTGGCTGTCAGCATTCTAAACGGCTTGAAATCACTTGATACCGACATAACTTGTTTGTTTGTGAGTGTGGAAATGCTCGTGAACCTCGAACGACAAGCGGTTGTTGATAAATTCAACATTGAAAAGAACGACGTTTACCGACTAGAGAAATGTATCGAGAAATGCGACGTTCTCGTCCTTGATGACTTGGGAAGTGAAACCAGTTTTGTAACTGGATCAGACATTCAACCTGCTACACGGTTCACACAAGAGGTGTTGTTCCGTATAGCCGATTATCGAAAGAACAAAGCAAATATCATTACAACAAACAATGCAGGCGGAGAACTACAACGAATGTATCACGGAAAAATAGTAAGTCGCTTGCTCACTAGAAAACCAGAAAACGTGATCGTGTTTGGCGGTCAAGACATGAGAGAGGTGTAGGAATGGAAGATCAAAAGTTCATTAATGATTTAAAGATAATTCACAACGTGGACACAGACAGCAAAGCACACGCAATGAATGAGTTGTTGATTGCTCACGACGTAATGACAAGCACGATCAAAGTTCAAAAAATTCAGTTCGACAAAATAAAACGGTTATCGGTTGAAGTCCCAGAATATACTGCGGACAAAAATCTTGAAGAAAATTTCATACTCGGCATTTCACAGCTTGAAGAAGTTAAAAAAAGCATTGATAAACAACTCGTTGAGGGTAATTGGTTACTGAAAGCGTTGAAAGAACATGTTAATGAAAATCACGATTAAGGGAGAACCTGTTGCAGCACCACGTCCAAGGTTTTCAAGGTGGGGAACGTACAATACCCCGAAATATACGAAGTACAAGACGAGTATCGAAGAACAATATCGTGCAGAGTTCAACGACGAACAACTTTTTGATCGTGGAGAACCATTACGAGTTGAATTGCATTTTTACAGAGGAATACAGAAGTCAGTTTCAAAAAAAGAACACGAACGACGAGCAAATCACGAAGTTAGACCTGCGGTCAAGTCTGATATTGACAACTACACAAAATCAATACTCGACGGACTCAAAAAAGCATGGTTTGACGACGGGCAAATTGTCGAACTAGTAGCGATCAAAGATTATGACGAAAACCCGAGGGTTGAGGTCAAGGTATCAACAATAAATGAAAACGAGGAGGACGAATAAACGTGATAAACAGAACAGTATTAGTTGGCAGATTAACAAGGGACGTTGAATTGCGTTATACGGCAAACGGTAACGCCGTAGCGAGTTTTACAGTCGCAGTCAACAGAACATTCACGAACTCACAAGGAGAGCGTGAGGCGGACTTTATCAACGTTGTTATGTGGAGGAAAGCTGCGGAGAACTTTGCAAACTTTACTCACAAGGGATCACTTGTTGGAATTGACGGACGTATTCAAACAAGAACTTATGAAAACGACCAAGGAAACCGTGTTTTTGTAACCGAAGTAGTTGCAGAGAACTTTTCATTGCTTGAACCAAAATCACACGATCAAGAACAAGGATCAAGACCAACTCAACAACAACCCACAAAACAAGAACCAACTCAATCACAACCGCCTTTGAAATCAGAACCAACAAAGACGGATATTCCACCACGTCAAAAGTCGTATGAGGAAACAAACGGAATGAATGCAAACGGAACATACGGAAAACAACTGTCAAGTCAGAACAACGATCCATTTGCAAACAATGGAAACACCATTGATATTACCGACGACGATTTACCATTTTAGGAGGTTAAACAATGACGGATCAAAATTTAGCAGTATTTCAAATGAGAGCAAACGGATATTCATTTATCGACATTGCGGACGCCTTGAAGATTTCCGACGAAACAGTGCAAGAGCTAGACAACTACAACCGAGTTCATGAAAGGGAGTTGCAGTACCAAAGCGACTTTTACGCATAATCATGGATAAAAAACAGGCATTAGAAATCATTTACGACTTGGAACGGAAATATAAAGGTGGGATCATGGGCATTCCAAACGACCACCCTTTGTTGAAGAAAACACAAGCGTGGTATCAAGATAAACAACAAAATTATGTGGCAAAAAATAGATATGACTGGAAGTCTATTCAAGCGGACTTTGACAAGGGTCTAAGGAAATCAGATATTGCCGATAACAACGGGTTATCGCTTAGCAGTTTGAGAAATGGAATAAATCAAGGTCTAGTTGATGATACGAAGTGGAAAAGAATTACAAATGCACGGCTTGCAAGGCTTGAAACAATGCACAAGCAAGAACGGAAGCGAGTCAAAGCACGAGAACAATTCTACAAATACAACTGGAGCGAAGTACAAAAACAGCTCGACAAGGGTACTCCAAAGACTGAAATTTGCAGGATATTCAGCATACAAACAGGCGTACTAAAAACAGCAGTTGAGGACGGCTTAATAAGCGATTTACGTTGGAAAAAAGTTAGTAAAAGAGTCAACGCTCGAAAGAGCTATCACAAATTACGAAGAAAAGGCGAGGCATAAAATGGTGTATGCACTTTATCATGGTGAGGAGTTCTTGAACGTCGGGTGGAATAAATATTGCACAAGATATTGTAGTTGGGAACTTGCACGAGAACCAAAAACTATTGGAGGCAGACAATGAATAAAACAATGAAATATAAATTAAAGCTAGATTACACGGCAGATGAACTAAAGGAATTAAAAGAACTCAGTAAAGCTTACGATAGCCCTATGTACGCAATAAGTAAGCTACTCATAGCAAGAACCCACAGTGTCGAAAACTTGCAGGCAAAATATTTCGCAATTGGACATGAAGACGAGTTTGATCTTATGGCAGACATTAACAACGTGGTAATGGGAACTGCTGTTTTTCCTAATAAACTGTATATTGTTCATGATAAAGCCACAGATCACTATATTTATTACAATGAATTATTGGACAATTTACGTTGGAGTCAACTACGGATACCAGATAAAAAGACCAAAAAGGAATGGTTAGAAATTAACCCAGCATACGAACCAATGCTAGAAGAGGTAGAAGACTAATGAAAAACATTGATGGGCGATTGATCCAGTTCACTGTGGAGGTAGATGATGAACAATAAATCAGTTCTAAAAGACTTGCTCAAGATAAAACAATTAGTCAGTGACCAAAATTTAATGACTGGCCTATATGATCAACAGTTGAAATCTCTTGATACAGCTATTGATAAAGTAACACCAGTTAAAATGCCAAGGTTGTTCGATGATTGGGTAAAAATAACGAATGATGCACAAAACAAAGAATATTTAATTCAAGCGCTAATTGGAGAAGTTCATGATTTTTATGTAGACGATGACAAAGAAGTTCTATGCCTAACACGTTGGATTGGTGAGGATCGCGATAATCGTGTAATTCAATGCGTCCGAGCAATTCTGGACGGGTACGAGGTTGAAGAATGAAAGTAAAAAGCTTAATAAACGAATTGAAAAAATATGATCCTAATGCAGAAGTTGATCCCTATCCAAACTCAAGTCAAACACCATTATGGATTCCTGACTATGATCTTGATAATCAAGTATTTCAAAGTCATAGTATTGCTGAAGAAATTCCAATAAAATATTGTCCTATGTGTGGACGTGATTTAAGGAGTGAGCGAAATGTTAGATAACCTATTTGATGATGAATGTGAAAGAAAGACATACACAACAACTTTGATTTATAAAGATCATAGAAAGTTTGCCAGAGAAGTCATAGAAAAAGCAGTGAGTACGAAAATACTCTCAAATAATTGGCTATGTGTGGAACTTTTAAATGGAACAAAAGGTTATTACAACTTAAAAAATGTTGATAGTTTCTATGTCAGGGAGAATAACAGTGATGATATTTAATCCCGTGGATAGGGGGTAAGTGATTTGATTACGGAAATGATCATGAAACTCTATTCAATAATTATTCGGATATACGATTTTCTATTCAAACCAAGGGGGTGACTAATTATTGAACTATCGAAACGTAAACTAGCATATTTGGAAGAATTGTATTCAGATTACACGAACATCAACAATTTAATTGCCACTCGTGTCCTAGAACTCGATCACCCGTGGAAACAGACTGATGAAAATATTGGTGGTGGGCGTTCTAGTCACATATCCAGACCACAAGAAGAAATTGTTATCAAGCGTGAGAATGATATTCGGCTCCAGTGGCTATTAAAATTGCAGGTAGCTGGTGATAAGGCAGTTGAACAATTTACTGATGAGCAACAGCGCATGTACGAATTGAAATACCTATCGAATGATTATTATGACTGGGAAATAGTTGGGGATATCATGGGATGTTCACATACCTCAATCTACCGCAAACGGTATAAATTTCTTGAGTTATTGGGTAAACAAATTGGATATTGCTAAAGTGGTACTAGAATCGCTATTAATACCACCCCAAAAATTTTATTATAGTATTATAGCCTACGGCTATAAAATCTGGAGGTAACAGAATGAAAAAGTGTTGGAATTGCCATCAAGAAATTCCAGATGATGATTTAGTTACTTATGATGGATTATCATTTCATGATCTTTGCAGAGATCAATACATAAGCAAACATGATGATATTACACAAGAATATCTAAAACTTAAAACTGTATTGATGTTTGATAGGGCTGTACATCAGATTGGACAATCATCAAACAACGATGATTATTATGAAGAAGCACAGATTGTTAAGCAATTTGCTTTAAAGGATTTAAATAAATTTCAATCATCTGATGAAATGATGACAGCTATGGAGTTATTGAAGAATAGAATTCAGATGAAAGCACAGTACAAAGTGTTTAATTACCGAGTAGACTTTTTACTTCCAGATTTAAAGGTGTGCTTAGAAATTGATGGCATGCTTAATAACTACAAGCAAATAAAAGATTCAAAAAGAGATGTAAAAATTCTAAACGCCTTAAATGAAGAAAGTCCAGGATGGGAGTTTGTAAGAATACCAACCGACTTGCTTGAACGAAATATCCAAAGACTAGTTCCTGCAATCAAGGCGGTTTATAAAGCTAAGCAAGAAGAACGAAGGAAACATAACGGTTTTCTTCCAACTAATTGGTCAGCAACAAACCGAGCTGCACAAATAAGTGTGGTAAGTCCAGAAGACGACGATTCAACAAAGGCATACAGAATTTTAATCAGTAGAGAGTTAAAGAAACAGATCTAGACAAGGATAGTCTATAAAACCAAAATAAAAATAAAATATTTATAACACAAAGACAGCTTGTCTCTAACTGCAGAAACCGTTCTTTAAAAACAACCGTGAGATAACACGTAAAAATCTAGCTCTTTGCTATTTTTTGACAGCTTATGATAACGGCTGTCAAAGTGGATAGTGGCGTAAAGGGTAAACGCTATGAATAGTAGACGATTCGGTGACGACTATTTAGTAAGTCGAGAGTGCACGTCTTGTATGGTTCGATTCCATACCTATCCATTGATACTTTTTAGTATCATCCCTAATTAATTTTATTCTCCTCAACAGGAAAGCCATTGGTTAAGTCCACACGAAAACGTGATGATCGTTCGTTCGACATATGGCTATTGATGCCAAAGGGCATCAACATATTTATACTCTTTTCTTGGAAGTCATTAGATTAAGTTCCACATTGGCAGGTGGCACCATTCGTTTGGTGCATGACTATTGTGTGTTGTGCCGACGTGGCCAAGCTAGCTCGACTGGTAACACTCTCGATACAGGTGGTTGTATTTAAATTAGATCTAGGCCTTGTCCATGATTATTTGGTCTCAAACCACAAAGCGGTAATCAGTCATGAATGGATATCGTTAGGAACGTAGCTCAGTTGGTAGAGCATTGAAACGGCACAGGTTCGAGTCCTGTCGTTCCTATTGCAACAAAAAAAGACATCCTTTATTTAGGGGTGTCCTTTGTTTTATCTTAATAATTCCAATCGACATCATCTTATTAAAATGGGATTGCAATAGTTATTTTTAGCACGTTACACATTATCAAGGTATGCCTTGATAATCTTTTTTTATTAGGAGGAAAACAAATGAATAATAATAATACATCGCACATAGGCTTTCTAGAACTACTCACTCTCATCTTTGTGGTTGCTAAGCTGCTATCATTCATCACGTGGTCATGGTGGTTAGCGTTCTTACCAATCATACTTAAAGTAGTGTTAAGTCTTATTGTTGGTTTCATCGATGGTATTGCCAATGTTGATGAGTAGATGTAAACATCTTGGTTGCCATACATTAGTACCACGTGAACAAGTATTCTGTGATGCCCATAAGAGCGATATACAACTCTATGAGCAACGTAAGGAAGAACAACGTAAACATATCAAGAGACATACCAAGTCTTATAACAAGCAAGTACGTAGTCAATCAGAAGAACGAAGACAACGTGAGTCGTTCTATCATTCAAAGCAATGGAAGAAGATACGTGAGTATGTATTAACGAGAGACAATTACTTATGCCAGTATTGCCTAAGGTTCGGCATTATTAGACCCAGCAAGACGGTAGATCACATTGTGCCAGGTCAAGTTGCTCCAGATTTGATAACGGATGTGGATAATCTGTCAACGATTTGTTATTCATGCCATAGACGAAAGACGGAATGGGAACAAGGATTTTATAAGACTGGTTATAGAAATGATAAGCAAAAAGTTAAAAAAGATATTTTATTGAAAAATATTTCTGACTTACCCAATTTTTCAAAATAGCCCCCGGCCTACTGTCGCAAGGGAGACAGCTCGCACAGTGGGCATGAGCTAAAAAAATAACCCCAAAATCAAAAGTTTTTACCTAGGAGGTGATGATATGAAGCAACCAAATGCAGGGCGGAAGCGCAATTTAGCAGTAGTAGATCCAAAGCATCCAGAGCAGAACAAGAATAAAGAGGCCCTAATAGAGGCAAATAAGAAATTAAATGAGCTTAATGAAAAACCACCTGCACACTTGCCGAAATATGCAAAACAATTATGGAAAGAGTTGGCTCCTGAATTAAATAAGGTAGGTATGGTTACATCCTTAGACAGTACTAACTTTGAATTGTTTTGTATGCAATATCAAGAACATCGTGATGCAGTTAATACTATAAAGAAATATGGAAGTGTATATGAGGATTCAAATGGGAATTTGAAAAAGAATCCAGCCGTTAACGTTGCTGATACAGCTACAAAAAATTTAAGATCACTAGGCATGATTTTAGGTATCGATTATAATTCACGTTCACAGAATGCTAATACGGAATCGGATAACAATATAGATATTAATGAAGCGATGAAGGCGTTTGGTGGTTAATGTTATGGACTTAACAAAATTAAGACAGAGTGACAAAGAAAAACAATTATTGAAGCAGTACTCCAATGAGGACTTCACAGATATACAGAAGAAATATCAAGATGAAGGAACAAAATACTGCTTTGAAGTTTTAAACGGTAAGAGGACTACTGGTTATAATATTAAATTAGCTTGTTACAGACATTTAAGGGATCTCAAACGTGTTGAAAATAATGCGAATAATTTCCCTTTTTATTATGATTTAACAAAGTGTAAGCAGGTAATGAACTTTGCAAAAATTTGTCCCAATGTCGATACAGGTAAGCCTGTCGCATTAATGGCTTGGCAGAATTTTATCTTATGTCAAATATTTGGTTGGAGAGATAGTAATAAGAACAAGCGATACAGTTCAGTCATAGTGTCTGTTGCTAGAGCACAAGGAAAAACCTATCTTTGTGCGATAATTGCTTGTTATGCATATTTAATCGAGGCCAGCGGAAAGAATAACCAAGACCTAATGGTTACAAGTAACATTACCGAGCAAGCCAAAAAAATCTACGGTTATATTTCAACCATGATGAATCAATTGACCACTACTAATCCAGTATTTAAAGAATATAAGAAGAAAACTGACATGGACGTACAGTTTAATCGGGTTATTCAAAGAAATACGAATAATCGATTATTACAATTGTCTGCTGAGTCAGGCAAGTTTGATAGTTATCACTTCTTATCAGCTATATTCGATGAGGCTGGCGAAACTAATCATAGCGTGGTAACCGACAAAATTACTTCTGGTCAAATTAACACACCTAATTCTCAATTTATTCAAATTTCTACTGCTTACCCCGACTCGACTGTTCCCTTCAAGCAAGAAGAAGATGTTGTTATTCGTGCTATGGAACAGGATGATAAGCGAGAAGGCGACCATCAATTGGCCCTTATTTGGTCTCAGGATAGTGAAGATGAAATCAATAAACCTGAAACCTGGGTAAAGAGTAATCCATTGCTGGATTTACCAGATAAACATGATGGTCTTATTTCTGGTCTGCAGCGAGAATTAGACATTAAACGTATCAACTCGCAAGAATTTAGTTTTGCAAACAAAAATCTAAATATTTGGCTGGATCATAAGGTTAATTCATACATTGATAATGAAGATTGGGATTCAACTACTATTGATGATTTTGATGTTAAGGGTAGAGATGTATATATTGGATTTGATGCCAGTTTAACTTCAGATAACACAGCTCTTGCCTTTATATATCCATATCGGTCGAATGGACAAAACCTATTTCACATTGAACAACATTCCTTTGTTCCTTGGAAATTACTTGGTTCCATTGAGGCTAAAGAAAAATCTGATGGCATTGAATATCGAAAGTTTGCAGATTTAGGGTTCGCTACAATCACTAATAATGAGCGTGGACTAATTAATCTTGATCAAGTATACAATTGGTTACTTAATTACGTTCAAGAGAGGGATTTAAATGTTAAGTTCTTTGGTTATGATGCATTGAGAACTAATAATTTTATTCAAACACTAAACGATGAGACTGATTGGCCGATTGAACCTTTGAGACAAACTAGTTATAACCTTTCTGAATCTATCAAATATATTCAAGATAGTTTTTTCCACAGAAATGTGACACATTTAGATGATGAGATCATGAAAAAGGCCCTTCTGAATGCGGAAGTTGGTGAAAATAAGGCTGGTATGGAGATTGGTAAATCAAAACAATCAATGAAAATTGATGTGGTTGATGCTTTGATCGACGCAATGTATCAGGCAATGTATTACTTTAATGATATGCGTGACCGTGATGATCCACTTAGCAAATATAGTGACCAAGCAATCCAGGATTATTTGGAATCGGATGATTTTGGTTTTTAGGAGAACAACATGAAGAAAATATTAAATAATTTGAAGCATTGGTTTCTATCAAACATAGACACCGTGCTTTTTTTATTGGCTTTAGTGATTGTCGATGTAAATTCTTATCATTTTGGAAGTCTAATTGGTAATTATGTTGTGGCTGGTAGCTTGTTCGTAGTCACTTACATATTAAATAAACCCCAAAAATGATTTTAATAACGGTAGAAAGGAAGTGAGCACATGTTATTCAGATCATTAAGACCAACAAGTAAGCCTTACCAGATGTTGGGGAGTGGAGATTATGAATTAGGTTATTCATTGAGAAATGGCCAGCTAGTATTTAACTCTGGTTATGTGTCAGCTACTAAAGCATTGAAATACTCAGATGTATTTGCAGTTGTAAATAAGCTTTCTGAAGATATGGCCAGTGTACATTTTCAAACGGATAATAGCTTTACTAAAAAAGTATTAACTAATCCCAGTCATTTAACTAATAGCTTTGCTTTTTGGCGATCAATGTATGCACAAATGCTTCTAACAGGAAATTCTTATGCCTACATTTGGGGTGATAAATCTAACAGAAGTGACCATCTGGAGTATCTGAAACCATCTCAAGTTAATATTTACAAGTCGGGTGATGGTGAGAACTTAACTTATGATTTAACATTTCCTGATACTCAAGAACCAGATATGAATAATGTTCCCAGTTCACAGATAATTCATTTGAAGACCATGAGTATTGACGGGGGATTAGTTGGAATCTCCCCCTTGAGTGCTTTATCTAAGGAACTTCAATTACAAGATGCTAATAAGGGACTAGCTTTAGACGCGATGAAAAATGGTCTTAATATATCGGGTATTTTGAAACTAAACCGTGGAGATTTAAGCAACCCTAAAATTAGAAATAGCGTAAGGAATAAATTTGAAGAGACATCTAAAAACGGACATACAATCGTTTTAGATGCTTTGGAAGATTACCAATCTTTAGAAATTAATAAGGATATATCTAAGCTTCTTTCTTCTACAGATTGGACTGGTGATCAGATTGCCAAAGTATATGGAGTTCCCCAAGATTATTTAGGTACAGAAAGTGAACATTCAAATATTGAACAAGTTGCTATTCAGTACTCGCAAACTATCGGTAGATATATAAGGGGTGTTCAATCTGAGCTCAGTTTAAAACTTAACGGAAATATTGATTACGATATTAACCAAGTATCTGACATTGATGGCCAACAAGTGGAAAATAGAGTATCCAATCTTGTAAAGAACGGTGTTATAAGTTCGGAACTCGCTCAAAATATTTTACTTAAGAGCAATTCAGATTTATTGACGGTAGAGGCAATGAATGAAACTGATAATCCTTTACCACCCGTTGTGACAAAGACAACGGTAACGGAGAAGGGTGGTGATGATAGTGAACAAAATCAAGGAAATTAGAGTAGCTAATAATAGTGATTTTAAGCTTGAAAAGCGTGCCGAGAGTAATGGTAATAATTTATCAGGTTATGCAATTATATTTGACCAACCAAGTGAAGACTTAGGCGGATTTATTGAATATGTTGATAGGTCAGCATTAGATGGTGTTGATTTAAGTAAGGTTCAATTACTTTATAACCACAATTGGGACAACATTTTAGCAAGAACAGATAGCAGCACTTTATCACTTCAAGTAGATGATAGAGGGCTGTTTTTTAATGCCCAAATTCCTGATACGACGCTTGGTAGTGATGTTTCAGAAAATGTTAGAAACGGTAATTTAAAAGGTTGCTCATTTGGATTCACCATTAGAAATGACAGCTGGCAAAATACTGCTTCTGACACCGCTATTAGACATATTACTGAGATTGATGATCTATTTGAATTGTCTATTACACCAATGCCTGCCTATCAAGAAACTACTGTATCAAAACGTTCTTTAGATAAATTTAAGCAACAAGAAATTAAATCATTGGGTTCTGAATTAGAACTCATCAAATTAAGGAGTAAATTATATGGATATTAAAGAAATTCAAACAAAAATTGATGAAGCAGAAAAATTCATCAGAAGCGATGCACCACAAGAAGAAAAAGATAAAAAAATGGAAGAGATCAGAAGCCTTACTAAAGATTTTGAAAATTCCAAAGAAATCGAACGTGCTAAGAGCATGATTACTAAGAATAACGATGATGATAAGAAAGATTCAGAGGATGAAGATAAATCATCTGATGAAGGTGATAAAAAGAAAGAGGATAAAAGATCAATGCCAGAAAAGACATTTCAAAATAAAGAAGTAAGAAACAAGATCACTGTTAAGCCACAAGAAGAAGTACGTTCAGCACTAAACGCCTATGTTCATTCACGTGGTGAAAAACGTGATGGTGTCAAGGAAGTCGGTAATGAAGTTATTGTTCCAAAGGATATTGTTTATGATCCTAAACAACCAGTGCAAACTCAATATGATTTGAGACAATTTGTACAAAATACCTCAGTAACAACTGCTTCTGGAACATATCCAGTACAGGATAAAGTTGATGCCGTATTCCATACTGTTGAAGAATTGGAACAAAATCCAACACTAGCCAATCCAACTTTCAAGTCAATCGATTATAAGGTAGCTACATATCGTGGACAATTGCCAATCTCTCAAGAAATGATTGATGATACAGACTTTGATGTTGCTGGTCTTATTGGTCAATATATCCAAAAACAAATCTTGAATACTACTAATCAAGCAATTGCTGAAAAGATGAAGACAGCTACACCTGTTTCACTTTCATCAAAAGATGACATTACAGACTCAATTAAAGAAATTCTCAATGTAAAGCTCGACCCAGCTTATATGCCTAAGATTGTCGCTACTTCAAGCTTTATTCAAGCCGTTGATACATTAAAAGACAAGCAAGGTCATTACTTACTACAAGATAATATTGCTCAAGGAACAGGCAAAATGTTATTAGGATTAGACCTAGTTCGTATTCCTGATACATTGCTTGGAAAATCTGGTGATGCCATTGCTTGGATTGGTGACCCACGTGCTATTACATTCTTTGACAGAAATCAAAATACTATTCGTTGGCAAGATAATCCAACATACGGCCAAATTCTTGCCGGTAATATTCGTTTTGATACGGAAGTTACTGATTCAGAAGGTGCTTTCTTATTAACTTTGGCTGGAACAACAACTCCAACACCCAGTAAAGCCTAGTGAGATTTCTTTAACATCAAATGATAAAGAAACAACTATTAAGGCTGAATAGGAGGTCACTTCATGAATGACGATAAGTTATTGCAAGTGCTTAAGCTCAGTTTACGTGTTGATGGAGACGAAGATGACGAAATTTTAAAGAGAAATATTTCCGCTGCCAAATCTTATGTGATTGGTGCTATTGGTTATGATGATGGCATTATGACAGGATTTTATGAGCTTGCCGACATTAAGGATCAATTTGAAATGGTAGTTATTGCAATTGCAAGCTCTTATTATACTTATCGTTCGGCAATTGTAGGAAACGCAGTCAGTGAAGTCGACTTGGTCAGTTATTCGATCATTGGACAACTTAGAGGCAAGTATATTGATTTAGAGCAACGAGGTGGCGCAAATGGTTCAAAGAATTAATTTCAGCCGTCTTAATAAACGTCTTTCCTTATGTGGTGTAGGAAATAAAGAAACTGCACAGCATACAAACAAACCAGTATTAACCCCTATCAACACCATTTGGTGTGGTCTATATACACTTACTATGAATCAAAAAGTCACATTGCTTGGAACCCCTGATAGTTTCGATGTAATAGTAATCGTACGTCACCAAGCAAAGGGATTAAATGGTGCTAAGTACGCAGTATTAGACCATCAGAGTTATCAAATAACAGACTATAACCCAGATTCTGAAAATATTGCTGATGCGTATGACCTTATCAGTCTGAAAAGAGATGACAAAATTGGATTTAGTTGAAGGCTTAGAACAGTTAGACAACGAGCTAGGTAAATTAATTCCAACTGAAACTCAAAAGAAAGCAATGACAAAGGCGGGTGCAGAAGTTTATAAACAACTGCTTACAAAAAATATGAACAATTCTCTTCATAAGGGAAAACATTCAAGAGATACCAAGATAGATTTGTCTAAATCGATTTCAATGAGATATAAATCTGAAGATGGTGCCACTTTTGTTGGATTCAAGAATGATAAAGAAAATCCTGGCTATATAGCACGATTTTTAAATGATGGCTATATGGCTCATGGTGGGAAAGGTAAAAATTCTCATAGTACTAAGTACATTCCAGGACTTCATTTTCAAGAACGTTCAATTGAAGAGAGTAAGTATGATGTTTTAGAAGCTGAGGCGAAAGTCTATAGACAATTAAATGGAGATTAACATGGTCTCAAATGTGATTTTAGATATATTAAAAGAAAACTCGGATGAATTAAAAATTGATTCATCCAATTTTTTTGCTCAAAACATTCCGCAGCAATATGTGGATGTTGAAAAAACAGTCGTCCTAGTATCTGAAATACATAATATCTTTACAAATCGTGCAAGTGATATCAGTACAGCTAAGGATCAAATGATAGAAATACAAATTTTTTATCGTGGTGATACGGATGACGAAAATACACAAAACAAAATTAATCAAATATTGGAAAAACAATACTTCTACCAAATAGACTCTTATCCAGATATTGATCCGGTGACGGGAGCTTTTAGTAGAACTATGAAATACGAACATACGGAGGAAATTTAATATGGCATTATCAGGTTTTGAAAGAGTAAGAATTGGTATTTATAACGCGATTGATGATGAAACAATCAAACCAGAAAATATTTTTGATATCGGACCAGATAGCAAAACTTTTGGTTCAACGGTTAGTGCATCTATCACAAACATTGCACCTACTACAACTCCAATCAATGGATCGGACCAAGTTTGGAAGACTCCAGGAAAAGGTACAGGAAATATCTCAGTTGCCTTTGTAGCAAATACAATGGATAAAGCTGTTCGTGCAAAAATTCTTGGAATGGATACAAAAGATGGATATCAAACAATTTCATCAGATACAGAAGCACCTTATTGTGTATTTGAACTGATTTCACATGATGCACAAAATGAAAAAGCCAAGGCTAGAATCGCACTTCTCAAAGGAAGATTTAGTTTAGGTAACGTTGATCCAAAGACAAACACAAATACAACTGTTTATTCGCAAGACAATTTAACATTTACTGCAGTAGACAGAAATGATGGCAAAACATATGTTGAAGCTATTGAAGATGATGATTTTGATATTGATAAGTATGAGATGGACGTATTTGGACAAAAAATTACTAATGCTGGCGGCGTGGAAACTCCCAGCAAAACCAGTTCTTCAAAGGCTTAGTGATAAGTATGCAGAGCTGGGTACTAAGAAAGATAAATCATTTAGTGGCTTGTCTAGTGATTATTCATCAAGACGGGTTGACTTTTAGAAAGGGGTAAATATTTTTGCAACTAAATCTTTATAAAAATGGAACGTTGTATAAAAAGAACGTTACTAAAGAAGAAATCGTTAATGAACTTACACCGAATACTTCTTATGAATTTACGTTAACTCAAATTGTTAATGGGTCAGAGTCAGACCAGTCGGCACCATTATCTGTTAAGACTTTTACTAACCCAACAGCAAGGTCAATTATTGCCGTAACCGGTGGTAGTAGAACAACCAAACTATCATTAACGGCTGGTGATAAATCAGTAATTAATATTTTAGGTTTGGAAAATAATGTTGAGTTAGTTAATGCCGATTTGCAATTTGCAGTTGCATCATCTAATGAGAGTGCCTTTACAGTTACTCAAGACGCAGAAGATAAGACTAAAATTACTATCACTGCTCAATCAATGGCAAGCGGTGAATTAAAATTCACAGGTGTTTCTTCTAATGGATATGCTTTAGATGATTACTCATTGCCAGTTTCAGTTTCCGCATTGGATGTTCCTAAAGCTCCTGAAGTCGTTTGGATTTCAAATGACCACATGGTACTTAAGATATACGATGACGATGAAGCTAAACCAATGAATTTATTTGTCAACGGAGAAATGCAAGCAAAAAATTAAAAGCGGGGGAGTTTACACTTGATAAAATTTCCCCGAATACTGATTACAAGATAATGACTGCTTATGATAATTATCCCGCTAATCACCTTGCTCACTCGCCAGAGTTGGCGGTTAAGACACCATCTAGTGCTACAACGTATCGCTGGATCGCCCCCGCTGTGGAAGAAGGATTGATTTTCAAGACCAGAAAGGTTATTGATAAAGTCAACGCTACTACCAGTGGTGGACTTAGCAAAATTGTTTATCCTATGTATCAATATGAAAACGGAACTACAAACGTAGCTAGTGTGGACATCAGTAATGTACATTTGTACCTTAGTGACCCAACAGCAGGCAAACTATATGTTCAAAAAGTTTACGATGGATTGTTTAGTTCTCATATTGAGATTAAGGGTGAGTTTAGCAAGAAAGGTGTCTACGAGGCAACGGGTAGTTTTGTTATTAACGGTATTATGATACCTCTAAATAAGCTGACCATTACTGTATATTAAAACTATAAACAGAGACGAGAAACGTGAGACGATAAGGAGAGAATATGTCAAAGACACAAGCAACAATTACATTTTTAGGAAAGAAACGCATTATTAAAAAGTCAGTCAAGAATTTCAGACTAGCATTGGAATTTCAAAAGAAAGACGTGCTTACACAAAAACAGTCACATGTAAAAATGAATGAATACAAAGAATTAGCAGATTCAGATCTTGGCAATGAAGATAACTATTCAGCAATTGTTGATGCGACTGCAAGTCTAACAGATATTTCTATTGAACAAATAAATGCAAGTTTAGAGTTCATTCAAGAAACTTTGAATTTAAGTGATGCTGAATTCACAAAGTTAGAAGAATTATCAAATGAAGAAGTAGCTGCGACTACTGCTAAGATTTCAAATCTAATTACTAATGATGATACAGACCCAAAAAAGTAGAAGAGTCAGATTATGTGGCTCCTTCAGAGGTTTTAAATGAATTCTTAGATTTTGAACGAGGCTTAATGGAAAACATGGGCTGGGATATCGAAACCGTAGAATCTCAGCCTTATTTTTTGCTTGTAGAAGTTATGAGTGAAAAAAGAAAAAATGAAAATCCAAATAATGACGTTGGACAAATGAATTTAGGCGATTTCATTCGAACGGGTGGAATTGCATCAATTTTCCAGAAGGGAGGAAAATAAATGGCAAAAGATATGCAATTAAACACTGGTATTCATATTGATACCATTCAGTCGGAAGGCTCAATCAAGTCATTGAAAAACCAAGTACGTGCTCTCACTTCAGAGTGGAAAGCAAATGAAGCGGTCTTGAGAGCCAATGGCGACTACCAAAATGCATATAAGTCAAAGGTTGACGGTCTCAATCGCTCCATTGAAGGTCAGAAGAATTATATCAATAGACTTAAAGATGAAATGAAGCTTTTGGACACCTCCACATCTGAAGGGTCTAAAAAGTATTCCGATTTGGCCAGCAAAATTAATAATGCAACTCGACAAATGAGCAACATGTCTCAGCAACAAGAACGTGCTAAGAATGTTTTAGATTTATACAATCAAGGAATAATGAAACAAAAAGATGCTCTTGAACGTACTAAATCTGTCACTGATAGTCTAATCGAAAAGTACAAAGCTGAAGGCCAAAGTATCAAAGCCAATTCAACTGAAAGAGAAGCTCTCAAGAAACGAATTACTGATTTAAATTCATTATATGAAAAAGAATCCAAACAACTTCAAAATGTTAAGAAGTATAGTGGATCAACGTCAAAAGAATTTTCACAGCAACAGACTCGTGTCAATGAGCTTGGTGCTGAAATAGGCAGAAGTAATTCAAGATATCGTGAGTTAGGCACTCAATTGGGAATTGCTGGCACACACTTTGTTGGTTTCAGAGAGAACGTTGGTAAAAGTAAGCAAGTTCTATCAATGACTCGGGACTCCATTAAAAATACAGCTTCTCATTTGAAGAATCTTGCCTTAACTGCAACACTTGCAGGTACGGCTTTGGGTGCTGCATTAGCAAGCGGAGCACGAAACGCTACTGAACTACAAAATACTACTAAGGTTACTAGCAATTTACTTGTAACTGGTGGAGAAAAAGTTAGTGAAGTTACAAGAAACGTTGCTGAGATGCAAAAAGATGGTCAGCAATATGCACTGAAATATGGTAAATCTCAAAATGAAATTGCTTTAGGATATCAAGATCTTGTAAAACGTGGTTATAACTCAAAGCAAGCACTAGGAGCAATGCGCTCTGAACTACAAGCTTCTGTTGCATCCGGTGACGATTTTGCTGACGTTGTAAAAGTATCTTCGCAAACTTTAGAAGCATTTGGTATGAGAACTGATTCCACAAAAGGGATGATTAAGAATACCAAGACAGCGGTTAATGACCTTGCATATGCTGCCGATATGACAGCTACCAATTTCTCTGATTTAGGAATTGGAATGTCTTATGTAGGATCAACAGCTCATCAAGCTGGATTTAGTTTAAGTGAAACTTCTAGTGCGATGGGTATCTTAAGTAATAATGGGCTTGAAGCAGACAAGGCTAAACTTATAGTTATTATAAGTGATAACTATTCACTGGCCGCTTAAGTAGAAATACTTTTGAAAAAGAATTCCGTTAACTCGGGGAAGGCTACGTGATTTTAGAAAAGTAGTAAATGAATTCTTAGATAATCATATGTTGATCCCGAACCAAGCCGAATAGGAAACTTTCGGAAGGCGTAACGACTAGATAAAGTAACCTAAACAAAGAGCACTTAATTGGTGCTCTTTTTGTATGGAGAAATATCCACGAAGGCGGAAGATCTCAACAAGTAAAGTTGGAGACCGAGATATAGTCTGAACTTATGTGAAAGCATAAGAAGTAAAGGATAAAGAGCCTTTACGATAACACATTGGGTACAGGTCTGCGAAAAGCAATTAATAGTCTTATTTCTCCAACTAAGGGTGCTTCTGATGCTTTAGGTCAGATGGGATTGAGTACCAAGGATTTCGTTGGACAAGATGGAAAACTCAAGTCGATGACTGACATTTTCGGTCTGCTGAATGAACATACACAAGGAATGAGTAAACAAAGTAAGGTTGACTTATTCCACAGTATTTTTGGTACAACAGGACAACAAGCCGGATTGATTTTAGCTGATAATGCCAAGCAGCTAGGTGAGTTGAATAAAAAAGTCGAAGAGTCATCAAAAAATAACTATGTAGCTAAGTTGGCTGAAAAGAATAGTAAGACTGGTAAAGTTGCATTAGATAGATTAAAGCAAGCATTTGATTCTATTACTATGACAATCGCCTCTAACGCTCTTCCTGCGATCACTCAAATTGGCGATAAACTCGCTAAAGGTGCTGGTTCAAAAGAATTTGAAAAAGATATTCAAGGAATTGGAAAAACTGTCGGTCATTTGACTGATAATGTTGCGGCCTTTTTTGGTTATTTAGGTCAACATCATGAAGATGTTCAAGGAATCGTAACTAGTACAGGAAAAATCGTTGGATATTTGGCTAAAGGTGTTTGGAATACTTTTGCTGGAACATTAAAAGTAATTGGTGGTGCTTTTGGCCTTGTTTCTTCTAACGGGGAGAAAGCAAAAGATCCTTTACATGTTATGAATGAATTTGTTACCAATCTAGCAAAACATAAGACTGCTGTTGAGGTAATTGGCGGGTCGATTGCAGCTATATGGGCCGTAAATAAAATGTCCAACTTTGCATTAAAACTAAACGAAATAACTGGATTGTTCAGCAAACTGTCTGGATCTTTGAAGAAAAGTGACTTACCAATTGAAGCAAGCAATTTAGCTGATAATACCGCAACAAGTTTCAACAACAAACTTTCTACAAAACTTTCTTCAAGTCAAATGGGTTCTAATATCATGGCTATGGGCAAATCTACTATGGGTAAGTTTGCTTTAGGTATGAGCGCTGTGGAAGTAGGGTTTGATGTTGTCGGTGCTATTAATGCAAAGAATCCTCAGGAAAGAGTTACAAAGTCTGGAGAAGCAGTTGGTACTGCGCTTGGAACTGGTATAGGTGCAGTTCTGGGTGGTCCAGTTGGTGCAATGATTGGTTCACAATTGGGAGACCAAATTGGAAAATATGCGGCACCTAGCATTAGTAACTTGCTTAAAAATGGTACATTTTATGACAGTAAATCTTTAGAGTACATGAAACAGAAACGTGAGAACGCCAAAGAAAACATGGACAACACCAATAAAAAAGCGGACTTTGGTAATTTACTTGAAAATAACTTCGATCAAAAGAAGGCAGATGCAGACGCTGCCAAGAATTTTGAGAAGCAAAAAGCAATTTTTGATAAATGGGATAAGAAGATTAAGGATTATAAGCGTGAAAAATCTAAATCTTCCAAAACTTCTACCAAAGATGCAGTTGAGAGTGTCGCAACCACACATGTTTCAAAGAAAGATATTGAAAACGTTAAAGCAATGGTTAAGCCAATCAAGAATTATAAGGACGCCATTAAAGATCTTAAATCGTTCTTGAAGAAGAATGATCCTAGCAAGGATCTAGATTCTATTAATAAGCGATTATCGGGTTCCAGCAAAAATTGGGATAAGATGGCAAAACCAATTAAAAAAGTTGGTGATGCATTCAAAACATTAACTCAATTTTCTAAATCAATGGCGAAGACCGACGCCTTTGCAGCGCTGAATAAGGATTTACCAAAGCTTGAATCTACGGTTAAGAAAAGTAAATTAGATGATTACTTGAATAAAATGAGTAAGAATCTCAAGAAAAATAAATTAGCTGAGCAGATTAAGGATTTGGACAAGAGTATCAAGAAGAGTACTCCAAATTGGACTAAATTCGAAAAACCAATAATTAAAGTTGGACAAGCATTCGACACTCTCAATAAATTTCTTAAAAGCTATGGTAAATCAAATCCCTTTGGAAAATTAGAAAAGGATTTTACTTCATTAACAAAAACTCTTAATAAAACAAATATTGGTACTGTATTAAAGAAACAAATTGATACAGCAAACAAGGCCACCAAGGGTAATACATTCGCCTCTAGTTTCAATAATTCAATGAAGACTATTGAGAAAGGTCTTAAATCCTTCGATAGAACATTCCAGAAGAGTTGGAACAATGTTTGGAAGAGCGCAAATAGTAACTTGAAGAGCCGAATGAATACAATTGTAAGTACTTTTAATAGCGATACTAACAAGCTGAAGTCGAGAGAGAAGAACTTTACAAATTCGTTTATGAGCGAGTGGAAGAGTTGGTTGAATAAAGTCGTTAATTCATTTAAGGGTGGATTTAACCAACTTCCTGGTATTGCTTCAAAGTCCATGTCAAGTGTGATAAGCAAAATCAACAAAGGTATTGGCGGTGTAAATACTGTTATAAGTGCATTTGGTGGAAAGAAACTGGGGATGGCTAAATATGCAACTGGTACCTCAGGCGCTCCTGGTGGATTAGCAGTAGTTGGAGAAGAAGGTTATGAACTTGCTTATGATAAATCAAACGGAATATATCCTGTAGGAACAAAAGGCGAGGAGATCAGATATTTATCACCAGAAACATCGATATTACCGCATCATTTATCAGAGAATTTCATGAGTATGGTAAACTCGCTTCCACATCACGCCAATGGTAAAGGTGATGCTGAGAATGATATGATGAGTTACTTATTAGATCATTTGGATGATATAAAAAAGAATCCACTTAAATTGTTAAAGAAAGAATTCTTTAACAAAACTAAGTTTGATGGCAGTCAATTTGAAAGAAAATTTGGTACTGCACTGTCTAATGGATTTTTAAAGGCTATTTCAGCACCATTTAAGAAACAATTGGAAAGTATGGATTTCTCAATGGGTGGTAATTATGATCCTAAAATGATTATGGCGGCAGCAGCAATGATGAAAGTTAGCCCGAGTGCTTCGTTCATTAAGATGTTGCAAGCAGTTATCCAGTCAGAGTCTGGTGGTCGTAATATCGTTCAACAAATTCATGATGTTAACTCTGGAGGTAATGAAGCCCGCGGTATTTTGCAATATACGCCACCAACATTCAACTACTATGCTGTCAAAGGACACCATAATATTATGAATCCTTTTGATCAGTTACTTGCATTCTTCAATAACAGTGCATGGCAAAGTTCTATTGGTCCAACAAGTATTTGGGGTGTATCTAAAATTGATTGGTTGCATTCTGGACCTCAAGGTCACAGGCGTATGGCAAATGGTGGTTTCGTTTCCTCAGAAACCAAAGCAATCGTTGGCGAGGCTGGGCCTGAAGTAGTTATCCCACTGAATAGAAAGCAAAGAGCTTTAGATTTAATGGTTAAAGCAAATCAATATATGAATGGAGGTCAGTCAACACCCAACACTGAAAATCAAAATAATGAATTAAATGATACGATGCAGTCCCAATTAATGGCTACACAAGAGCAGAATTCATTATTGAAAAATATTCTTTCTGCAATCGTTTCTAGCAATGGTAACGGCGGTTCAGGAATGGACAGCTTTTTACAACAAATGGCAGGTTCAAAAAGAATGCATGACTTTCAGGCGGGCTATTAATTATGCAAGTATCTAATATGCAGACATTATACATAAAAAAACAAGGCGAACCGGAGATTGCAATTACTGCTAATCATCAGTTTGCCTTTTTAAATTTGGTTAATGGCACTCCTAAGCCCAAGATGAATACATATACTCCAACAGGTATTGATGGTCAGATACAACAAGGCGCCATTACTTACGATGCCACAACTGTTCAAGCTGATTTTTTAATAAATGCTCGAAATGCATATGAGCTCGATCTTTTAGAACATAAAATTTATGATCTATTTTCAAGTCGTGCGGTAATGAGATTACGGAGTTCGGTAAGCCCTGCTTTGGTGGTTTATTGCTATCCACAACCATTTACGATGACAAGAGTGGACTATGCAGAAAAGAGTTTTTCAGTCACATTTAATAATTTGTCAGGTTTTAGACAATCAATTGTTAATTCAGATGAGATATTTAAATTCAATGGAAATTACCAAATAGGGTTAAATCTTCCAAGAGACAAAGATTACTCATATCATTTTAAATCTAATGACTTTAATGTTTATAATCCAAGTGATGTTGATATCCAGCCTTTGGAGCAACGACATGATCTAGTGATTAAAATTACCGGTACAGGAAATAATGTGGTTTTAACTAATACTACTTCGAATGAAACTTTTACTTATAAGAAAGGATTAACGGATGGCCAAACGCTGACTATTAATGGTATCAATCCATTTTTAGATGATACTTCTTGTGGCATTGACACTGACCACGGAACAATCAGTCTGGTCAAGGGAAATAATCATTTCACTGTATCTGGGTTAGACAATCCAGATATAACATTTAGTTTTCCGTTTTTATATTTCTAATGACTGAAAAAATAATAGTTAAAGAACGTACCGGTAAGTATGAAGAATTACTGAATAATTGTATCGAACCTGAAACTTTTATCATTGATTGGGAAAAAAATAGCAACTATGAATTGTCATTTACAGCTTTTGATGATCATTCGTTAGCTTTTAGCCTACTTACTAACGAGAATCATATAATCGCAGATGGTCAAGAATTCGTGATTAAAACATCTGAACCAACACTATCAGGTTCAACACATACTATAGATGTTAAAGCCACACACATCGGTTATGAATGCACCTATGTTAGAACCAACGAAAGTATGGACGGTTCATTTGGATTTACACCTAAAGGATTATTTGATTATGTCACTAAGAATGGTCAAAAGACCGGTGGATTCACCTATGAAATTCATGGAGATTTTCAGCCAGTTCAATTTGACAATATGGGTAAATGTTCCTTAAAAGATGTGCTGAGTAAAATTACTGATTCATGGAAAGGGTCGGTTTATACATTTGATAATCGGCATATTGATATATGGTCTGAATCTGAATTTAAAAAGGATAACGGTAGAGTAATTCATTACTATCACGATACATCAGATGTTAAATTATCTGCGGATACCACGGAGTTACAAAACATTGCAATGGTATATCCAAGTCAAAAAGAAGCCACTAAAACTGACACTTCAGATAATAGTTCGGATGACTCAACAACTAAATCTGATGACACAAAGAAAAACGATTCTGATACTACAGAAAGTAAACCAGAGTATATTTTCCCACCATTTGAAGTGCGAGATGAGGATTCTATTGCACGTTTCGGTGAAAAAGCTGGAGAAGATATCAATGACGACAAATCACAGAACGCTGATGATGCTAAGAAATCAGCATTATCACAGATGAAATCTGAACCAGCGATCACATTAACTTCTACCTATTATGGAGACGATGATTTTTTTAAAGGTGAAAGTGTTCTGTTAAAAGTTCAACCGTTGAACTTAGATACTAATGTTACAGTTGTGGGAATAAAAAAGGCCTTACTCAACTTTGAGCAGGTCAAGCAAATTACTTTTAACAATACGGTTCAGACTTACTTTGATCTTGAAAATAGTACCAAAAACACAATTACTAATTTAATTGATTCTAAGGTTAGTAACATTACGAATAATTCAAATGGAAATAATCAAAGTAATAAGTTATGGGAAGTAGGTGAGGTTAAATGACAAAAATAATGCAGCTCTCTGATTTTGAAGGTAATCGGGCATATGCAAAAACTCATGCCGATGATGATTCTGTTGAAGGGCTGACTAAGTTCGTAAACAATCTAATTAAAGGCACTAGTACAAATATTGACCTCACTGATTATTTTACTAAGGAAGAAATTAAACAATTACTTTCTGATTCGTTCAAGAATTCCTTAAAAAATTATTATACGAAGGAGGAAGTTAAAGAGCTTATGGCAACAGGAACCGATTTAAGCGATTACTATACCAAAGAACAAATTGACAGTATCATCGATAAAATTCCAAAAGCAGATTTATCAAACTACTACACAAAAGCTGATGTGGATGAACTAATTAAACAAATTTCTTCTGTAGATTTTTCTAATTATTCGACTACTGAGGAAATGAAGAAAGCAATAACTGATGCAATCGCAGCGCATAAACCTGATATGAGTAATTATTATGACAAAGCTGATATTGATAACAAAATTTCCGAGGTAGACAATAAGATTTCTGGAATCAAAGTGCCAGATACAAGTCAATATTTATCGAAAGACGAGGCTTCCAGTATTGTCAACACAGCAGTACAGAAGGCGTTACAGAATTCTAATTTACCTGTCATTAGAACACAAACTTTCACTAAGTTGCTTAATGGGAACGAAGGATACTTACAATTCACGAAAATAGATAATCTCATCCAAGTTTTCGGCGTTATTGATCAGTTGCAGATAAACCAAGACATTCTTGATTTGCCAAATTGGGCTATTCCAAAGGATGGAGAATATGCTCAAATTCCTGGTTTCTCGTCAGATAGTGATATGGGTCATCATTATATAAGAAACGATATCATGACAATCGAAATAGAAAAGGAAAGGAAAGTACTAAGATATGCAGGAGGAGGCGATGACGGTTATGGTACTGTCTGGTATTTTAATGGAGGCTACGCATTATGAGGTTAACTTTACAAAGTATCAATAATCAGACTAAATATTTTGGTTTTTTGTCAATTACTGATGATAACTTTAACCAGATTTCCGATTACATTAGTAATGCATACAGGTTATTGCAGAGCTTATATATGACTGATAGAAGTTACACAAAAGGCTTTAAAAAGTTAGTTAATAGTTCTGATGATGTGGAATTATACAATAATTCATATGATAATTATCAATTATTAAATGAAGTATTAAAAAACACTGTAGATATGTTAAACGAAGCAGGAGTTATTAATTTAGTGACTCATGATGAGTTCAAACATATTTATCTAGAAATACCTAAGCAATTAGAATTAAACAAAACATATATAGAAATATTTAATAAGGACTGGCAAGCCGTTGATGATTTTATTAACGAACTTGATACCAGTCTTTTTATTTACAAGGAGGAAAAATAAATGGACGAAAATATTAAAGATATCTTGGATCAAGATACTTGGTTGCCAGTAACCCCTGATATCACTAAAGATGGATATATCAAAATTGATTTAAATAAAGTAGATCTAGTTACATATTCATTCAATAAGCGGTTTAGACAGGGTGAAAATGGTCCACAATTGAAATTATGGTTTTATGATGGTAACCAACCTCATCAGTTAGATAAGGATAACTCATCTGTAACATTATATGGCTTAGATGCTGGAGATAAGATCAAAGTAATTTCTGCAGACCAAAGCGATACGTGGCAAGCAGGAAGAGTTGTGATCGCATTATCTTCACAGGCGATGGCAACTGCTGGACAGTACAAACGCTGTGTAATCGAAGTTAAGAATAAGGATCAAGTTATTGCGACAATCAATTTTAATTTAGACGTTTTACCTAACGATTTTTATAATTTGAATATTGGCAGCGATACTTTTAGTTCTCAAGTCGATGAAAAAGTAAAAAATACAATCAATTACTTTAATGATATTTCAAAAGAAGCAACTGATAAATATGATGGATTGAAACAAGCCATCGATAATATTACAGATCAGATTGCTAAGAATAACATAGTAACTAAAGATCAATTATTAAATTATTATACTAGAGACGAAATCGATGCAATGCTAAAGAAGTTGAAGGGCGATGGAGAAGTTACTAATAAACGGTCATTACCATCAGGTTCTTTCGTTGGTACACCAAGTACAGTAACTGCATACCTTGGAAATGGGACCGTTTCACGTACTTTAGATAGTGGAGAAAATTTTGCAACCGATGCCTCAGCTATTTTAAACAATAAAACTGTCTATCATGTATCCACAGATGAATGGGTATATTCAAATGAGGTGACGTATGTAACACCAAAGATTATTACAGTTACACCTTCTTCGACATCACCACGTCTTTATAATAGCTGTGGCAAGGATGTATCTAGATCTCTAGCTGTGGTCCCATATCCTGCTGATATGGTTATGACTTATGGAGATATTACAGCATATAGAATTTCTACAAATGAATATATTGATAGTCGTGATACGACAACTGGAAATAGCGGAGGAAATACTGGTACAACTGGAAATAGCGGAGGAAATACTGGTACAACTGGAAATAGCGGAGGAAATACTGGTACAACTGGAAATAGCGGAGGAAATACTGGTACAACTGTTATTACTGGAATAAAAGCAACTAGTTCTAACCTGGAAAAAGTTGGTGTTATTAGAGATACAAAAGTTATTAGTAAATCAGGAGTGCCTGGAAGAACGATACCAGCAGGACAAGATTTCCAGGTGTCACACTATGGAACTTATAACGGAGAAGACTATTATCAAATTTCAACTGATGAATGGATCAAAGGTTATGATGTGACTAAAGTTATAAAGGGTAATCATAATGATGTAACGATTACAGCCTCAAATCCAAGATTATATAATGATTGTCTACAAAATGTTTCTAGATCAATTAGCGGCACTTTCTATGTAGACGCTACTATTAATGGTATTGATAATAATGGTAATACCATTAATGGCTTCAGGATTTCTACAAATGAATATGTAGATCAAAGAGATGCGGGATAGCGGTGGACATATATGAAAGAAAAAATTGATCATTTTAGAAGACATTACCGTAGAAATTACGTTTGGATATGGATATCTATGGCAACGTATGGGATCTGCGAATTACGCTGTATTGCCACTCATTGATTCTGTAGAATTCTACTAAAGAAGGTGACGACATGAAATATGTTCGAGAGAACAGGTTCTGGACTATCACGGGGCTAGAGACTTTTATCCTAGGAATGTCGCTCGGGTTCAAAGATAATTTTATTGTTCAACCTCTGCACATGCCCGCATTCGTCAAAGTCGTGGATGACCCACCGTTTGCTATCGTATTAATGATTGTGGGATTTTACGTTACACTCATATCATTGTCGAAGCACTTTACAGAGGCAAACAAGGCAGTTGTTACATTTACACTTCTATTTATTTGGACCTTCTATTTCATAATCTTTTTACTACATGATATAGTTGTTCCTTTTACTATCCCCAGATACACAACAATCATCACAGGTTTCATTGTGTTGCGTGTGATGGTTGAATCGATTTGGGGCATACCACGTTGAACGATACGCTGAAAATTATTATCTCTGCTATTGGTGGTGCTATTGTATCGGGCATGTTTGGCGTTTGGGGACAGAAGTTAAAGAACACAAGTTCAAATGAATCTGTATACGCTGAACACACTGATATCATGTGGGATAGATTAGATAAGATAACTAATGAACGGGACGAGTTGAAAGAACAAGTTATAAAACTAAATGCGAAAATTGATGAACAAAGTAAAATCATTGATCAATTAACAAGGCAAATGAGTGCCTTGAATAGTAAATTTCAAGATTGGGAGCAAGCAGATGAACAAAGGTAAATTAACTTTAGATTATCATTCTAAAGTTTGGTGGGTATCAGTGGTGTCCATCATTCTGGTACTGATACAGCAGGTGCTTAAAATATTTGGTGTGGACATGCCAGCAGGATTGGATACAGAAATAATGAATGTAGTCAATTCACTGTTAGCATTAGGCGGATTGATGGGAATTATTTATGACACATCAAACGGGGGTAAAAATGAAAAAGAAAGTAATTAATTTAATTGGTCTGTTACTGTTGGTAACAGGCTTTTTTGTTGTAGGAAACACTGAGGCTGCTAACACTGATATGGTTGATGTTAGTAACCATAATGGATATATGACTACAGCAAATTTTATTGACATGAGAAATAACTACGGCGTTAAAGCTGTAGTAACTAAAGTGACCGAAGGAACTTATTACCACGACTACACAGCAAAAAATAATATTTATACTGCACAGCAAGCAGGTCTATATATTAATGCTTACCATTTCGCTAGATACACAACGTATCAAGGCGCAGTTAACGAAGCAAATTACGCAGCGCAAATGGCAAAAGCTGACGGATTGCCAATCGGTTCAGTAATCGTTGCTGATGTGGAAGCTAGTCAGCAACAAGGCATTTCACGCTACCAAAACAACATTAACAATCAAGCCTTCATGAATACTATCAAACAATACGGATATCGTTCTGATGTTTACACAATGTCCAGTTGGTTAGGTTCAGTTATGGATGTTAATGCAGGTGGTTGGATTGCCAGTTATCCGTATAACGCAAGTGGCAAGCAATGGTACTCAAGTAATCACGCATGGCAGTGGGGGAGTACCTACCAGTTTGCTGGTTCGTATGGTAATTTTGACGTATCGCAACTATATGACAATTTCTACACCGGACAATTACAAGCGCTTGTTGATCCAAGACAATCAATCAACAATGTTGTATCTGTAAAAGGCAATAAATACAAAGCTTATTCTACTTATACAAAAGAAGGACAAGCTAATGAAGGTACAGATGTATTAAGTGGAACAGACTGGCAATCAGCAGGTATTATTGAAGTCGCTGGACTGCCTTATTACTACATTGGTCTGAATACGTATATTCCACAAAATAAAACTACATTCAATAGGAAAGTAGTAATTAACTATCGTTCAGATTATGGAGTTAATGCGTACAATAAAAAAGGTCAAAGTATCAAGGATAGTAATACTAGATTTAAGGGTGGTACTGAATGGGCAACAGTTGATAAGTTAACGTATATCAACAACGTTGGATGGTGCTACCAAGTTTCCACAGATGAATATATCCCAGTTAAATTCCAGCAAGGTTCTGGATTCAAGGGATAAACATGATATAATTAAAGTCAGTAAGACGCTCGAAAGAGTAAAAATTACCCACATCTATTAATTTAGGTGTGGGTATTTTTTTGTTTATTAATGTAAATTAATTATACAAATTCTGTAAAGTGACTTTACAAGCACCACATTCTAGTATATACTAGTGTCAACGAGTAAGGGAGAGGTGCTAGACATGAAAGATTACAATTCATACGTTCAAGAAAATACAGAAGGTTTTAACTATTTAACAGACATTGGAGATTATGATGTTTACCAAAATGAAAATACATTCAGAGCCATCTTACACCAAAATATTGTAGGTTGGGAAAACGACAGATTCTATGAAATCACATTGACAGATTCAGAAACAGCTGACTTTCTTGAAGATATCGAAGGATTTGATGACGACTTAGAAATCTCATTCGACCCAGAAAACCCAGAAGCATTAACAGACAGAGATTTCTGGCTTTCAGCTATCCAAGAAACTTTGGGGGTTTAATATGAATATTGAAGCTAAAATAAATACACTACTAAATGATGAAACACTAACTACATCCTACATTGCAGAGAAGTCCGGTATCAGTCGGGTAACGATCACCAACTTACGCAATGAAGACCACGTTGACATTAATCGAATGATGTACGCCAATGTGATGGCACTATCTAATATGGCTGATGATTTAGCTATTTATAGAATGGCATCTCATAACGCAGGGCTACAAAACTTTATTGCTAGGTTCGGCGTGTGGATAGGCGAGGCATATAAAGACCAACTTGATGCATACCGTTCTGATGAGATGTATATTGATGATTTAGCTATTGGTCACGTTGTTCAAGATTTAGGACATCTAGCGATAACAGACAAGGCTACTTTAATAATGCTGTACCGCACCTATGTCGAAAACTTACCAGGCGAAGAATAAAACCACGCTCAACGGCGTGGCTTTTTTTATTGCAATAATGTTAGTACTGCTAGAACATCACGGCTGTAGAATAAATAATATCTATCTTCACTCCACGTGCTACGATCAATTAAAAATTCTTTCAAGAAATCGGGTAAGTCTATCAAGTAACTTTCATGTACTAAAATTAAATCATTCATGTTGTTTCCTCCTAATTTGGGTATGTATTAAATTACGAGAAAATGCTGATTATTACCGTGGAAAATATAGCGGTGTTGAGTAAAACAGAGTAGTGATGAGTAAAATAAAGCACAGATTTCTTGTCCCCGAAATGTCCCCATTTGCCGTAAAGAATACCTTAACAACAGTGCTTACAGAGATTTAATTAATCCTGTACTCACCTTAAATAACGAAAGCTGGTTACTTTTTTAAAAGTAGCCGGCTTTTTTTGTTTCCTAACACTAGATGTACAATTCAAATTTTTCTCTTATTTGTTTAATTATATAAAATAAATGAAATTCATTTCAGTTGACAAAACGTAAATCAAATTTAGTCAAAATACATATTTAATCAATAGGAAGACGCGAACAAAAAAATTTATGACATTAATATTTTGCTCTGTTTTTAATGTAAATTTCACGTAAATTAATTTTAAAACAAAAATAAAGAATTAAATTGCCATATTGTGAACTGTAATGAATTGTTTAAAAATTAGATCGTACATTATTTGAATTTATAAACTTTAAGAATACGAGGAGAAATTTCATTGAAAAAATTTACGTCAGCGAGCTTAACGGCTGCTATTTTATTGTCAGTTTCACCAATTCTTAGTACGAGTACAACTACCTTGGCAAGTGTGTCAGGTGAGTCAGCTTCTGAAACTAAAATTCAATCTGCAATGAATAATATCAATAGCTTAAACCTAGAGTTTGAGAAATATTTGAATATTCCAGTGGGAACTGATATTAGTGCTATTTCAAATCGTTCTAGTGTGATTGCAAATGTCAGTAGCCCCGATCAAGTCGGATATGATTCATTGGCTACAGTGACGGCTGGAAATGTATATAAATCGATGGATGAAGCGTTAAAGGGTACCAGTACTCCGGTTTCAAATATTTCTGACGCCAAGAGTGGTACGAGATTTTACCAACCAATTAAAATTGTTTTTGACTCAAACCAAGTTGATCTTTACAAGATGACTAACAACGGGCACTCTTTTGCAAACATTAACTTAACTGAAAATAAATACAACGGAATTGTCTCATCAAATGATATTAATTTTGTTAAATCTAAATTCAGTGGGCTAATTAAGCCTGCCGACAATACTATGGTTGACGTAAGAATTATTACTATGATTGGCAACAACGATAACGATGATAATTCAAAGGATACCTGGTCCATAACTCAAAAAAATGGCGCTGTTAAAGTTGGAACTAAAGATGTGGCCTTATATTCTGATGATGATCAGACGATTGCCAATCGACAACTTGGAAAGGGTACAATCTGGGCAACCGATGAATATCGAACAAATGATGCAACGGGTAAGATACAATATCGAGTTTCTACTCACGAATGGGTGGATGCCCAAGATGCAGATTTTTTACAAATTGAAGCTAATAAAACTGATGAATCAAATAAGGTTTTGTTGAAGAACGTTACAAAAGTACCTCTTGGAAGCGTAGTGGTAAATTTGAAACCAGGAAAGTCATATGATTTGTACAAGTCAGACGGTACAATTTCTAACAGAAAATTAATAGGAGGAACATCATGGATTTCTGATGAATGGTCAAGTGTTGGTAGCGATGATTATTGTTATTATCGTGTATCAACGGATGAATGGATTAAGTATGAAGTTCAAAAAGATGGATACGGAAATGGTGTTTTTATAGGAATTGATCGTGATATACCATTTACAAAATAATGATTTTCGCTTATTAAACAGCAAGAAATAATTTTTCAAATTAGTAGAACAATGTTTGAGACTTAGAAAATTCAGCTTCATTCAGTCAAAACAATTTCACGTCTGAAGATAAACGCAAAGAGCGCATTTCAAGTTTTCTTGATATGCGCTCTTGTTCATTGGACAAATTAATTTGCGAGTTTTTTTATCAGGTAGAAATTTTAACTTATCGACAGAATACTTGTAGTTTTATAGAAAACTTGTTGATCATCAAGCCTAAAATAATCAGCTTCAGCTAGTAGTCCAGCTACACCGATTTGTTGAACGGACGAGTCTAGCTCTTTTGAATTGATTGAACCCTCAAAGAATTGTGATAGGTATCCTGTTTCAAGATATCCATTGGGTTCTCCGCTGATTGTATCAACTGTGTTGTCATGTTTATATGCGTGAATAATGGTGTCGTTATTTAATGAAAGAGTTTGGTTATTTACAAATGTGATTGTGATCATAAAATTGCCCCTTTTTATTTGATACCAAAATTATACCAAGCATTTGTAGTTATTAGTTCTGTGAAATAATTAAAATGTTGATTCCTGTCAATTAACTCAATTGTGGGATAATGTATCAAGCAAATCGAATGTCAAAAATATTGGGCATCTCCCATACAAATTTTTGACAATTTCAACGGGGGAAAACATGCTACTAAAGGATATGTACTCAAAAGATTTTCTTGAATCATTAGGTGATTCATTAAAAAATGTATACGGGGAATTTGATATTGAAAAATTCATGACAGATTGTTTGGTCGAAAATTGGGACGATCTAAAACTAATGGAACGTAGTAATCAAATAACGATCAGCCTTCATAATCAGTTGCCGGATAATTTTGAAGAATCAGCAGTCATTATTGAAAAAATTGCACCTCAATTTACTGGCTTGGTTGCGATTTGTTTACCAAATTATGTTGCTAAATATGGATTAAATGACTGGCAAGTTTCAATGAATTTATTGGAAATATTAACAAAATACTCAAGTGGTGAATTTGCCATCAGACCGTTTTTGATCAAGTATCCTGAAAAAACAGAAGCACAAATGTTGGACTGGTCAAAAAGCAAAGACATAGATGTCAGACGACTTTCCAGTGAAGGTATTAGACCACGTCTGCCATGGGGGATTAGGTTAAAACAATATGTTGAAGATCCAACCGTAATTTGGCCGATATTAGAAAACTTGATTTATGACGATAGTGAATACGTTCAAAAATCAGTTGCAAACAATTTGAACGATATTAGTAAAGATCATCCTGACTTAGTGATTCAATTTTCAAAACGTCATTGGGGTCATCAAGAGTCTTCAGATTGGGTCATCAATCGAGGTTTACGAACTTTATTCAAACAAGGCAATCCGGATGTTTTATCCTTATTAGGTTATGAAATAGCTGCAGCACAGTCGATTGATTATGTCCAACTGACTTCAAATTTGAAAGAAGTTAAAATCGGTGGGACCTCGACATTAAATTACCGAATTTATTCAAACGAACAAAAATCCAAACCGGTGTATTTGGGCTATCGAGTTCACTATGTGCGTAAAAATAATTCAGATTCGTACAAGGATTTTTTCATCAAGAAAACAAATCTTTTAAAACGGGATATTTCAGGTTCGATAAATATTAAATGGAAACAATTAAGTACTCGCAAATTGTATACGGGAGAGCATCTAATTGAATTGTTGGTAAATACGATTCCAATTGCGAATGTCAAAATAGACCTTACAAATATGTTAGACAAATGATTTTATCTTTTGTGATAATCTAGACGTATGAGATAGGGGGATATCACAATGAATGTTAATTTAAACAATCCCAATACGGGTGCTAACAAATCAGTCAAAATCGGATTCTCCTGGACCACATTTTTCTTTGGATTCTTTCCAGCAGTATTTCGGGAGGACTGGAAATGGGCTGCAATTATTTTCATGATTGAGATCATCGTATCAATTCCAACCTTAGGATTCGGATTTTCCGTGATCGGAATAATTTTCTCGTTTTTCTATAATCGCCTATATATCAATGACTTACTTAAAAAAGGATTTGTTCCCGGAGATGACTATTCAGCAAATGCTTTGAAGTCAAAAAATTTTATAGTCTAAAATATAATAATAATTGTTGACTGTAACGTAACGTCATAGTTTATATTCAATAGTGAAAGTTAAATATAAATAAAGAGGTTATACATATGAGAGCAGTCGTTGTACATAAGGCCGGTGGGCCTGAAGTTTTAAAAATTGAGGAACGTCCGATTCCGGAAGCTACTGACACGCAATCTGTTATGAGAATTCACGCGTTTTCAGTTCATCGATATGAAGTATTAACTCGTGAGGGTGGTTCTCCATCGGTTAAATTTCCTAGAGTTATTGGTATTGAAGCAGTTGGTGAAGTTTATCAACCAGCAAAGAACAGTCACTTGAAAAAAGGGCAGCGTGTATTCACTATTAGTGGGGGATTTGGTCGTGAATTTGATGGTGCCTATCAAGATTATGCTTTAGTTCCAGACAATCAGTTATATGCTGTCGACTTTAACGGATCATGGGAAAAATTTGCCAATTATCCCGAAACATTTTATACCGCATTTGGTGCATTAAAGACCATCAAACCAGAACCTGGAAAAACATTATTAGTCCGTGGTGGTACTACAGGTGTGGGGATGGCAGCTATCGAGCTGGGCAAAGCGATGGGTATGAATGTTACAGCTACATCACGTCGTCCGGAAAGACTGCAATCCTTATTAGATTTAGGTGCTGACAGTGCGATTCTTGATACAGATGAGAAACTAGACACGACAGATTCCTTCGATAAAATTGTCGACATGGTTGGGTCAATTGCCATTGAAGATACATTGGCCCATTTAAATCGTGGTGGATTTTACACACTAGTGGGAATGTTATCGGGTGAGTGGATCTGGAATAATTTTGATCCATTTGAAAACTTGGGTGAAAAATACATTTCTGCATTTGATGGTATCGTCCGTCAGGAGTGGATTGATGAAATGTTTGAGTTGATCAACAAAAACAACCTCGAAATCCCAATATCAAAAGTATTTAAATTAGATGATATCCAAGCGGCACATGAATATGTTATGAAAAAAGATCGTCCAATGGGACAAGTGATTGTTACAACCGATTAATTAAAATGGGACCAATTTCTGTTGATAGAATTGGTCCCATTTTTGCCTATATTAAATTTGTTATAATGAGGTTAATTAATTAATGGAGTTTAATTCGATGATCAAGATCAGTGAAATGGCTAAAATGGCTAATACTACTAGAAGGACCTTAATTTTTTACGATGAGCAAGGGCTATTTTGTCCGGCAAAAAAGACTGATGCTGGTTATCGGTTGTATGAATATGATCAGCTGTATGATCTGTTGTTTATCTTAGGGCTACGTAATTTGGGTATTTCCGTCGATCAGATTCATGAACTTCAATCAAATGATGATGATACTGTAAATGACAAGTTACTAGGTGTTCAAAAGTCGATTGACGATAAAATTGAGAATTTATCCAAGATACAAACAGTCATTAATAAAAAAATCTCTGATTCTCGCCCTCTAAAAGACGATTCTCTATATGAAATAGAAATAATGACTTGTCCAAAAATGATATTTTGGTGTTCCGAGAATTCTGCATCTTGTACTGATGAAGAAATTGCCCAACTATTCTCTGGATTCTATCAGCAATTAGATACCTTAGCCTATATGGATACGACTAAATCTGGTTTTTTAACGAATTTAGAAGATGCCGACCCTAAGGGATGGATGGATGCTGGATTCCGTGTGATCAAACAAACATCGCCAACGGATTCTTCAAAAATTATTCCTTCAATTATCAAGACTTCAGGAAAATATATTTCCATTCGGGTCAAAGGGGATACTGAAGGAATTCAGAACGGACTTTTAAAAATTCAGCAGGAGTGTCATTCTCAAAATTACCAAATCGACAATAATCTTTGGCAAATCAATGAAGGTAATAACTTAGCTGAACACGGCGGCACTAAATTTCAAAGATTGGAATACCATATCTTAAATTAAAAATATCCTCTAATTCGTTTATCGAATTAGAGGATATTTTTTATAGTTTCATAGCATTTAGATCAGCAATGATTTGTTTTATATCTTGTTGTTGCTTGCTACTCAAAGCGTCTGAGTCCCCAACGACATCAATTATCGCTGAACCTTGAGCAATGATATCAATCGTTTTATCGTTGGTTGCTAGCATTGAATAAACCTGCACGAATCCTTGCAACTCGGATAAAATCTTGTCTGATTTAATATTAGTATCATGCAATAACTGTTCAGCTGTACTGATAATCACTTGTTTTGCACGTTGATTCTTTGCACGATTTTGCCGACGTTCCTGAAAATATGGCAGGAATAGGGCAACTGAAACAGCTAATATTTCTGCACCGCCTTCGACCCATTCTGCTAATGACCCAATTTCCATGAAAGTGCCTCCTGATGTTCTTATTGGTTAGAATAATAGCATCATTTATGGGATCAAAATTGTACGAGTAACAAAAAAATTTTTACAATTAATAGTTCAATTTCAATAATTGAGCATTTTTAACATCATCGATCGTCTTTGTCCCAGCCAATTGCATGACTGTCTTAAATTCATCATTGAGATGTTCAACTACAGAATAAACGCCATCAGCTCCACCTAGTGCTAATCCGTAGATGATCGGACGTGCTAAGGCTACCATGTCGGCACCGGAGGCTAAGGCTTTGAAGACATGAGATCCACGGCGTACGCCAGAGTCAAAAATAACAGGTACTTTATGATTGACCGCTTTTGCGACACTTTCAAGAACGTCAAATGAGGCAGGTCCGCCGTTAAGTTGACGACCACCATGATTAGAAACGTAGATACCGTCAGCACCAGCACCGATGGCCAATAGCGCATCTTCTGGGCTTTGAACGCCTTTTACGATAACTGGAAGTCCGGTAAAGTCTTTGATTCTTTGAACGTCTGCAGGGCTGATCTTTTGAGCGGCAGCAGCATAGATCTCACCAATTCCTTTGCCTTTTCCATCGCCTTCACTAAATTTTTCAAGGTTGGCCACTGGGATTGGGAATTGGAAATCATTAACAATGTCGGATTCACGATAACCATCAACAGTTGCATCTGAAGTTAAAATAATTGCTTTTGCACCAGATTTTTTAGCTTCACTCAATAAGCTTTCGTTGAAGTTCCAATCTTTACTCATATACAATTGGAAAAATTGTGGGGCACCGTCGCCGGCTGTTGCTGTATCAGCAATCGAAGTCGAAGAGTAAGTACTTTGTGACATCAAGGCACCAGCTTTTGCCATACCTTTAGCAGTATCTTTTTCGCCTTGTGAATGTGCTAATCCTTGAGCTGCAGCAGGGGACATCATGATTGGAGTTTTGACATCAATTCCAAAGATAGAGGTATTCGTTTGAGGATCATCGATATTGCTCAAAACGTGAGGCACGATTTGAACGTGATTGAATGCTTCAGAGTTATGATTCAAAGTCCACTCGTCTTCTGAACCACCACTAATGTAGCCAAAACCTCCAGTAGGAATAATTTTCTTAGCTTCATTTTCCAAAGAAGGTAAATTTAAAATATCTAATTTCTTTTCGTTATCGCTTTGCGTATATCCATTAATTTCTGTCATTTAAAATTCCTCCAAAAAAAACGTGTTCGATTTAACAGTGATCAAATTAACATGTATTTTTAATTATCACAAGTATTCTTTCTCGAAAAAGAATTATTTTTATTTGAAGGCTATAAGTGAGAAAATTTAAATAAATATATTTATGGGATGAGGAAAATGTCTGATCAAAGGTTTAAATTAGCAAATAAAGTCAATCAAAGATTAATTTTCAGTGCCACAGTTGGGGAATTTACCCATAAGAAAATTCGTGGAGGTGGCAAAGGCCCAGTATTGCTACTGAAGGATCTTGATTTAGTCGATTCTAAGGGGAAAGTCATCGAGTCAGACTTGGCAGACCATGTCTGGGTCAACGCCAATAAAAATGTGTTTAGCATCGGTAAGGAAATTATGCCAAATGATGAATTAATGTTCTCGGCCGTAGTTAAAACTTATGGCATCACGCGTAATGATGTAATTAATAAAAGGGACAACATCATTAATCAAGCTAAGTCTAAAAACCAATCATTATTCTCTGAATATCGCGAGGATTATCTGGACTGGAAAGACGATTGGCAAAATGTTCTAGCAGAAAATCAGACCGCCAAAAAAAGGTTTCAAGCCGGAGAAATAGATCGCCAAACTTTAAAACAAATTGAATCGGACAATATTAATGCTTATAAACAGGCACAGCCAGATGGAGTTGCCGTTAAATCAAAAGAAACACAAAACCAGAGAATTGCCCAACGAAAGAAAAAATCTGTAAAATTAGTCGATTATCAATTGGAAGATTTGCAAAACGTCAAATTTTTAAAAGAGAGACGACTTCATCATGGCTGGACTCGATTGAAAATATCTGAAAATGATTTTCAAAAAATCAAATTTACAAAGTATTTAGCTGCACGAAGTTTTGCCTATCGAGACGGTGTTCCTTTCGACGTTTTCGATAACAAATAATTTATCCGAGAACAATTAATTGATATATTTCTAAAAGATTACTTATAATGAAAACGTTATTTTGAGGAGGAACATTATGGTTAAATTTTTAAGGAATAGTAAGGTTGCCTCGATACTTTTGACCTTGGTCAGAATTTATCTAGGTATCACTTGGACAATGTCAGGCTGGAGCAAGGTCACTGGTGGCGCAACTGATGCAACGCGTGGCATGTTGTCGGCGGCAATTAAAAATCCGGTCAAGGGACCAACTGGAAATGTGGTTTATCCTTGGTTCAATGACATGATCAGTAGCATTTTGCCACATTCAGCAGGTATGAGTGTCTTGATTTCTTGGGGCGAACTTTTGGTAGGCTTAGGATTGATTTTCGGATGCCTAACGACCGCTGCAGCATTCTTCGGATTATTGATGAATTTCTCATACTTATTGGCTGGTGCCATTTCAGTAAATCCAGAGTTTATTTTCTTGGAATATTTCATTTTGATTGCTGGATTCAATGCTGGAAAAATTGGTTTAGATCGTTGGGTGATTCCGTGGATCAGAACGCATATTTTTAGGAAAAAGCAAATAGCATAACAAATAACTGGACCGAGTTTGCAACTCAGTCCAGTTTTTGTTTATCATAGGCTTAACTAATATAAAAAATTAAAGTAGACTAATATAAAACATCTTATTAGCAGGAGTGATAAATTTGGTAACTATTCGTGATATTGCAAAAAAAGCCGGTGTATCAGCATCAACTGCATCACGAGCACTAAATAATAATCCGCATATCAGTAAAGATACCATCACTAAAGTACAAAAGATCGCGGATAAGTATGGCTATATGCCAGATTACAACGCGAAAAATTTGACCACTGGAGAAGCTAGTGCCGTTGGAGTGATTTTTCCAGTGGGAGGTAATGGCGCTCCTGCTAATCCTTTTTACGTCAACGTATTAAGCGGTGTTAATAATGAATTGATAAAACGTGGTTACGCATTGTCAGTGGCAATAACACAATCATTGGAAGATTTGACTAAGAATGTAAAATCAATGGTTTATCAAAGTAAAATCAAGCGTTTTATTTTGTTGTACTCCCAAAAAGATGATCCAATTGCTAAATTTCTCCGTGATAATAAACTAAGATTCGTAGTGATCGGTCAGCCAATTGAAAAAAACGATTATTATGTCGATAACAATAACGTTGAAGCAGGTGCCGCAGCAACCAGATATTTAATTGAACAAGACCATCCTAAAACTTTGGCATTTGTTCACTCGAAAAATGATTGGATCTTTGAACAGCAACGTTTTGCTGGATTTCAGTCTGTCGTATCAGAAGCCAATTTGAATTATATCGATTTTAAAATTGACGATGATAATGCAGACAAACTTCAAAGAAAGATTTTTGAAAATCCTCGCATCGATGGGGCAGTCGCAACTGATGATTTAAATGCAATGAATTTTGTTGATTCGTTTAATAAAGTATTTCCTCTCAAAAATTTGGAAATGATTGGATTTAATAATTCATTGCCGCATATTTTGTTAGAAAAAAATTACAAAACGACCGATCTATTTCCAGAGGAAATGGGAAAAAAGGCTGCACTATTACTATTTAGCGACCGTGAGAACCAAGAAATCGACCGCAAGCAACATTTAATTGTTGGATATAAAATTATTTAAAAGACCAAAATTTTTTTGGTCTTTTTTTTGTTGCCCAGAATCATTGATAAATCAGACGATGAGCAGTTTTTTGCTTGTAGGAAATATCACATTCTTTTATGCAAACGGTTGCATTAATTTGAAAGCGGTTTTATACTGTGTTCATAAATTAATTTGTACAACGAATTAAGGGAGGAAACATCATGTCAGATAAAGAGTCAAAACCAAAGGATGGCGCTGGTTTACCAAAACTATCCTCAAATACCATCTGGATGCTTAGTTTAGGATTTCTAGGCGTTCAAATGGCATTCACGCTCCAAAGCTCACAGATGAGTCGTATTTTTCAAACTATTGGGGCTGATCCTAACAAACTAGGTTGGTTTTTCATCTTGCCACCACTTGCAGGATTGATCGTTCAACCAATCGTTGGTTATTATTCAGATCGTACTTGGGCACCTAAATTAGGTGGTAGAAGATTGCCATACTTAATTCTTGGTACCGTAGTTGCTGCAATCGTTATGTTCTTATTGCCGAATTCAGGCTCAATGGGATTCGGATATGGTTCACTGGCAGCTTTATTGTTTGGTGCAATTACAGTTGCTTTTCTAGATTTATCTTCAAACGTTGCGATGCAACCATTCAAGATGATGGTCGGAGACATGGTCAACGATGACCAAAAGAGTTACGCCTATGGTATTCAAAGTTTCTTGTCAAACACGGGTGCCGTTATTGCAGCTATTTTCCCATTTGTCTTTACTGCTTTAGGTATCGCAAATACAGCTAAAAAGGGTGTTGTACCACAGTCTGTTATTTGGTCATTCTACATTGGTGCAGTTATCTTAATTATTTCAACTATTATTACAATGTTCAGAGTTAAAGAATATGATCCTGCTACATATGCTAAGTATCACGGTATTTCAGAAGACGCTAACAAAACTGGTGGTAACTGGTTAGCACTTCTTAAAAAAGCTCCTAAGGTTTTCTGGACTGTTACATTAGTTCAATTCTTCTGCTGGATGGCGTTCCAATATCTATGGACTTATTCAGCCGGTGCTATTTCAGTCAACGTTTGGAATACAGCAAATCCAAGTTCTTCCGGATATCAAGCTGCTGGTAACTGGTATGGTGTTTTAGCTGCTGTTCAATCTATTGATGCCGTTATCTGGTCATACGTACTTGCCAAGGTTCCTAACAATCATCACAAACTAGGTTACGCATCAAGTTTAGTATTAGGTGCAATCGGATTTATCTCAGTATTCTTTGTTCATTCACAATATGCATTGATCGTATCATTCGTATTAGTTGGTATGGCATGGGCAGCCATGAACACTTATCCTCTTACAATGATCACTAACGCTTTATCAGGTGAACACATGGGTACTTATCTTGGATTATTCAATGGTTCAATTTGTTTGCCACAGATAGTTGCTTCACTAGCAAGTTTTGCTTTGTTCCCATTATTTGGAAACTCACAACCACATATGTTCCTTCTAGCCGGAATTATTATGGCAATCGGTGCATTATCAGTTGGATTTATTAAAGAAACATATAAAGCTTAAGGAGAATACACAACATGAAACGTATTTTTGAAGTTCAACCTTGGAATGTCTCAACACACGAATTCAAAGCTGAAGATAAAAGATTACAAGAATCCATGACTAGTCTTGGTAATGGCTATATGGGTATGCGTGGATTCTTTGATGAAGATTATTCAGGCGACAGTTTGCCAGGGATTTATCTGGGAGGAGTTTGGTATCCAGATAAGACTCGAGTTGGCTGGTGGAAAAACGGCTATCCAAAATATTTTGGCAAGGTTATCAATGCCGTTAACTTCATCAAAATGAATTTTTTGATCAATGGCGAAAAATTAGACTTAGCCAAAGATGAATTTACTGACTTTGATTTAGACCTTCATATGAAAAATGCAGTTTTAACCAGATCATTTGTTGTTACAAAGGGTTCAGCCAAATTGCAATTCAATTTTGAAAGATTTCTAAGTGTTGCTCAAAAAGAACTTTCAGTCCAAAAGGTCACAGTCAAAAATCTATTATCTGAAAAAGTTGATTTGAAGATCATCTCGTCAATCGATGCCAATGTTAAAAATGAAGATGCCAACTATGATGAGCATTTCTGGGAAGTCCGCGATATCGAATCAGGCAGTCTAGTGGCTGAAACTAAACAAAATGACTTTGGTACACCAAGATTTACATCTGGAATGCAAGCTAACTATGTGACTTCATTAGAACCAGTTGGAAATGAGATCACCGATTACGAAACTGCCACAACATTTGCTGGCGAACTTCAAGCTGGAGAAACTGCCAGTTTTGAAAAACGTGTAGTTGTTGTTACTTCACGTGATTACGATACTCAAGATCAACTAGTTGCTGCTATGAATGATCTGTCAGTTAAAATTTCAAAGATTTCTTATGATGAATTGTTAACAGCACATGAAAATATTTGGGCCGAACGTTGGCAACAATCTGACGTCAAGATTGAAGGGGACACTGAAGCACAACAAGGTATGCGTTTTAATCTCTTTGGATTATTTACTACATATTATGGTGACGATGCACGTTTAAATATCGGTCCGAAAGGATTCACCGGTGAAAAATACGGTGGGGCAACTTATTGGGATACTGAAGCATTTGCAGTTCCAGTATACTTAGGTATCACTAAACCAGAGATCACTCGTAACTTATTGATGTATCGCTACAAGCAACTTGACGGCGCATTTGTAAATGCCAAGGAACAAGGACTAAAGGGTGCATTGTTCCCAATGGTTACGTTTAATGGTATTGAATGTCACAACGAGTGGGAAATCACTTTTGAAGAAATTCATCGTAATGGCGATATTGCTTTCGCAATTTACAATTACACTCGTTATACAGGAGATAAATCTTACGTCCTAAACGAAGGTTCAAAAGTTCTGACTGAGATCTCAAGATTTTGGGCAGACCGAGTTCACTTCAGTCAACGAAACAATCAATATATGATCCACGGTGTTACGGGTCCTGACGAGTATGAAAACAACGTTGATAATAACTGGAATACAAATTACTTAGCACGTTGGACTCTAGAATATACCTTGAAAGTGTTGAGTGAAGTTGGTCCTGAACAAGCAAAAGAATTAAATGTTTCCGATGCTGAAAAAGCTAAATGGCAAGATATTGTCGACCGGATGTATCTACCATATGACAAAGATTTGGACATCTTTGTACAGCACGATGGCTTTTTAGATAAGGACTTGCAACCCGTTTCAGCAATTCCAAAGGACCAATTGCCAATTAATCAACACTGGTCATGGGATAAGATCTTGCGTTCTCCATACATCAAGCAAGGTGACGTTCTCCAGGTAATGTATGACTTTATCGATGAGTTTACTCCAGAACAAAAGAAACATAATTTTGATTTCTATGAACAATATACGGTGCATGAATCAAGTCTTTCACCAGCAATTTATTCAGTCATGGCTGCTGACCTTCATTATGAAAAGAAAGCGGTTGAATTATATGAAAGAACAGCTAGACTAGACTTAGATAACTATAATAATGACACCGTAGATGGTTTACACATCACCTCAATGACAGGTGGATGGATTGCCATGGTTCAAGGATTTGCCGGAATGCGTGTCCATAACGACACATTAAGCTATAAACCATTTTTACCACAAAAATGGAATAGCTATTCATTCAGACAAGTCTTTAGAGGTCGCGTTATCGAAGTGAGCGTTGATAAATCTGGCAATCACTTCAAGTTGATCTCAGGACAACCATTAGACATTGAAGTTGATGGCAAACCACTTACACTTGAATCACTACAAACTAATTAATAAATTGGTGTCTGAGTTATCTTAATTCAGGCACTTTTTTTGAAAGGGAGCACGAATATGGTTGAGTTTAAGGATATTAAAGGCTTTGTATTTGATTTGGACGGCGTGATTGCCGATACCTCTGTGTATCATTCAAAAGCTTGGCATCAATTAGCTGATGAATTAGGCGTTCAATGGAGTGAGGACCTAGCCAATAATCTTAAGGGTGTTAGCCGGATGGATTCGCTAGAATTGATCCTCAAAACAGGTGGCAAGGAAAACGACTACACGCAAGCCGAAAAGGAACATTATGCAACAAAGAAAAATACTAATTATTTGGAATTGTTAAAGGGTATGGATTCTTCAGCAATTCTCCCCGGGATTTCTGATTTCTTAAAGAGTCTTGAAGAAAATAATTACAAACTTTCACTAGCTTCAGCTTCAAAGAACTCACCATTGGTTCTTAAACAACTGGGATTGGATCAATATTTCTCAGAAAAAGTTGATCCCTCAACGTTGAAACATGGTAAGCCAGATCCAGAGATTTTTGCACGCGGTGCTGAGGTTTTGAACCTTAAACCAGAAGAATGTATTGGGATCGAAGACGCTAAAGTTGGTGTTGAATCGATCAATTCGGCCGGTGAGACTTCAGTTGGTATTGGTGATAAAAATATTTTGAGCGAAGCAGATATTAACTTTGAAGATACTTCAGAATTGACTTTAGAAAACATCAAAAACGCAATGGAAGTAGGAGCAGCTAATGATTAAAGTTACTAATTTCGGTCAGGCAAATGGTGAGGACGTTCAACTTTATACCATCGAAAATGACCATAAAACTAAACTAAGCGTGATCAGTTACGCGGCAGCTTGGCAAAATTTTGAGGTAGTTGAAGATGGTGTTAGTCATTCATTAATCGAACATTATGACACAGTGGATGGCTATATCGATAATCCTTATCAGGTCGGTAAAACCGTTGGGCGTGTCGCTGGTAGGATTGGTAATGCCAAGTTTGAAATTAACGGCAAACAATTCCATCTCCCAGCTAATGAAGGAGACAATTTATTGCATGGTGGCAATAATGGTATTCAAACTCACAATTTCGTCGGTACAGTTGATGAAAAAAACAATTCCGTCACATTGAAAACTACGATGAAATCTGCAGAAGACCATTTCCCTGGTGATTTAGATTTAACGATTACTTATACTTTGACAAAAGATGACGAGGTCCTAATTACTTATACTGGTAAAAGTACTGAAGCAACGTTATTTAATCCAACTTGCCATGTTTATTTCAACGTTCTAAATGATACGACTGATGTTTCAGAACAAAAGCTTCAAATCAATGCCGACGAATCATTGGCAGTTTATGGTGATAAAGTTCCAACAGGCCGTAAGTTACCAGTTACTTCTGGATATGATTTCAGACAACCAAGAACTATCGGACAAGGTTTAAAAGATTTATACGCTGAAAATGAAAAAATTGAATTTGATGATTGTTATGTAACTGGCAAGACCAAATCTGCTGTGGCTGAATTGAGTGGAGACGGACGTGCAGTTGACCTTTATTCAGATCGAAATGGAATGGTTATTTTTACGGCTAATCCTCAAGATGATGATAAGGCAGCCAAACATGAATACAGTTGCTTAGCAACTGAGCTTCAAACATTGCCTGATGCAATCAACCACAAGGATTTTGGCGATATTGTCTTACCAGCAAACCAAGAAAAATCATTTACTAACAAATACAAATACATTAAGAAATAAATTAAACTCACGGATGGTCCGTGAGTTTTTTTAAGAAAAAATATTTAAATTAGGGTTGCCGAACATTCCATTTAGGACTATTTTAGATATGGACAAATACATTAGCGAAAATCAAAACGGAATTCCGTCACGATGTATCTTAGAGAATTTATTCAAAAAGAAAGGTAGCGAAGTATTGTGTTAAAGACAATCGATTTTCCTGTAGTTTTAGGTGGTTTGAATTCAAAGAATGGAGAAATTACCGCAAGTTTTCCGGATGTTCCCGGTGCCCAAAGCAAAGGACAAGATGAAGACCACGTTATAGATCAAGCAGTTGCAGAGCTTGAAAGAATCGTTGGTGAAGGCGATTCTATTCCAACTGCTTCAGATCTTTCGTATATTTCAAGAGAGTATCCTGGCAAAGTAATTAGACTGATTACCATCGATGTCGCTGAAATAAATAATAAACATAAATTAGTAACTAATTTCTAAACTGATTAAGTTCACGTGTTATAGCGTGAACTTTTTTCTTTGTGTTAATATTCACAAAAAATGATGAAACCATGCTCAGTGATGATAAACTAGAATCAAGAGGTGGTTTTATGATCGAACAAATAACAAATAAAAATTTAGAAAATGCAGATCTGAAGGGTAAGAATTTCGATCAAGTAAGATTTGACCACGTAGATTTTTCCGATGCAGATCTTGAAAGCACTAATTTCCACAATTGCCTTTTTGAAGCATGCGATTTCACAAATGCCAAGTTGAATAATGTCAACTTCGCTGGTGCTGACTTGCGTGGCTGTAATTTGCATCATGCTGATATTTCTGGTGCCAATATGAATCATTCGATGTTGGAAAATGCAAATTTATCAGATATTATTAGCGATAAGAATACCAAGTTTTTTAGAATGTATTGTCCGGAACATGGAGCATTCTTGGGTTATAAAAAGTGTTTTAATTCGTTGATTGTTAAATTGCTGATACCTGCAGATGCACAAAGAACTTCTGCCACGGAGACCTCCTGCCGTTGTGATAAAGCTAAGGTAATGGAAATAGAAGATATGTACACTGGCGAGCATTATAATGAAGCAATTTCATATGTTGATGAAAACTTTATTTATCGTAAAGGCGAATACGTCTATGCTGGAAACTTCAATCCAAATCGTTGGGTCGATTCAACAGGCGGGATTCATTTCTGGCTCGATCGTAAGGAAGCTGAAGGCTATATGTAAAAATATTAATAATAAATTTAAGAAAATCTTGAGGATGTTCAATCTTCAAGATTTTTTTGTACTAATAACTGGTATGATATTAATTATGAATTGATTATGTGGGGGGATAACTTTGAAAGAAATTACTGCGGGAGTCGTTGCTCACGTTGATGCGGGCAAAACCACTCTTTCAGAAGCAATGTTATATAACTCCGGTGCATTAAGGACTTTGGGGAGAGTTGACAATGGGGATGCTTTTTTAGATCCTGATCGACTGGAGAAAAAACGTGGTATCACGATTTTTTCCCATCAAGCAAGTTTAGAGACTGGCAACACCAAACTTACGCTTTTGGATACTCCCGGTCACATGGATTTTGCCAGTCAAACTGAACAAGTTTTAAGCGTTTTGGACTACGCAGTGTTAGTGATATCCGCTGTTGACGGAATTCAAGGATATACTCGGACCTTGTGGAACCTTCTAGATCGGTATTCAGTTCCAACATTTATTTTTATCAATAAAATTGATGCTGCCACGACTGAAATCAGTAATGTAATGGAAGAATTACAGTCAGGATTATCGCAAGGATGCGTTTTGTTTGATGAATTCAATGCAGATGTCTACGAAGAAATAGCGATGCAAGACGATGATGCTTTGAGTCAATTTTTAAATGATGAGACTTTATCCGATGAATCGATACAAAAACTCATTAATGAACGGAAAATTTTTCCATGTTTTAGTGGCTCGGCACTTAAGAACTCGGGTATTAATGAGTTTTTAGCGGGATTTGATAAGTGGACAGTCGAACCAAATACAAGTCAGTCATTTGGGGCAAAAATTTTTAAAATTTCACATGATCAAGGCGAACGTTTGACCTGGGTGAGAGTCACTGGCGGAACTATCAAAACGAAAGCTGAATTGTTTGAAAATGAAAAAGTCAACCAGATCAGGATTTACAATGGTGCAAAGTTTCAAACTGTCGATGAGCTATTGCCTAATCAGGTTGGTGCATTAACTGGATTAACTAGTTCACATCCAGGAATGGGTCTTGGCAATCAATCTAGTCAAGCAAAGCCGGTGATTCAACCGGTATTGAATTATGATTTAGATCCTTTGGATAATGATATTCATACATGTTTGACTGCTCTTAGAGAGCTTGAAGACGAGGACCCACAGCTTCACGTGCAGTGGTCAAATCAATTGCAACAGATCAGTATTCAGATCATGGGTGAGATCCAGCTAGAAATTATTCAACAATTAATGTTGGAGCGATTCAACTTAAATGTTAGTTTTGGACAAGGTAAGATCTTATATCAAGAAACCATCAATGAATCTGTTGAAGGGGTAGGACACTTTGAACCACTCCGACACTATGCTGAAGTACATTTATTGATGCGCCCCGGTGAACCTGGATCAGGTATCTCAATCAACTCTGACTGCAGCTTGGATGTGTTAAGCAGTAATTGGCAACATCAAGTCTTAAGCAACCTGACCTCTAAAGTTCATTTAGGAGTATTAGTTGGGGCACCGTTAACAGATGTCAAAATAACTTTGATCAATGGTCGCGGTAGCAATGTCCATTCAGTTGGTGGCGATTTTCGCGAGGCAACTTGGAGAGCAGTCCGTCAAGGATTAATGATGCTTAAAGAAAAAGGTGCTGACAGATTATTGGAACCATGGTACCGATTCAAATTGGTTGTCAATCAAACTGAAGTTGGACGAGCTCTGAATGATATTCAAAAAATGAGTGGGGAATTTGATCCGCCACAGAATTCTGAATTATCAGACATGGTGATTTTAACTGGAGTGGCTCCAGTTTCAGAAATGAGAGATTATGCTCAGGATGTGCGTTCGTATACTCATGGACAAGGACAATTGGAGTGTATACCTGATGGATTTAAACCATGTCATAATGCCGATGATGTGATTGAAAAAATCAATTACCAACCAGTCTCTGATTTGGAAAATACACCAGATTCAGTTTTTTGTGCACATGGGGCCGGTTATCCTGTAGCTTGGGACGATGTTCCGAAAATGGCACACGTTCCTTATGCTACTAATCTTTAATATTTGGGGATACAAATTTACAATTTATTACAAAATGGGGATTAATATTGAATTATAAACGAATATATCAAATAACTTTAATTGCATTATTATTGGGCTTATTTTTTATCACAGCTCAACAGGTTTATTCCGGGCAAGGGAATGGATATCAAACTAGTCAAGTTGATGCTGATTCGACATCCGATAAAAGCAACACTGATAAAGCACCAAAAGAAAAGCCTACAAAGATTGATTCAAAACTCAGTCAGGACTCAAAAGATATGATTGCTTTAGAAGATTTTAAATATACAGATTCGTCTGAGAAAAAGGATTATCCCGATTTGATGCAACATCCGGAAGCATTTATTGATGTTGATATTGCTCTACAAAGAGTTTTCATTAAAGAAGGGGACAAAGTTTTATACGAAATGTATGCTTCCACTGGTAAGAACGATACCACTCCTCGTGGTACGTACTATATCGAAAACGAGCGTGGCGAATATTTCTATACGCAACCACTTAAACTAGGTGCACATTACTATACCTCATTTTTAGATCACGGCGTATATTTGTTCCACACAACTCCAACTGATGAAAACAAGGTAGTTGTTCCATCAATTGCTAAAACTTTAGGACGCGAACCTTCGTCGCATGGATGCGTTCATTTGTCAGATCCAGATTGCAAATGGGTCTACGATAAAGTTCCGGCTGGTACCAAAGTTGTCATTCATGGAACTTTCAAGAGTTAGAATGTAATTAAAGAATTTTAAGGGGGATGTAAGTTTGACAAAAATAAATGAAGAAGAAAAAGCTAATCAATTGATGGATGCGATTCATACCGCCAGTTTAGATGAGGGAATCAAAAAAATTCCAGAAATCTATCAGATGCTGATCAAGAATGCAAAGGAGCTTAAAAAAACTGGCAACTACCACGATGTTTCGGCAGAATTGAATCGACAGATCTCGTTTTATGCCATGGGAAATCCTAATGGACCCAAGGCACTAGATACTTTGTATCAAGCTACGATCGATGGAACTCATGGACGTGCGTATCAAAAATTACCAACTGGATTTAACTAATGAAGAGGATCAGACAATGTCTGGTCTTTTTTAATTGGTGTTACTTGCTACTGAGTCAAATACTCCGTATAATGCTCGTTAGACTACAATCAAGAAATGAGGATTATATATTTGATTACTGTTAGTGACGTAAGTTTGCATTTTGCAGACAGAAAATTGTTTGACGATGTAAACATTAATTTTACGCCGGGAAACTGCTATGGCTTAATTGGCGCAAATGGCGCTGGAAAATCAACGTTTTTAAAAGTTCTTGCTGGAGATATCAAACCTTCAACTGGTAACGTATCTATGGGAACCAATGAACGTTTGGCGACTTTAAAGCAAAACCACTTTGATTACGATGATTATACAGTTATGGAAACTGTTATCATGGGACATTCTGACTTGTATCGAATCATGCAAGAAAAAGATGCTTTATATGCAAAACCAGATTTCAATGAAGAAGATGGAACAAAAGCTGCCGAATTGGAAACTGAATTTGGTGAAAAAGGTGGCTGGGAAGCTGAAGGTGAAGCCTCACAAATGCTTCAAGGATTAAATATTCCTGAAAGCCTGCATCAAGAAAAAATGTCTAATTTGACCGCCGGCCAAAAAATCAAAGTTTTGTTGGCACAAGCATTATTTGGTCAACCCGATGTTCTATTGTTAGATGAGCCAACTAATGGTTTGGATGTTGATTCGATCGACTGGTTGGAAGACTTTTTGATCAACTTCGAAAATACCGTCATTGTCGTATCCCATGACCGTTACTTTTTGAACAAAGTCTGCACATACATGGCGGACTTGGATTACGGTAAGATCAAACTTTACGCTGGTAACTATGATTTCTGGCTGAAATCATCTGAACTTGCCCAAAAGATGATGCAAGATCAAAATGCTAAAAAAGAAGAAAAAATCAAAGAGCTACAAGAATTTATCGCAAGATTCTCTGCCAATGCTTCAAAATCAAAGCAAGCTACTTCACGTAAGAAAATGTTGGATAAGATCACGTTGGACGATATTCAACCAAGTTCAAGACGTTATCCATTTATTAAGTTTGTTCCTAATCGAGAAATTGGGAACGATTTACTGCAAGTAAAAGATTTAAATTTAACAATCGATGGTAAGAAAATTTTAAATAATGTTAGTTTTATTTTGAATAAAGATGATAAAGTCGCCTTTTTAGCAAAAAATGATATGGTGACAACAGCATTATTTAAAGTGATTACTGGTGAATTGACGCCTGATTCAGGTACGATCACTTGGGGAGTAACGACTAGTCGAGCATATTTGCCAAAAGACTTCAGCTCAATGTTTGACGAAGAAACACCAATTATTGACTGGCTCCGTCAATTCGCTGAAAAGGGTGAAGATGACGATACATTTTTACGTGGATTCTTGGGGAGAATGTTGTTCTCAGGAACCGACGTAACCAAGATGGTCAATGTTCTTTCCGGTGGTGAGAAAGTCCGAGTAATGCTATCAAAAATGATGCTGTTAAAGGCAAATGTTCTTTTGATGGACGATCCAACTAACCATTTGGATCTTGAATCAATCACAGCCTTAAATGATGGTTTGATCGATTACAAAGGGTCAATTTTGTTTGCATCTCATGACCACCAATTCATTCAAACAATCGCAAATCGTTTGATCTACATTACTGAAAATGGAATCGTCGACCGTGCAGACACTACTTATGATGAATTCCGAAACAATAAACAAGTAGAATCACAAATTGCAGAATTAGAAAAATAAATCAATTAAACCGTTGAGAATATCATCTCAACGGTTTTTTCTATTAAAGTGTAAGAACAGACATTTATTCAAAAAAATTATATAATTAAATAAGTTATTAAAATTAAATTCTTGAGGAGGACCATATGGAATACCAAAAGTTAAGTAATGGAGTTGAAATCCCAATGTTAGGATTTGGGACTTATCAACTAAAACCAAATGAAGTTGCTGATGCGATGAAGGGTGCTTTGGATGCTGGCTATCGTCATTTCGATGGGGCCCATATTTATGGAAACGAAGTTGAAGTAGGTAAAGCATACAAAGCTTCATCAGTAAAACGTGAGGATCTATTCATCACTTCAAAAGTTTGGAATGAAGATCAAGGCTACGACAAAACACTAGCTGCCTTTGACAAGACATTAAGTGAATTGCAATTGGATTATTTGGACTTGTATTTGATTCACTGGCCAAATGAAGACAACTTCCAATTGTCGCTTGATACTTGGAAAGCTCTTGAAAAAATTTATAAAGATGGCAAGGCTAGATCAATTGGTGTTTCAAACTTCTCTGAAGACCAATTGAAACAAGTCTTTGATATGGCTACTGTTAAACCAATGGTCAATCAAATCGAACGTCATCCCTACAAAGTTCAAAAAGAACTTGGTGATTTTGACGCAGCCAATGGCATTATCAATGAAGGATATTCACCAATTGGCCATGGTCACTTGATTCTTGAAGATCCAACAATCAACAAGATTGCTAAAGATCACAACAAGTCAGCTGCTCAAGTTGTGTTGCGTTGGCAAATCGATACTGGATTTGTAGTATTTCCAAAATCTTCTAACATCGACCACGTCAAATCAAACTTTGATATCTTTGATTTCCAGCTAACTGATGATGAAATCAAGGCAATCAATGCATTGGACAAAGACGAACACTTGAATTATGACTAGGCTCAATATTTTTTCCGAATTAGGTTGCTTCTGCAATCTAATTTTTTTTGTAAAAAATATCTTCATGAATTTGATATGATTATTAGTAAATAATTTAGGGGAGAGTATTGATGATCGAGATTAATGGTTTGAGTAAGAGTTACGGCCAAAAACAAGCGCTGCATGATTTATCGCTAAAGATAGATTCTGGCAAGATTTTTGGATTTTTAGGACATAATGGTGCAGGTAAATCTACCACCATTAAGTCTTTAGTCAGTATTATTGAGCCTACTTCTGGTTCGATTGCTTTTGATGATTTAAGCTTGTCAGAACATCGTCAGGAGATCAAAGAACGAATTGCATATGTACCAGACACTCCAGATGTCTTTTTACAATTAACTGCCTCTGAGTATTGGGATTTGTTAGCATCCGCTTACGATATCCCTGATTCAGAATACTCTGACCGCCGTCATAAATTGGTCAACTTATTTGGAATGAATAATCATGTCGATGAAACACTTGTTAGTTTTTCTCACGGGATGCGTCAAAAATCAGTTATCATTGGTGCATTATTATCTGACCCAGATGTTTGGATCCTGGATGAGCCATTGCAGGGACTGGATCCACAGGCAGCATACGACTTAAAAGAATTAATGAAGGCGCATGCCCAGAAGGGCCGAACAGTAATCTTTTCAACCCACAATCTCGATACAGCCCAACAGTTGTGCGATGAATTAGCTATTTTGAAAAAAGGACAATTGATTTACAACGGAACGGTTCAGGATCTATTGGATCAACATCCAGGACAATCTTTAGAAAACATTTATTTAGGTATGGCAGGTAGAACTGACGATGAACAATTAGTCAGCGATATTGAAGGTGGACACCATGATTAGTAAACAGTTAAAATCACTGATCAAAGTAAATATGCTGCTGTTGAATCCACAAGTAACAGATAGATTCCGTAAAAAGGGATTTACTGGCGAAAGCCTGACTAAACGACTGTTCAGACAATCTGCGATTAGTACTTTGTTATTTGTTTTACTTTATGGATTCTTGATGGCCGCAATGGATTTCAGTAAAATGCCAGGGATGTTTACGTTCTACGTAGCCTTATTTATTTTATTGAGTTTTTCACAAAGCATATCAGGTATTTACAATGTTTTTTTTGCCGGTAAAGATTTGCCAAACTATTTGCCACTACCATTTAAACAACGAGATATATTTCTAAGTAAAATTGCAGTTTTATCTTTAAACATCGTTCCGTTCACGTTGCCGATGCTACTGGTGTTTTTTGCAACCGCCTGGAGAAGTGGAATGATGATTGTCTTAGCCGTAGTTTGGTCTATTATTGGATATTTGGTCGTCATTTCGGCAATTTATCTGATCTGTACATTTCTGGTTTTCGGACTGGTCAAAACCAAACTATTTAAAAAGCATCAAAACTTAGTCATGAGTTCTTTGATGACAATATCAATGGTCATTGCCATTGGTGGAATCATGATCATGAATATGAATTCCGATACAGGATCGGGTACTGACCGAACACCAATCAATTTTTTAATGCCACTTTACGCGGTTTTCAATAAACCTTTTTCGATGGAAAGTTTGCTGACTTGGGTAGTTTTGATTGGTGCAATCATCATATTGGTCCTTATTTTACAAAAATTTGTTTTACCTCAATTAGGTGAACAGTTGACTTCGGTTAATTCATCATTGACCAGCTTTAGCCGTCAGCGAAAACATTCAAAACGCTTTAGTTTGGACCAAAGTTTGGATGCATATAATAGACAGCTTTTAACTGAACCTAATCTAATCTTGCAAGTGGTCATCAACTCAGTCATGGTGCCACTGATTTTTATCATTTCTTTTGCCTTTGCGGATCTGTCGATGAATTTTGATTTGAAGTGGATCGGCGTTTTCTTTGTTTCGGGAATGTTTCTCAGCATTTTAACGACTAATCAATCATCCTTGATCAGCAATTTAATTTCGCTTGATCGGTCTAATTTTGAATTTGTTTACTCGTTGCCGATATCAATGAAAAAATATTTGAATCGAAAATTTAAACTCGGATATCTTTTTCAAGTTATCGTTAATCTAATTATTTTGATCATCATGGCTTTGTTGATCAAACTGTCGTGGAAAATGGTCGTTGCAATGATTATTGGCATGTTACTGGGAACTTATTTAGTCTGTTTACACTTTTTCAGAAGAGATTTTCGACTTCGGTCGACTAATTGGACTAACATTACCGAGTTGTTCAATCGTGGTGGTGGAAATATCGCCATGATGCTCTCGATGACTTTAAATATTTTGGTCAGTATTTTGGTGATCGGTATTTACTCAGCTGGTATCTTTTATTTATCCAGTATTTTTAGTTGGATAGTTAATGGCGTAGTCGCTGCAGTAATCATTATTGGCGGTTTTGTTTATTATCAAAATTATCGTCAAACATTTTGGAATCAATTGCTGTAATTTGGAGCGTTTCTGAGTAATTTCAGAAGCGTTTTTTAATTTATTAGAAAATTCCATAATTATCACAAATATATTCATGATGACTGATATAGTGTTATTTGGAGGTAATTATGTATAGTTGGGTATTCATCATAATCCTGGTCGCGATGATGGCCGGATTTGTACAGGGTGTGACAGGATTTGGTTCGGGTATTGTGATGATGGTATTTTTGCCACACATATTACCGATCAGTCAAAGTGCCGGAGTTTCAACGCTGACCATGATCGTCGCAAATTTCATGGTCTTTTGGCACTACAGAAAACATTTACATTGGCAAAGGCTAGTTAGACCATTTTCGATTTATATTGTTGTTGCGATAATTTCGTTATATATTAGTCAATTCTTAGCACCGACATATTTAAAAATCTTACTGGGAGTCTTACTAGTCTGCTTGTCGCTGTATTATACGATCATGAATGTCCGTAAAATCAATGTCAGCTCGATCCCTTTGATAATAATGGTGATTTTTTCGATCATCTCAGGATTTTTCAACGGTATGTTCGGTATTGGTGGGCCGCTCATGGCACTTTATTTCCTAACGATCTCAAAAACTAAGGAAACTTATCTGGCCAGTATTCAAGCATTCTTTTTGATCGATACGGTGATAATGACATCCCTACGTTTTTCAATGGGAGTCTTAGATCTCAACAGTTTAAAATATGTTGCCGTGGGAATTATTGGTGCTGTGATTGGGACGATATTAGCTAATCGATTAGTCAGACATTTAAATATTAATGTAATGACGATTTTTATTTATATCTTTATTGGAATCAGCGGACTGTATTATTTGATTACAGCGTTGATATAACACTTAATTTTAAAGTTGAGTGTTATTTTTTTTCAAAAAAACTTGTCCTGAAGTCGACTCCAGGATATATATTGAATTTATCGTCAATTGACGATTAAGCATTATTCAAATAAATATCATTAAGGAGAACATTATGGAATCAATTAATTGGTCAACAGAATTTTTACCTGGAACAACTGATAACTTCGTTTCAAACGAGGTGATTGCTCAGGGAATAACTTTAGACAGTGTTTGGAACAATTTGGTAGATACATCTAAATGGGAAAAATATTATGACAACGCCACTAACATCGATTTAGAAGACAAAAAAGATACTTTGCTTCATTTTGGAGAATCATTTCACTTTGATACTTTTGGATTTCCAATCGATGCTCAAGTTATGGAATTAGTAGCACCAACTGATGGAAAAATTGCCAGATTAGCTTGGCATGGTTGGCAAAATGGAGATGCCGATACACAATTTGATGTTTACCACGCATTTTTGATTGAAAGATTATCAGATGATCGAATCAGATTGTTGACTCAAGAATCTCAAATTGGCAAACCTGCAGCAGAATTGGCAAAACAAGATCCCAATCCTATGTTAAATGGGCATCAAAAGTGGCTCGATGGTTTAGTAAGAATCGCCAAAAAATAAACGAGGGTTAATATGACAAAAACATGGTTAATTACCGGAACCTCGAGTGGTTTTGGAAAAGAATTAGCAACGATAGTGGCGAAAGATGAAGATGCAAACTTGATAGCAACGGCTCGAAATTTGAATGATTTAAAATATCTGGATCAATTTGATCAAACAAAAATTATCAAGAGTGTTGTAGATGTTACAAATTTAGACGAAATTAAGAAATTATCGGATGATATCAAGAATAGTTTTGGAACTGTTGATGTCTTAGTTAATAATGCTGGAATCGGATATTTTTCAACGATTGAAGAAAGTGATATGGAACAAGTAAGATACATGTTTGATGTCAATGTCTTTGGTCTTGCAAATGTAACCAATGAAATTTTACCGATGATGAGAGATCAAAAATCGGGTGTAATCATTAATTTATCATCGGCACTTGCATTAACGACATTACCAACCATGGGATTTTACAGTGCGACAAAATATGCAGTTGAAGGTTATTCAGATACTTTACGACAAGAAGTAGCTAAGCTAGGAATTCAAGTAATGAACGTGGAACCAAGTGGCGCAAGAACTGAATGGTCGGGTCGTTCTTCTATGAAAAGCATCCCTAAGATTGCTGATTACTTACAGTTTTCTGATTCAGTATCATCAGTTTCGGATTCTGTGCATGATGCGCCTGGTGATCCCAAATTGATTGCCAAAGTCATTTTTGATCAAGTTACTACAAAAAAGAATCTGCCGAAACATTTACCATTGGGTGAGTTCGCTTATAATGGAAGCCTAAGCAATCTTAAAAATATGGTTTCAGAGATTGAAAAAAATCAATCTATTTCGCTATCAACAGATGATTAATATGAGGTGACATTATGGTCTATAGCATTGGTCAAGTTTCAAAAGAATTGGGAGTTACGATTGATACGATCAGATATTATGATAAATCGGGTTTATTGCCATTCGTGAAACGAAATGAAATTGGTAGAAGAGAATTTACCGATAATGATATTCATTTGATGAGGACCATTATTTGTCTGAAAAACGCAGGCGTGTCTGTATCAGATATTTCCAAATTCATTGAATTTCGTTTACAAGGTGACAGTACCCTAGATAAACGTTATCAGTTGTTGGAAGAACATCGAAAAGATTTACAACAACATATCACCGATCTTCAGGATACGATGAGTTATTTAAAATATAAAGAGTGGTACTATAAAACGGCCGTAGACGCGGGAACGGAAACAATCCATTTTGTACCTGGGACTAACGAAGTTATTCCTGAATTGAATAAAGAGTACAGCCAACATTTACAAGACATCGGGGATATGATGGAATATCAAAACTTTGCAAATGTTAAAGATTATCGAAATCGAAATAATTAACAAAAAATTTACTCGAAGTCTCCTAAAGGGTTATGTTTCTCCGATATGTCTGGTAGAGTTAAAAGAAGACTATGTATGGGAGTTTATGTATGTATAAGATGATTGTTTGCGATTTAGACGAAACGTTAATGAGTGAAGACGGTACGTTGTCTGACAAAAATACTGTTGCTATTAAGGCAGCAACAAAAAAGGGCGTTTATTTCGTTCCAAACTCTGGTCGTAGCTATACGTCATTTCAAAACGACCTACAAACTATGGGATTGTATGATCAAGAAAACCAATATTCGATTTCATATAATGGTGGTCTGATCTCTGAAAATAAGGGCAATCGACCACTAGTAGTCAACGCGATGGATTATGATTTGGCCAAACAGGTCTTTGAAATTGGGATTGCAAATCCTAAGGCAGATACTCATGTTTACACCCAGGATAAGCTGTTCATATTCAACACCATTGCTGACGATGCCGCTTATTTAAAAAATCGTGGTGTTACTTTTGAAGAGATGTCTGAACCAAATTTTGAACAATTTAAAAACCTTAACATCATGAAAATAATTATGGATCTTCCAACAATGGAACTACGCAAACAAATGCAAGCTGACGTTGAAGCAGAAGTCGATCCATCAAAGCTGGCCGTAACCTATTCGTCTGATCGATATGTAGAATTTAATCCTGCAGGGATCGACAAGGGAAGTGCAACTTTGCAATTAGCTCAAAAGCTAGGTATCAAGCCGGAAGAAGTAATTGCTGCCGGAGACAACGGCAATGATTTGCCAATGTTGAAAGTAGTTGGATTACCAGTCAGTGTCGCCAACGGAATTGACAGCGTTAAATCCGTTGCAAAATATGTAACTGAAGCTGACAATAATCACGATGCTTTAGCAGAAGTAATCAATAAATTCGTATTGTAAAAAAATAACGATAACCTCGTGAAAAAGGTTATCGTTATTTTTGTGTGCTAATTAAGAATTGTGTTAATACGTTCAATTTCATCTTTTGTAAATTTCAGATTATCTAAAGCTTTTAAATTATCATCCAAGTGGTCATTGTTAGTCGTTCCAATAATAACGCTAGCAACTACTGGGTCTCTTAGTAACCATGCTAGTGCCATTTGGCTCAGCGTTTGGTCACGATTTTGGGCAACATCGTTTAAGCTATTTAATTTTTCGACCAATGCATCTTTGCCGTTTTCTAATAGCTTGGCATTTGTCCGATGGATACTGTAGCTGTCAGTGATACCATTTAGATAACGGTCGCTGAGTAATCCTTCGCATAAAGGACCATAAGCGATTGCACTAGCACCGCCATCTTTAAGGGCATCGATCAAACCGCTTTTTTCAGCATGATCGTTTAGCATGTTCATACTCATCTGATCAAGTACAAAAGGCGTGCCTAATTTTTTGAATAATGAGACTGCCTTGTTTAGTTCAGGAACTTCATAGTTTGAAACCCCAACGTACAAAGCTTTACCGGAACGAACGATGTCATCCAAAGCCCTAACAGTTTCTTCAATTGGCGTTTGATCATCATAGCGGTGGGCATAATAAATGTCGACGTAATCAAGATTTAAGCGACTTAATGAGCCGTCAATACCTTGCAATAATGATTTGCGTGAAGTCCCAATTCCGTAAGGTCCGTCGTGAATTTCATAACCAGCTTTTGTTGCGATAACCAATTCGTCTCGATAAGCTGCTAAATCGTCTTTTAAAATTTGTCCTAAAAGTGTTTCTGTGCTTCCAAAATCTGTTTGACCATTGCCATAGTGGTTGGCAACATCAAAATGAAAGACACCCTTATCAAATGCGTGAAGAATCACATCTCGTCTTTCACTTAATGGGTCAGCGCTACCATAATGTCTCCAAAGTCCTAAAGAAATCGGTGGCAACATTAAGCCACTGTTTCCTGCGTGGCGAACGGTGGTATTGTCGTAGCGATTATCTGCTGCATGGTACATTTTTCATCAACCTCCCAAGTTAATACTATTTAATTTTATTCCTTAAAGTAAGTTGTCACAACAATCAGTGTAAATCCTAAAATTACAAGTCTTCGACTGTAACTTCATTGCCATGTTTTTCAATCATATTTACTAGGTCAGTAACTTTTAACCAAACCGTTGCAGTATTGTCATTAGGATGAACGCCGATAATCTGTTTGTCATCAAAAAATGACTTATCTAAATAGAAATGCACTTGACGTTCTTCATCATTTAATAAACCCAATGGTGTGACGGAGCCAGGAATCAACTTCAAAATGTCTTTTAAATCATTTTCAGAGGCAAATGACAATCGGCGAGTATCGTTTTGTTTTCGGAATTCTTTTAAATCAACTCGTTTATCGCCTTTGACTGTAATTAGATAGTAGTTTCTTTTTTTATCGTCACGAACGAAAAGATTTTTGGCATCAGCATCCGGATAGGGGAGTTTTACCTCAGAAAGTTCTTCCATATTGTAAACTGCAGGGTGTTCGGTAATTTCGTGCCAGACATTCAATTCATTTAAATAATCAAATACTGCTTGTTTGTTCATTTTAATCCACCTAGTTTCTGTTTTATTGACGTTCAATTTTTTCAAGCGACTTGCCTTTTGCTAATTCGTCAACTAATTTATCTAAATATCGGATCTTCTGCATCAATGGATCTTCCACATCTTCAACTCGGACGCCACAAATAACGCCAGTTATCTTGTCAGCATTAGGATTAAGTTGTGGCATGTTCGCAAAAAATTCTTCCATGGTTGAACCGGTATCGATTTGTTGCGTTAATGATTTGTCGTCGTAACCAGTCAACCAGAAAATAATTTGTCTCAAATCGTGCTCAGATTGATTTTTACGTTCGATCTTTTTCACGTAGGCATCGTAAATTGCACTGAATTTCATCTGAAAAATCTTCGTATTCGCCATAAGTCACCTCAGAGTCGTTTATTCAACTATAACATTTTTCATATTTTGGTATGCGCTTTCGATTGGTCAAAATATGGTCGTTATGAGTTTTCTGGTCGTTTTAATCCCAAAATATCAAAGGGACTCAGATAACGAGATTTCATGATAATATCAATTATTTCATTAGGTTCTTCTGGATGTTCTTGTTTAAGCCAAAGTTCAATGATGGCTTGATAGATCTTAAAGTTATCTGCCGTAGTATCTTGATACGTTTCCTTATGTGCAATGAATGTAAAAACTAAAAGTCAAAAAATTTTTGGCATGTTATAATTGTTTACGCGTTTTTTGATTCAAATAGTAATTTAGATAATCATTTCGGCCTATTTTAGGAGGATTATATGCCAACAAAAGAAGAAAATAATTTGGTTGAGTTGGCTCAACCTGTCCATCAACAGCTGAGTCAATTCAAGGTCCAACAAATTCAAGCAGTTTTAGCTCTCTTGGATGAAGGTAATACGGTTCCATTTATTGCTCGTTATCGAAAAGAACGTACTGGTACCCTTGATGAAGTACAAATAAGAGATATCGAGGACGAAGCCAATCGATTGATGAAATTAAATCAACGTCGTGCAGACGTGCTGAAATTGATTCAAGAACAAGGTAAATTAACTCCGAATTTGAAAAAACAATTGGAAGAAGCAACCGCATTACAACAAGTTGAGGATATATATCTACCATACAAACAAAAGAGAAGAACCAAAGCGACAATCGCGCGTGAAGCAGGATTAGAACCTTTGTCTAATTGGTTAATGACCTTCCCGGCAGGACGTTTGGATGAAAAAGCTAAGACTTTTATTGATGCAAAAAAGGATCTGCCAGATTTAGAATCAGTTTGGGCTGGTGTCCACGAAATTCTGGCGGAATCATTTAGCGAACGTGTAGCTTTTCGAACATGGATCCGAAATTATACTTGGAAAAATGGTGAATTAGCTAGCAAGGTCAAACGTGGTGCAAAAGAAGACGATGAGCAACAGATTTATGAGACTTATTATGACTTTGCCCAATCATTAAAACAGATTCCTCCATATCGTGTTTTAGCCATCAATCGTGGCGAACGAGAAAAAATATTGACTGTTGGAATTGCCGTAGATACCGCTCCAATTACCAAATTTGGATATACTCGATTAATTGGTGGCAATGTTGGACCTGCCGTGATCAAGGTCAAAGCGGCATTTGATGATGCATATAAACGTTTCATCGGTCCAGCGATTGAACGAGAATTACGTCGCCAACTATCAGATACAGCTGACGAACATGCCATTCAAATATTTGGCAATAACTTATATCATTTGCTAATGCAGGCTCCTTTGAAGGGCAAGGTTGTCATGGGCTTTGATCCAGCCTTCAGAACTGGTTGTAAATTGGCAATTATGGATGCTAACGGTCGTTTTTTGGCCAAACAAGTAATCTATCCGCATAAGCCTGCTAATAGTGAGAAAAGAGCAGCAGCTGCTGTAGAATTTAAAGAATTACTTGAAAAATATCACGTGGAAATGATTGCGATTGGTAATGGAACAGCTAGTCGTGAATCAGAAGAATTTGTCAGTGAAATCTTGAAGACATTGGATCATCCAGTTTATTACGTAATCGTGAATGAAGCTGGTGCATCAGTCTATTCAGCCAGTGAAAATGCGCGTGCCGAGTTTGCCGACTTACACGTTGAAGAACGTTCAGCCATCAGTATTGGTCGCCGATTGCAGGATCCATTAGCTGAGTTGATCAAAGTTGATCCTAAGGCTATTGGAGTCGGACAGTATCAACATGACGTGCCCGAAAAGGAGTTAGACCAACAATTGGATCGTGTTGTTGAAACTGCAGTTAACCAAGTAGGCGTTAACGTAAATACAGCTAGTCCGGAATTATTGACTCATATTTCTGGTTTGACGGGCACTACTGCTCAAAATATTGTAAATTACAGGAATGAAAATGGCACATTCAAAGATCGTAAATCACTTAAATCCGTTCCAAGATTAGGACCAAAGGCGTACCAGCAATCCGTTGGCTTTTTACGGATCATTGCCGGTAATGATCCTTTAGATAATACTGATATTCATCCGGAAAGCTACACTGCGGCACGGAAATTACTCAACGGAATTGATGCTTCAACAGATGTAATTGGTAGTGTTGAGCTGCAAAATAAATTGAGTAAATTAAATAAGCATGAATGGTCAGAAAGGTTAGATATCGGTGAGGCAACTTTAACTGATATTATTACTGGACTTAGTAAACCTGGTCGAGACTTACGTGACAGCATGCCTGCACCATTATTACGTCAGGACGTCTTAACGATGGCCGATTTAAAACCAGGGATGGAACTTCAAGGTACCGTAAGAAACGTTGTTGATTTCGGTGCATTTGTCGATATTGGCGTAAAGCAAGACGGCCTAGTTCATATTTCTCAATTGGCAGACCGATACGTTAGTGATCCGAGCACAGTAGTAACCATTGGAGACATTGTGACAGTTTGGGTCGTCGAAGTAGACGAAAACCGTCAACGAATTCAGTTGACTATGCGTAAGGATCAGATTAATTCAAAATAAACACAAATAGACTACAAACCTTTGCTAAGGATTGTAGTCTATTTATTTTGTATGAAAAGAATTTAGTAAAACTTTGAATGATTAGACAGCACGTTTGCCGAACAAATAGACCAAGAACTCATCAAATTGAGTCCTTGGTCTATTTGTTAGAGTTTAAACACGCCATTATTAAGTGGTAACTCCACAACAGCATTGTCAGTTAAAGTAAATTCGTCCACAGTTTCAAAGGCTTTTTTAAAATCAGTTTCTTCATCGTCACTGAAAATTTCCATAATTTTCTGCATGATGTCATCCTTATCCATTACAGTATTGAATCTATAAAAATCCAAGACTTTATTAGTGGAGTTCATGGCAACAAAAGTGCCACTACTTTCAGTGCTGGTATATAAATAGCAGATGTTATCTAAATAGCCAGTCTTTTCTTTTTTGTAGAATTCTAAATTATTTAAACCGATATTCGAAAGTCTAACAAACTTGGTTTTTTTATCCATCGATCGTACCCTTATTTCGTTTTATTTATAAATGTTTTCCGCTATTCAATTTTGAGTTCATTCTCTAGTTTTGTCAAATGTAGTACAAAGTGTTTTAAAAATGTTAGATCAAATATCATGGAACGGCTAAAAATGGAGTTAATAGCTATGCCAAAATATCGTCATATACGTATCAACTCCATTTTTTGATTTATTTATAAACTACTTGAAATGTCTCACATAGTACAGGAATGTTGTCATTAAACGGTTGGTTATAGGCAGCATATTCTTTTTTAAAGAAATCTATGTGAACTTGACGCCAATATTCTAGTGTTCGAGGACCTTCACCTTCGTTGTAAGCGTGTTGATCAGATACCTCCATTAATGGATAAGATTTAACTTCCAGCTCTAGAATGATACAGACAGGTTGTTGTTGTCCATCGAGAATAATTATATAATCTCCGGCTTTTGGCATCTTTTCACCACTCAATGCATAAAGATCTAAGGCAGAAGAAGTACCTGTTTTAACACCGTCTTTGATCAAGTTGGCCAGTTCATTGTTAGTCTTTACATCGCCCTCAAAACCTAAAGTAAATGCGTCATGCTCATCACTAATAACTTCAGGATGTTCTGAACGAAAGTTTTTCCAATAAGTTGTCTGATCCATTTGTTATACATCTCATTTTTGAATGGTTCTTCAATATTTCCAATCAAATTCTCTAATTTATCTGAGTAGGGACTGCTTTAAATTATGAACATGTGTATTATTCCCACAATAAATTTCTATAAACAAAATTGGTCGGAGAAATTCCGATTAAATACCGAAATCTTTCCGACCGACTTGTTGTTTAAATTAAACTTGAACTACTGGTATGCAGTTCTAGATATACGTTTTCAATCTTTTTTACTATGCCAAATATTTCTTGGCAATGTCTTTATAAATCGTAATGTATTGTAAGTAGTCATCTTCAAAACAGAATTCATTGATCTGGTGAGCACTCTCGTTACCAGGACCAGCAACGATAACTTCTAGTTTTGGATTAGCTCTAACAAATTGTGATGCATCTGTACCACCTGGAGCACCGACAACGACACAGTCCTGTCCCCAGACCTCTTTATAGACTTCACGACCAGTTGTGACAAGTTTTGAATTTAAGTCTGTCTTAACTGGTAGGTTACTTGAATCTACGACTAGTTCCAGGTTCATTCTTGGATCGGCATCGTTCATCTTGTCGATCAAGTCTTGAACGTCCTTTAAGATCTTATCGTTATCGTATTCGGGGATAGTTCTGATTTTTGCACCGAGGTAAGCTAAATCAGGAATCGTATTTGGTTGGTCACCAGCCTTAAACACGGTCACAGCAGGTTTAGTTGTACCCAAAGCATCGTCTTCATAGCTTGCCAATGTCTTGAAATACTCAGCTTGTTGGTTATAGAATTTAATTAGGTTATCAATTGCATTGATACCAGCTTCTGGCATTGAGCTATGGGCAGCTTTACCATGTGAGATCACACGATAATCGACTGAACCTTTATGTGCTGCAAAAAATGAGTTGCGTCCAAATTTAGTTGGGTTTGGTTGAGGGATATTCAACAAACCGCTTCCGGCAAGTTTATTGATTACAAGTTGCGATGAACCATTACTTGGTTCACCAACTATCAAGGCACTCAAGTCATCAGCGTAGCCTTCTTTTGACAATTGTTGGGCACCGATTTCGCCTTTTTCTTCACCAACAGTAGCAATGAACTTGATTTGACCGGTGAATGAGTCGTCTTCATTTAGCTCGATCATGGCGATTGCGAGGGCAGACAAGCCACTCTTCATATCTGCAGCACCACGGCCAATAATCTTTCCATCGATATGTTTAGGATTAAAAGGTCCGTAAGTCCATTTGTCTGCTTCAACAGGGTCAACGACATCTTCGTGACCAGTAAAGCCTAAAACAGGTCCTTGTGAATCTTTGTTGATCGTAGCAATCAGGTTGTAACGATTCTCGTCGACCTTGTTATATTCACTTTCAATCCCATTTTTACTAAATAAGTCCTTTAAATAATCAGCGACTAATTTCTCATCGCCGTTGACTGTTTGGAGCTTGATAATATCATCTAAAATAGATAATCTTTCTTGTTTATCCATAAGGATTCCTCCAATCATTTATAATAATGCTCATCTTAAGTATAATATTATTTGAAGAGAAATGTACGGAAATACTGGTTAATCAACAATAATTGAAAACGTGGTGATTTTAATGAATTTATTAATGAAAATTGATCGATGGTTAGGAATAATTTTATTAGTTGCAGGTGTGTTGAGCTTTATATTCAAATGGTTCTCAAATCAAACCTGTTTGATTTATGTTGGAGTGGGTTTAATTTTACTATTGATTTCAGCCACAGAGGACAAAAGAGGGACAAGAAAAAAGAACACCCGCTAGGGTGTTCTTAGTTTAATTTACTTTTCTGCGACCTTCAGGCGTGTATTTAGCACGCTCTCTGGCCAAATGATTTCTTTTAAATAAGTAATAGACTCCACCAATGATCACAGCAAGTAATGCTAGTGGCATGATAACGTGGATGAATAGTGCGAATAGAGCAATGGAAATTGCTAGAATCAAGAACCATTTGAGTAGTCCTGTAATTGGGTTACGCAATTAAAATTTTCCCTCTTCCTTCTTTAATGTGAGTTTATATTCGTTCATTTCTGCATAAAAGTCAAGGAAAAGGTTGCACTTATATAAAAATACTTGTATAGTAATCTGCAGTCGCTACCTCTTAGTAACACGGAACATAAAGGAGGTGTGAATAATTATGAAATATAGAATTCTATTAGATATGGATGACCAATTATTCACAGCAGTAGATGTTAAAGATTCCAATAATTATGGTAACGGTACTACCATTGAACAAGCAATCTCAAACTTAAAACAAAAAGCTGCATAACTAAAATAGGAGTGAATTCAAAACGAATTCACTCCTATTTTTTATTCCGGTTCATCGACTCCAAAGTCGCCAAATGTAGCATTAACGGACTTTGCCAAGTCGTGTGGTTCGATAATGACCGAATAACCAACTTTACCAGCTGAAACGATGATTTTATCGGAATGATCAGCCTCGCTGTCGAAGTATATTGGATAGTTGTGTAATGAACGAATTCCGACAGGGCTATTGGCCCCGTGCTCAAATCCACTAGTTTTTACTAAGTCTTTCAGTGGAACCATACCGACTTTTTTATTGCCAGAAAGCTTTGCTAATTTTTTGTAGCTGATGTGCTTGTCCAGTGCGACCATACCCACGAGTGGTCCGGTCTTATTACCAGTTAGAACTAAAGTCTTATAAATTTTGATACCATCACGAGTGCTGTCGTCCGTGACGAGTTCTTGGGTATCGCCGTCTGCTTTCGTTGCAAATGTGATTGCTTCATATGGGACTTTTTGCTTGTCTAAGATTTTTTCAACTAATGTTTTGGAAACTTTTTTCTTTTTACTCAAATTGATCACCAGGGATTTCTATTGTTTTCTAACAATTATGATTACTTTAATCATAACAAATATCAATATATTTTGTTTAATTGAAAACTGATCGAAAATTATCCAAAAAAAATTCGATTTTAACGCCATTTTTTTAAACGTGTTATATAATTAAGCATTGTAAATATGAAAGGACAGATGAAAATGGGTCTCTTTAGTAAGAAAAAAAGTGAAAATGATCCCGCTGATAACGACTTTAGCAAGATTTCTCAAGAAATCAAAAAAAGCCCTAAAAGATTGACTCAGGCTCAAAATCTTTTTAAAAATGATTCTTCCAAACGCAATCCAGCGGCGGATGTGAGAAAAGAGTCTGAATCAAAATAGTTGACGTTTAGAAAAATATAATCTTTATTATAAGTAAATATTATGATAAACTATAAAAAACGATTTCAAAGGAGTAATTATGCCAATTACAACTGATAAAACCGCTATTTTACGACATAATATTTTTTTAGAAAAATTTCTGACCTACCGTGTTGTTTTTCAAGAATATTTTAAAACTATGGATCTCATTGAACGTGGGGAAGTTTTAAAATATGAAACCTATTCAAGATTAGCAAATAATTTCCTATTAAACGTCAAAATTTATAGTCATATTTGCAAATCATTTATCGAAAAACAAAATCTGCAAGGATCAGCAATGGAAGTTAAGCTAAATGGCTACCTTGCAGATTTGGTTCAAGGAGTGGATTGCCTTGACACTGATCAAAATTTGTTGGACCGCTCAAAAATGAAGTTAGCGTCAGCTCGAATTCAACAGTCAGAACGAGAATTTATTAATACAATTGGAAGCAGTTTAGCTTAAGACGTGATCTACGTCTTTTTTTTATTGCAAAAATTTAGTAATGTAAGAGGTAACTATGGAGGAATTCAATTAGATGAAGTGGAAAAAAATTAGTGTTGAGATACCCAATGATTTCGATGAAGAAATTATTTCAGACGTTTTAATGAAAGTTGGAGCGCAAGGCACCGAAATTATCGATAATGATGATTCATCGGTTCATTTAAATTACGGCGAGATCTACGATGCAAAAGCTCAGTTACCATTTGTAACCGTTAATGCTTATTTTGATGAAGATAATTTTTCTCAAAAAATTGTCACTGATTTAACTGAGGAGATTAACAATTTAAATAACTTTGGCTTTGACGTCTCAAACGTTGCAGTTAAAACATCAGACTTAGATGATGCCGACTGGGAAAATAATTGGAAACAATATTATCATCCGATCCACATCAGCCGTTATTTGACGGTAGTTCCTCAATGGGTCAATTATGAGGCTCAAGATAAAGAGACAACGATCATTATGGATCCAGGCAAATCATTTGGGACGGGAACACATCCAACAACCTTTACTTGTATGCAAGCACTAGAATTGATTCTAGGCGATGCAAAGTCAATGTATGACGTTGGAACTGGCTCGGGTATTTTATCGATCCAGGCACGAAAACTTGGAGTTAAAGATATTACCGCATTTGACTTGGATCCAGAAGCTGTTGAAGCTGCCAAGTTGAATCTGCAATTAAACGATGACTGTAAAGACATTGAAGTCTTCAAAAACTCCTTGCTTGATGGTGTTGATGGGAAAGTCGATGTTATCGTCGCCAATATTTTGGCGGACATCATCCTCCAATTCGTCCCTGATATTCAAAAACATCTTAATCCCAATGGGTTTGTGATCTTATCAGGGATCATCAATGAAAAAGAACAACAAATTACCGATGCCATGGAAAAACAGGGCTTTGGCGTAATTGAAGTCTTCCACCTAAAAGGCTGGTCAACTTTGATTTGTAAACAACAAAAAGATATCGAGGCACAAAATGGAGCAATACTTCGTTAATAGTACAATTACTTCAGATCAATTTAGGTTAGATGATCGAGAACAATACAAACACATCATTATCGTCTTGCGACATCAAGTTGGCGATGAACTGTTTTTTGTCGATGAAAACAGTGATTTGTTCCATGCCACATTGGCAGAAATTCAACCTGGGCAAGCGATTTTTGATGTTAAAAAAAGCGATAAACCTACGACTGAATTGCCAGTACAAGTTACGATTGCTTGTTCACTATCAAAAAAGGATAAAGTAGAGTGGATCACTCAAAAATCGACTGAATTAGGTGCCACGAAGATAATTTTCTTTAATTCACGTTATTCGATCATGCAGTGGAAGAATAACGTGGTTGATAAAAAACTACAGCGCCTGCAAGAGATTGCCAAAAACGCAGCACAACAATCAAAACGACGGGTTATTCCAACAGTATCTTTCTTGAAAAAATTTGACGATCTGACAAAATTGGATGATGAAGTCAAATTAGTCGCTTATGAAGAATCCGCCAAACAGGGCGAGACTAGTAAATTGCACCAAGTAATGACGCATGATCAAACAGACTCAATCCTGGGCGTGTTTGGTCCAGAAGGTGGTTTTTCCCCCGAGGAAGTCGATACTTTAGTTACCAACGGATATTCATCAATTGGTTTAGGTCCAAGAATTTTACGAGCAGAAACAGCCCCCATGTACCTCTTATCAGTGATATCCTATAATTATGAATTACGAATGAATGAGGAATAAACTTTGAAGAATCTTTGGACGACAGTCAAAAAGTCAAAAACAACATATATCACACTAATTTCTTTGGTATTGGCCTTTATCATGCCAATATTGTTAAATGTATTCCACTTGGGTAGAAGTAACCGAATTATCTTCTTGTTTTTTGTTATCAACATCTTATTTGCAGGGTTCATGGGATGGTTTGCGAAAAAATATTCGCTTTCGTTTTATAATCTAATAATCTTCCCGGTAATTTTTGTAATCAGTGTTTTTGCAAAATACGGTCGATATGGTTATTTCTTAGCTGGAATTTATTTGGTTTTAAGTATTTTGATTTATTTCTTGTTTGATGATTAATATTAATTGAATTTTAATAATTAATACACGATAATAATATGTAACTCAAAGCACTCAGGGAGTGCTTTTTATTTTAGAAAAGAGGGAGTGATTAGGATGAAAAAAAGAGAAGATTATACTCCTGACGAAGTCTTAGATATTTGCCGCACGTACATGAACGAGGAACACGTGGAATTCGTCAACAAGGCCTATAATTTTGCTGCCTACGTTCATAAGGAACAAAAACGCGCTACTGGCGAACCGTATATTATTCATCCTACTCAAGTAGCACAAATACTTGCATCGTTACATATGGATCCATATACAGTTGCTGCTGGATATTTGCACGATGTCGTTGAAGATACCAACATCACTTTAGGGGACGTACAAGAATTATTCGGTGAACAAGTAGCAACTATCGTTGACGGTGTCACTAAGATCAGCAAATATAAATATCATTCTCACCAAGAGTTGTTAGCTGAAAATCACCGTAAAATGTTGATTGCCACTGCCAAGGATCTTCGTGTCATCATGGTTAAGTTAGCTGATAGATTGCATAATATGCGCACTTTAAAGGCGTTGAGACCGGACAAGCAACGTCGAATTGCCAATGAAACTTTGGAAATTTACGCACCACTAGCTGATCGCTTAGGTATTAGTAAGATCAAGTGGGAGCTAGAAGACCTATCTTTGCAATATATCAATCCTCAACAGTATTACAGAATCGTTCATTTGATGAACAGCAAACGTGATCAACGCGAAGGTTATATCGCGGAAGCAATCAAATATATTAAGACTAATGTTGATTCATTAGGAATTAAATACGAAATTTATGGTCGTCCAAAGCATATTTATTCAATCTACAAAAAAATGCGTGACAAGCATAAACAATTTTCTGAATTGTATGATTTGTTAGCGATTCGAATCGTGGTCGACACAGTTAAGGATTGTTATGCAGTTTTAGGTTCAATCCACTCCAAATGGAAGCCTATTCCTGGGCGTTTTAAAGATTATATCGCTGTTCCAAAGACAAATGGCTATCAATCATTGCACACGACGATTATCGGTCCTGGTGGTCAACCACTCGAAGTTCAGATCAGAACCTTCAAGATGCATGATGTGGCTGAATATGGTGTTGCAGCTCACTGGGCTTATAAAGAAGGTAACTTCAAGGGAGTTCACCTAGATGAAGATGAGCAAAAAATCGATGTCTTCCGTGAGATCCTAGAATTACAAGAAAATTCTGACAATGCGGCTGATTTTATGAAGTCAGTTAAAGGTGAGATTTTTAATGACCGCGTCTATGTCTTTACCCCACAAGGCGAAGTTATTGAATTGCCAAAGGGATCGGTTCCACTTGATTTTGCCTATCAGGTCCACACTGAAGTTGGTAGTCACTCTGTTGGTGCCAAAGTTAATGGCAGAATGGTTCCATTGAACTATCAACTTAAAAATGGCGATATCGTGGAAATGCTGACGTCCGCCAATGCAAAACCGAGCCGTGATTGGGTCAAGCTTGTCTACACATCAAGAGCTAGAAATAAGATCAAACGTTATTTCCGGATCATTGATCGTGAAGCTAACATTACTTTGGGCCACGAATTGATTGAAGAGGAACTTAAGAATCAGTCACTATCGCCAAAGAAATATCTCGACAAAACTCACATTGAAAAAGTTGTCCAACGATTCACTTATTCTGACGAGGATGAATTATTCAACGCTGTTGGTTATGGCGAATTGTCGCCACTGAACGTGGTTCATAAGTTGATCAACGAAGATCCTGAGAATAAAAAAGAAACTGAACGTAAAGAACTCGAAGAAAAAGTTATCACTAATGAAGACAAGAATGAACGTAAGGTTCCGAATGAACATGTTCAAAATAAGATTCAAAAGGAACGTAGCAATGCCAATAACAGTATTTCTGTTGAGGGAATCGATAATTTGTTGATCAGACTGGCTAAATGCTGCAACCCAATTCCTGGAGACGATATCGTCGGATATATCACCAAGGGTAGGGGTCTTACTATTCACCGTGCAGATTGTCCAAACGTCCAAAGTGAAGAAGCTAAGAAACGCTTTATTGAGGTTAGTTGGGACAATGTTACTAGCGACAAGCGTTACATTGCCGAGCTAGATATCTATGGATTTAATCGCAACGGCTTGTTGAACGATATTCTCCAAGTTATTAATTCAACGACCAACGCCTTGAATAATGTCAATGGTTCTTTAGATAAAGACAAAATGGCAATTATTCATGTTAGCGTTGGCGTAAACAATAAAGCACATTTGGATCAAATTATTTCTAAATTAAATAGTGTTCCAGATGTCTATCAAGTAAAGAGGACGATTGAATAATGAAGGTAGTTATCCAACGTGTTTCTCAAGCAAAAGTATCAGTTGATAATGAAGTCCTTGGTTAAATCGACCAGGGACTTTGTTTGCTAGTTGCTTTTGCTGATGAAGACACTGATGAAACAATTAAATACATGGCTCATAAAATTGCAAATATGCGGATTTTTTCAGATCCAGACGATAAAATGAATTTGTCAATTCAAGACGTGAACGGCAAAATTCTTTCTATTTCGCAATTTACGCTCTATGCTGATACTAAACATGGTAATCGGCCTAGTTTTACTGGAGCAGGAAATTTTGCGGACTCCAATAAAAAATACCAACAATTTAATGAAGAATTAGCAACTTATGATTTAGCAGTAGAAACTGGCGAATTTGGGGCTGATATGCAAGTTGATCTCACAAACGATGGTCCAGTCACCATCCTAATGGAGCGATAAAAATGACAAGTATAGTATGGGATTTTGATGGGACATTAGCGAATAGTTATCCTGGCATGGTTGTTGCAGTTCAAGATTCCTTGAAAAATAATTTCCAAATCGAATTATCAAAAGATACGATATATACAGACATCAAAAAAACGTCTATCAGAGCTTACGTGACAGGTCTCTTCCAAGATAAGAATGAAACGCCGGAAGAGGTTGATCGTGATGTAAAGATTTTTTATCACGATTACAAGTTGCTCGAGAAGCAATATCAAGACAAAATCCGATTGATGCCACATGCACTGAATGCACTAAAATACCTTCAATCCAAAGGGGTGCAACAATTTATCGTCACTCATCGTGATGAATCAATAAATTCGTTAGTTAAAACGTTGGGTATAAACGATTTTTTTGAAGAAGTTGTTAGCGTTGAAAATGGTTTTGTAAGAAAGCCTGATTCTAACATGTTGAAATATTTGTTGGATAAATATACTTTGAGTCCAAATGATTTGTGGGTAATTGGAGATCGAAAGATCGATATTGATTTTGGTAAGTCAGTCGATGCCAAATCCATATTATTAACAGATTCCAAATCTGACTTTGGACAAACTAAGACTATCAGCGACCTGCTTGAAATTGAAAATATGATATAGAAATAGCCTATCAATGACGTCATTGATAGGCTATTTGCGTATTATTGAAAATAATTTTTTAATCCAGCTGTTACGGCTCTTGCGACTTGTTGTTTATAGGTTTCTGAATTTATGTGTTTATAATCAGATTTTGAATTGATGTAACCTAATTCCAACAGAATCGATGGTTGGCTGTTGTAGTGGAGTACGTAGAGATCCTTTTGTTGCGTTCCACGATTATCGATCTTGATTCCCTTGAGTTGATTGTTGACGTCAGTGGCTAACTTGCTATCCTTGTTAGATTGATAGTAGTAAGTCGTAATTCCTGATCCAGCATTCTCGGATGAACTTGAGTCGAAATGTAAACTGATAAACGCATCTGCTTCAATTTTACTTGAAAGACGTGCCCGGTCTCCTAATGATTTGGTGGAGTCATTGCTACGGGTCAAGATGACTCTGGCACCAGTTTTTTCGAGTTGAGACTTAATTGCTTGTGCATATTCCAAGGTAAAGTTTTTCTCATAAGTTTTCTTTTTGGATAGGGCACCAGTATCGCTGCCACCGTGTCCAGGGTCGATCACGATTGTCGCCTCAGAGATGTTTGTCGCAGCTGATTTGATTGGATCCTTAGTTCCTGAAACTGTCACTACCCAGCTGGCGACGTATCCCACAGAGCCGTCTTTATCACGGACTTTATACCATTTGCCGTTTTTACCTAAGTAGTCAAAGGTCTTACCAACGTTGACAGATTTGATCACACGACCAGATGAATTAGGCTCGATCCTAAATTTGGTACTTGGTTGTGTGACTGTCACGGTTTTGACATCGTTGCTATTGGACTTAGTGGAGTCGTTTGAAGTTTTATCTTCGCCAGATGTTTGTTGCGTTCCTTGGATAAAGTCGCTTTTGACCCATCCGGCAGTTCCTTTATAAAGGATCTGCGTCCAATCGTTTTCTTGATACATAATTGAAACTTTTTGCGATTGTGAGACAGTCCCAAGAACGGCACTAGTTGCAGAGGCGTTTTTGAATACAGTCGTGTTTTGAACTTTGATAATGCCCACTTTATTGGTTGTGGAACTTACAGTTGTATTATCGAGCAACCAGCTTGCGACCCAGCCGATCTTATCGCCAGCAAGACGCACTTCATACCATTTGTTTTTTTCGCTGATGATCGATAACTTGTCGCCCTTTTTGACTTGCCCCATATTTGCATATGATAAACCAGGACCAATCCTTACATTAACCGAATCCGATTTAACAGTGACCGAATTAGCATTGGCAAGAACCACGGTAGAGGCACTGGAAATGGCTAATAAGAAAATTAGGGCGACAAATACTTTATATTTGCGTAAAAATGCGAGGACCTTTACGAGAATTTTTTTCATGTAAAACATTCCTTTGTCATGTCGCTTGTACAATAATTATTCTTCATACTGTCTATATTACTAAAAAATCGACCAATTTTGCTCAACTAGCGCAATTTTTATAATAAACTTGAAAAGTTTAACATATTTATGCACCAAATAAATATATTGATATACTTAGGTGGAATTAGTTGTTGGGGAGTTCTACATGAAAAAATTTGACTCAGTTTTTGTTTTATACAGCATTGTTTTAGGCACTTTTGTCGGGGTTTGTACGGGATTGTATATGACGTTGGTAAATTTCTTGATTGAATTTATTTGGACTGATATCCCTCAGTGGATGAATACAGACAGACGCTTGTATCCATTGGTAGTGACTGTGATCGGTGGAATAATTATTGGATTGTTGCAGAAATTTTATCACGGCTATCCCAAAACGATGGAACAAGTCTTAGCGGAATTTAAAACCACTGGACGGATCGAATACCGTCACGAAGTAAGAAAGACGTTTTTCACCGCTATTCCAGCTTTGGCGTTCGGTGGAAGTATCGGACCTGAAGCTTCGTTAACTGGAATTGTTGGGGGACTCGTCAACTGGGTTGGCGATCATCTGAAACTGACGCTTGGCAACCGAGAAGAATTGACCAAAATGGGAATTGGTGCAATATTCTCAACAGTATTCCATGCACCGTTTGCTGGTATTGGTAATGCCTTTGATGCTACAAAAGGCGACTTTAAACACCGAAGCCGCAAAATCATTGTTTATTCACTAACGGTTATTTTTGGTGTTTTAGGATTTGTATTCATCAATAAATTGTTTCCTCATGAAAGTAGTTTTGGAATTCATTTAAGTAAAAATGTTCAATGGTCCTGGCAGGCGTTTGCTTTGATCCCATTGGCATTGGTCATTGGTTTGTTATTTGGAAAAATCTTCGTTTGGACGGGAAATTATCTGGGTAGGTTTACCAAAAAAGTCGATCGTAAAGTTTGGCTGCCGATTGCCGGTGGCGTGATTTTGGGATTAGTTGCAATGATTTCGCCATACTTTTTATTTTCGGGTGAGACAAGTGTCTTAGATTTTTCTAAAAATGCAGTTGGACAATCATTTTGGGTACTGTTTGGAATTGCGGTCGGTAAAACGCTAATTGCCAATTTGTGCTTTTGCTTTGGCTGGCGCGGTGGATTGATCTTTCCGGCAATATTTTCAAGTGTTGCAATGGGATTCGCTTTTATTGCAATATTCCCATACACGCCAGGATTGCTGATCTCAATCATCGTTGCGGTCAGCATTACAACTATTGTTGAACAACCAGGTGTGGTCGCAGGTTTATTGCTGTTATTATTGCCAATTCAATTTTTCCCATTCGTGATCATCACAGCATATTTGACTAAATACATCTTAGGATTGCTGAGAAAATATCGCTTGAGTTAACATGAAACTTGACAAGTAAGCCATTTTTGATTAATTTATAACTATATTATTTAATCAAACCAAATTTACTTCACAGAGAGTCTGAGAGCTGAGAACAGGCAGTAAACATTTTAGTGACGATCCACAAACGTATGGCAGGCGTTAACTGTAGATAAAAACTAGGTGGTACCGTGCCAAAAGCACCCTTGTCAAATGACAAGGATGCTTTTTTTATTTTATGAAGGAGTGTAGTAATGCGCTATCAAAAGCCTAAGGGCACAATGGATATTTTGCCAGGAGAATCAAGCAAGTGGCAATATGTCGAAAATGTAGCAAAAAATGTATTTAATCGTTACCGTTTTTCAGAGATCAGAACACCGATTTTTGAATCATACGAAGTTTTTGAAAGATCTTCAGGTGATACTTCTGATATTGTTTCAAAAGAAATGTATGATTTTCGAGACAAGGGTGATCGACATTTAGCATTACGTCCAGAGGGAACAGCTGGAGTTGTTCGTGCTTATGTTGAAAATAAACTTTATGGACCTGAACATATTAAACCTTACAAAGTTTGGTATAAGGGACCAATGTTCCGTTATGAACGTCCACAATCAGGACGCCAAAGACAATTTCATCAAATCGGGGTTGAAGCGTTTGGTTCTGATTCGCCAGAATTAGATGTTGAAATCATTACAATGGGATTGGAATTTCTCAACGAATTAGGAATCAAGAACCTAAAGGTCGCAATCAACACGTTAGGTGATCCTGAATCACGTGAAAACTATCATCAAGCATTAGTCGATTATTTCACGCCATTCAAAGACCAATTAAGCGATGATTCGAAGATCAGATTAGAGAAAAATCCTTTGCGTATCCTTGATAGCAAGGACAAGAATGATCAAGAAATCGTTAAAAATGCACCATCGATCTTAGACTATTTAAACGATGCTTCAAAAGAACGGTTTGAATACTTAAAATCATTGCTCGATGATTTGGATGTCAATTACGTTGTTGATCCAACAATGGTGCGTGGATTAGATTACTACAATCACACGATTTTTGAATTCATGGTGACTGATCCAGCCTTTAACAACAAGGAAATTACCGTTCTTGCTGGTGGTCGTTACAATGGCTTAGTTGAGGAACTCGGAGGACCAGAAACTCCCGGTATTGGTTTTGGATTGGGTGTTGAACGTCTATTGCTCTTGCTTGACGATAAACTAAATCTAGAAACAGATTTAGACGTTTATCTAGTAACTATTGGTGAAAAAGCTGAAAAGGCTTCAGTCAAGATCTTATCTAATTTAAGAGCTGCTGGTTTTTCTGCCGATAAGGATTATTTGCAACGTAAGACTAAAGCACAATTCAAAACCGCTAATAATCTCAATGCTAGATACACGGTTACGATTGGTGACAACGAATTGGAAAACGACACTGCCAATGTTAAAAACATGGCAACAGGTGACGAACATCCAGTGTCCTTAGAAAACTTATCAGATGAACTTAAAAGAATTGAGGAGAAATAATGGAAAAAAGAACAGATTATTGCGGCAACATTGATGAAAAATATGTTGGCCAAAAAGTTTCTTTAGATGGCTGGGTACAACGCCGTCGTGATCTCGGTGGATTGATCTTCGTTGATCTCCGCGATTACAAAGGAATCGTTCAGTTAGTATTCAATAATGACGACAGCGATGTTTTTGCAGAAGCTGAAACATTACGTTCAGAATATGTAATCAACGTTATTGGTACAGTACAATTACGTGGCGACAAGGCTATTAATCCTGACATGAAGACAGGAAAAGTTGAAATTGTGGTTGAAAAGATGGAAATTTTGAACAAATCCAAAACTCCACCATTTGAAATTGCTGATGATATCGATACAACTGAAGAAACTAAACTCAAGTATCGCTACTTAGACTTCAGACGTCCCGTTATGCAAAAAGCCATCAGAACTAGAGCTCAGATCAAGCATTCCGTAAACGAATATCTTTACGACAACGGCTTTATCGATATTGAAACACCTAACCTCGGTAAGTCATCTCCAGAAGGTGCTCGTGACTACTTGGTTCCATCACGTGTTTACCCTGGTAGCTTTTATGCATTGCCACAATCACCACAATTGTTTAAACAGTTATTGATGGTTGGTGGCTTTGATAGATATTTCCAACTTGCTCATTGTTTCCGTGATGAGGATTTGCGTGGAGATCGTCAGCCAGAATTTACTCAAATTGATATAGAAACAAGTTTCATGTCTGCTGAAGAGATTCAGACTGTCACAGAGGGCCTGATTGCTCGAGTTATGAAAGACGAAAAGGGTATCGATGTTAAATTACCGTTCCCAAGAATTGACTGGGATGACGCCATGGATCGTTATGGTTCAGACAAACCAGATATTCGTTTCGGCATGGAATTGCAAAATCTAAATGATATTTTTGCTGATTCAGAATTTAAAGTCTTCAAGGGTGCAATTGATAATGGTGGTCAAGTTAAAGCTATCGTTGTTAAAAATAACGCTGATAAATATTCAAGAAAACACATCGATGAATATACTGAATACATCAAACGTTTTGGTGCCAAGGGACTTGCCTGGGTCAAATATAATGATGATAAATTGACTGGTCCAATTGCTAAATTTATTACTTCTCATGAAGACGATTTGGTTAAACGTCTAGACTTATCAAATAATGATTTAGTCTTGTTCGTCGCTGACCGCAAGAAAGTCGTTGCTGACGCATTAGGTTGGTTGAGAACTGATATTGCTAAGAACTTGAAATTGTATGATCCAAATGAATTTGCCTACATCTGGGTAGTTAACTGGCCACTATTCGAGTACGATGAAGGTATCCAAAGATGGACCGCAGCTCACCATCCATTCACGATGCCTAATGAAGAAGATGTTCATTATCTTAATGATGGCGAAGACCCACACAAAGCTTACGCACAAAGTTATGACATTGTATTAAATGGTTATGAACTTGGTGGTGGATCGATTCGTATCCACAATCGTGAGATCCAAGAAAAAATGCTTAAAGCACTCGACTTTACTCCAGAACGTGCCAATCAAGAATTTGGTTACCTAATGGATGCTTTAACATACGGTTGCCCACCACATGGTGGTTTGGCTATCGGACTTGACCGTTTCGCTATGCTATTGTCAGGTAAGGATAATATCAGAGACGTGATTGCATTCCCTAAGAACTCAAATGCTACTGAACCAATGACACATGCACCAGCACGTGTTTCAAAAGAACAATTGGATGAATTGGGAATCCAAGTTGAGGATGAAAAATAATTTATAACTACAAAATGGCTTCTAAATTCATTTGAATTTAGAGGCTTTTTTAGATGATTTATCAGTTGATTAAATTATTAAATTGTGAGCAAAAAATTAGTATTGAGTATCAACACGTTTATACTATTAGATATCAAAAGGAGTGATTGTCTTGTCAAAAGAATACAAAAAGAACTTAGATAATTTAGATGAAATGGAATACATGGTTACCCAACATGCGGCCACTGAAAAGCCATTCTCTGGTAAATACGATGATTTTTATAAACGTGGTATCTATGTCGATATTGCGAGTGGGGAACCACTTTTTTCATCAGCTAATAAATTTGATGGTGGATGTGGATGGCCCTCATTCAGTCAACCAATCGCCCAATTAAAAGAAAAGCAAGATACTTCTTTAAGTCGCGAAAGAACTGAAGTTAGAAGTGAAGACGCTGACTCTCACTTGGGACATGTTTTTAATGATGGTCCTGAAGAACTTGGTGGATTACGTTATTGTATTAATTCTGCAGCTTTGAAATTTATTCCATATGAGGAAATGGATGAGAAGGGCTACAGCGATTATAAAAAATATGTCGAAGAGGGGGATAAATAATGAATAAACAAACTGCAATTTTTGCAGGGGGATGTTTTTGGTGTATGGTCCATCCCTTTGACCAACAGCCAGGTATCATTTCCGTGATTTCTGGCTATACTGGCGGACATGTTCCAAATCCAACTTATGAACAAGTATGTACTGGAACAACTGGTCATACTGAAGCTGTTGAGATTACATTCGACGCCGATATAATTTCGTATCAAGAATTAGTCGAAGTTTATTGGACCGTTGCTGATCCAACTGATGCCAGTGGTCAATTCCAAGATCGTGGCGACAGTTATCGTCCAGTGATCTATTATGCTGACGAAACTCAAAAAGAAATCGCTGAAAAGTCAAAACAAGACTTAGCAAATTCAGGTGAATACGATGAACCTATCGTCACTCAGATCCTGCCAGCAAAGGAATTTTACGTTGCTGAAGATTATCATCAAGATTTTTACAAGAAGAACCCAGAACGGTTTGAAATGGAAGAATCTGGTGGACGTGCTGAGTTTATGAAGAAACACCAAAAATAGCCTAAAATGAACGTGATTTGTGTTAAGATTACAGAGGTAAAATATCAAGTATCAAATTAGGAGATTTTTTCATGGATGAATTGGATAAGTTGATTGAAAGACATCAAAGCTTATCAAAATTATCAGTCGCGTTTTTGTACTCAATTACAGTTTCCATTGCGGTTAATATGTTTTGGACTAATGGTGGGATTTATGGTTCCGGTATCACAGGTGCTGCTCAACTTATTTCCACCATTTCTGAACGTTGGTTGCCATTTCATTTGACGACAGCCTTAATGGTTTTTGTATTGAATGCACCGTTATTTGTTCTTGCTTGGACGAAAATCGAGCATAAATTTACGATGTTCACTTTTGTCGCAGTAATTCTTTCATCATTTATGTTGCACTGGCTGCCACCGGTTAAAATAACTGCCGATCCGTTAGTCTGTGCAATTTTTGGTGCGGTCGTTAATGGTTTTGGTACCGGAATGGCCTTAAGAAACGGTATCTCAACTGGTGGTATTGATATCATTGGGATCGTTTTGAGAAAGAAAACTGGTAAGAGTGTTGGGACAATCAATATCATGTTCAACTTGGCAATTATTGCTATTGCAGGTTTGCTATTCGGTTGGGTACATGCTTTGTACTCTGCTGTAAGTATTTTTATTAACGGTCAAGTAATTGACATGATCTATAACAAGGACCAGAAGTTACAGGTAATGATCGTTACATCAAAACCTAAGAGCGTTATCACAGAAATTCAAAATGAAATGCGTCGAGGTATCACAATAGTTCATGATGCTGAAGGTGCCTATAAGCATCAACAAAAGACGATTTTATTTACCGTTATTTCACGGGCTGAACAACATGAACTAGAAAATGCAATGTTTGAATCTGATCCACATGCCTTTGTTAGTGTCACGGATACCGTGAAGGTCTTAGGTCGATTCTATCAAAAACATATTTATTAAAATTTGCAGGGGGATTAATAATGATTATTGGATCGCATGTTGCCATGAAAGCACCCAAGATGTTGGTTGGGTCTGCTGAAGAAGCACACAGTTATGGTGCTAACACTATGATGATTTTTACTGGTGCTCCACAGAATACACGTCGTAAAGACGTCTCAGAGATGAGAATCGACGAGGGTAAAAAGCTGCTTCAAGAATATGGAATCAATCATATTATCGGACATGCTCCATACATCATTAATCTTGGCAACACTGTTAAACCTCAAAACCTCAATTTTGGGATTGAATTCATGCAAGGCGAGATGGTTCGTTGCGATGCTCTTGGGATTGAAGCTTTAAGTTTTCATCCGGGAGCACATCTTGGCAAGGGTCCAGATGTAGCTTTGAACCAAATCGGCGAGGCTTTAAATGAAGTCATTTCTGAAGACCAAAATGTTTCGATTGCAATTGAAACTATGGCCGGCAAAGGAACAGAAGTCGGAACTAGTTTTGAACAAATTGCTCAGATTTTTGATCATTGCCAAAAAAATGACAAGTTATCCGTATGTATGGACACTTGTCATATGAGCGATGCCGGTTATGATGTCAAAAACGATTTTGATGGCGTACTAAACGAATTTGACCATGTTTTAGGTTTAGAACATCTGTCAGTAATCCATTTAAATGATTCCAAAAATGAACAGGGTTCTCATAAGGACCGTCATGAAGACATTGGCTTTGGAACAATTGGATTTGATGCTCTAAATTATGTTGCACATCATCCACAGTTGGAACAAGTTCCTAAGATAATGGAGACGCCTTACGTTAAAAAAGATGAAAACGATAAGAAAGGTGTTCCAGCTTTCAAAGAAGAAATCGATATGCTCAAGGCACAAAAGTTTGACCCTGATATGAAAAAGAAATTATTGAACCAATAAAAAAAGTTAGCCAAGAGGCTAACTTTTTTGGTATCCATTGAAATTAAGCTGTTCCATTATCAATGCTGCGGTTTCTTCAATTGAACGATCAGCAGTGTTGATAACTGGACATCCTAGCTTTTCATAAATCTTATTTGAGTAATCGAGTTCTTTTTTAATTTCGTCTTCAGCAGAGTAAGTTGTATTTGGGTCGAGACCATAGGCAATCATTCTTTGACGACGAATTTTTAGAAGAACATTCATATCATTAGTCAAACCAACAATTTTTTTAGGATCGACTTGCCACAATTCTTCTGGAATTTGAGAAGTTGGGACTAGTGGTAAATTGGCAACTTTGATGTTTTTATTAGCAAGATACAATGACAAAGGTGTTTTAGAAGTTCTAGAAATCCCTAGCAAAACTAGATCAGCATCTAAGAATCCCTTAGGATTTTTACCATCATCATTAGTAAGCGTGAATTCCATGGCTGAGATCATATCGAAGTAATCTGAGTCTAAGTTGTGAGTCAAACCTTTCTTTCTGATTGGTTCAACACCTTTAACTTGTGCAAATGTACCGATGATCGGGTTTAGAATATCATAGTAAATCACGTTGTTATTTTGACAATAATCTTCAACTGTATGAATTGTTTCTTTAGTAACTAAAGTATGAATTATTACAGCATTTTTTTCTTTGGCAAGCTTTAAAATGTTCTCTAATTGAGAATCATTTTTGACAAAAGGGTAATTAGCGTAGACAATATCCAACATTGGAAATTGTGTAAACGCAGCTCTAGCAACGCGTTGAGCTGTTTCACCGGCAGCATCAGATAAAACGAAGACGTCTTGTTTTTCAGTCATAAAAACTCCTCCTAAAAAAATTAAAAAATAGTTTGAACATTAAGCTCTTTTTGTTATAATAACATATGAACTGTGAAAGAAATAGACAGTTACGTTCAATATCGGAAGGAGGGATATCATATGGCAAAAACTATCGTTCATGAAAATGAGTCGCTTGATGATGCTCTTCGTCGCTTTAAACGTTCTGTCTCAAAAAGTGGTACACTTCAAGAATACAGAAAACGCGAATTCTACGAAAAACCAAGTGTTAAGAGAAAGTTAAAATCAGAGGCTGCTCGTAAGCGTAATAAGAAGCGTCGTTAATAGTTTGACCATATCCTAAACGGATATGGTTTTTTTTATCTAATCAATTTGAATTTAAGTGCAAATATTGAGTTAAAACAATTAAATATTAAACCTTTTTTATTAGTTTTTACTGTGCTTATGGTATCATTCAAGGTAATGACAGGGGTGTGATTTATTGGCTGAAAACGAGCAACAAATTAAAAAAAGTATCCAAATAAACAATCCGCAAGATGCTGTGAATATTTTTGGTGTCAATGATGGAAATTTACATTTGATCGAAGAAGGATTAAATGTCGAAGTTCATGCTTTTGGCGATCGAATCGATATTGAAGGTTCAACTGATGGTGTCGATAAAGCAATTGCCTTGATCAACAAATTGATTAAGCTTTCAAACGGTGGGATAACATTTGGATCTGCCGATATAGTTAGTGGTTTAAAGATGGCTGAACGTGGCACATTAGACTACTTTGATGATTTATATAAAGAGGAACTTTTAAAAGATTATAGTGGTAAGCCTGTCCGAGTTAGAAACTTCGGTCAAAGACAGTATGTTAATGCAATTCGTCACAATGATATTACCTTTGGTATCGGTCCTGCTGGTACGGGTAAGACTTATGTGGCCGTGGTAATGGCGGTTGCTGCTCTTAAAAAAGGCCAAGTTCAACGTATTGTGTTAACACGTCCAGCGGTTGAAGCCGGTGAGAGTCTGGGATTTTTACCAGGTGATTTAAAGGAAAAGGTCGATCCATACCTAAGACCCATTTATGATGCTCTGTACGCTATTATGGGTGCTGACCATACAAATAGGTTATTGGAACGTGGAGTAATTGAGGTCGCACCTCTGGCTTATATGAGAGGTCGTACCTTGGATGAATCATTTGTAATCTTAGATGAGGCTCAAAATACTACTCGTGAACAAATGAAGATGTTTTTGACCAGATTAGGATTTGATTCCAAGATGATCGTTAATGGTGATGCGACTCAAATCGATTTACCTGGTCATGGACGTAGTGGTTTAGTTCAAGCTGAGAAAATCTTACAGAACTTGCCACATATTGAATTCGTTAACTTTACATCGGCCGACGTCGTGCGTCATCCTGTGGTTGCTGAAATTATTGATGCCTACGATGACACTGACGATCAACAAAAATAAATACGGGGAAATTATATGGATTTAGAAATTTTTAATGATGATAATTTAATTGACGACAAACGTCAGGAATGGGTCGAAGACTTAGCTGACTTTGCTGCCAATGAACTTGAATTAGACGAAAATACACAGTTATCGATCCATTTCGTAACTAAAGACGGAATTCATGAGATCAATAAGAAGTATCGGGACGTTGATCGGGCAACTGATGTAATCAGTTTTGCAATCAATGACGGAGAAGACTCACTGGATTACTTGGAACAGCAAATTCCTGATTTGCCAGTTGATCTGGGCGACTTATTTATCAGTGTCGAAATAGTCAAAGAACACGCTGATGAATATGAACATTCTTTCGACCGCGAACTTGGATATACTATTGTTCATGGAATTTTGCATTTGAATGGTTATGATCATATCAAACCTGAAGATGAAAAGGTTATGATCGGTCTTCAAGAAAAGATACTAAGCGCCTACGGCTTAAAAAAATAAGAGGTATTTAAATGACAATCGATGAATCAACTTTATTTACAAAAGCAATCACAGCAATGAAAAATGCTTATGCACCTTATTCTCATTACTCAGTTGGAGCAGCAATCGTCACTGAGGACAATGAAGTTTATACCGGCGTCAATATTGAGAATGCATCTTATGGATTGACGAACTGTGCTGAACGTACTGCTATTTTTAAGGCAGTTTCCGAAGGCCATCGTAAGATTAAAGCAATCATCATTGTGAACGGTACTAAGGAATTGTCAAAACCCTGCGGAGCTTGTCGACAAGTCATAAGTGAATTCATGGGACCAGAGGGTCAGGTTTTTCTCGCAAATAAAGACAATGATCATCAGGAATACAAATTTAAACAAATACTACCATTAGCGTTTAGTGATAAGGACATGGATTAATATGGATAATAAATTTCGCTCAGGATTCGTAGCAATTGTTGGTCGACCAAATGTTGGTAAATCAACTTTTATGAATCGCATTATTAAAGAACAAGTAGCAATTACTTCTCCAAAGGCTCAAACGACCAGAAACAAGATTCAAGGAATTTATACTGACGATGAGCGTCAGATTGTTTTCTTGGATACGCCTGGTATCCATAAGCCACATAATGACTTGGACCAATACATGGATAAAGCTGCATTGTCTGCTCTTAAAGAAGTCGATGCTGTCTTATTCATGACTGAAGCCGGTCAAAAGGCTGGCCCTGGAGATAAATTTATCATTGATGAGTTGGCAAATGTCAAAGCTCCGGTATTTCTGATCTTGAATAAAATTGATTTGATCAATCCAGATGAAATGCCACCACAAATCGATGAATATAAAGATTTAATGGATTTCGCTGAAGTTATTCCCATTTCGGCAACTAACGGTAACAACGTTGAAGACTTGATCAATTCTTTGACTGAACACTTGCCATTTGGTCCAAAGTATTATGACGAGGATCAAATTACTGATCACCCTGAATACTTTATTGTTGGGGAACTCATTCGTGAAAAGATATTATCTGACACACGTGATGAAATCCCTCATTCAGTGGCTGTGATCGTCGAATCAATGAATCAAAGAACTGAAAGTGGAAAACTTCAAGTTGAAGCAACCATTTATGTTGAGCGCGATAGTCAAAAGGCCATTGTCATCGGTAAGGGTGGCAGTATGCTTAAAAACATCGGTATCGGTTCAAGAATCAAGATCGAACATTTGCTTGGTGAAAAAATCAATCTTAAGCTTTGGGTAAAAGTTAAAAAGAATTGGCGCGACGATCCACTATTCTTGTCTAAGGCTGGTTACTCCGTTAAGGATCTTAAATAATGAATCATAAGACGACCAATTTTTTTGGAATCGTCGTGAAACGTCAACGCTATCGAGAGCGTGATGCATTAGTCACGATTCTTACAAAAGAGTATGGTTATCGAACTTTTTTAGTCAGAGGAACACAAACTGGAAAATCAAAAATTTCCGGGGCAGTGATTCCTTTTTCTTATGGTGACTATACTGGATTAGTCAAAGATCAAGGATTGTCGTATATTAACTCAGCTAGTAACGTCAAACAATTCGACCAAATAATTCAAGATATTGAATTGAATGCCTATGCCACTTTTCTGTTTGATCTAGTTCAAAATGCATTTATGGATGATAAATTACCTGACGACTGGTACAAAACCATTTTTAAGACGCTGATGTATATCGACAACGGTGCAGACGCTCAGATTTTGGTCAATATTGTCCAAATGCATCTCTTGAAAGTATTTGGTGTTGCTCCAAATATGCAAAGATGCGTTGTTGGCGGAGAAACTGAAGGAAGATTCGATTTTTCAGTTGTTTTAGGTGGTTTGATTTGTTCAAAACACTTTTCAGAAGACCCAAATCGTTTGCATTTGACAGATAAAACACTTTATTTCATTCGTTTATTTAGTCAAATTGAAATTGATCAGATTAGAAGCATCGAGATTAAGCCAACCAATAAAGATTTGATTCAGCATGCAATCGATGCCATATATTTGGGCTCTGTTGGTTATTATCCAAAAAGCAAAACGTTTATTGATAAAATGAAGAGTTGGCATTTGTAGGATTGACAACCGTTATAAAAGTGCTTATGATTATTGTTATACAGACAGCGATGTGGGACAGTGAAAGCCACAATCATAATGGTGCAATTTTAAATTAAATAATAAAGAGCAGGATCTTTGATCCTGAATTAGGGTGGAACCGCGAGAAATCGTCCCTTGCAATATGCTGAAAGTATATATGCAAGAGACGATTTTTTTTCGTCTCATACGTCTGAAGGGAGACATTATGACAAAGAAGTTAGATGTTCAAAATATGATTTTGACACTTCAAAGCTTTTGGAGTGAAAAAGGCTGCATGTTGATGCAAGCTTACGATACGGAAAAGGGTGCTGGTACGATGAGTCCTTATACGTTCTTACGTGCAATTGGACCTGAACCTTGGAATGCTGCTTACGTTGAACCATCACGACGTCCTGCTGATGGCCGTTACGGTGAAAACCCTAACCGTTTGTATCAACATCACCAATTTCAAGTAGTTATGAAACCATCTCCAGAAAATATCCAAGAATATTACTTAGACTCATTACGAGCTTTAGGCATCGAACCGCTTGAGCACGATATTCGATTTGTTGAAGACAACTGGGAGAATCCTTCAATGGGTTGTGCTGGTGTTGGTTGGGAAGTTTGGCTTGATGGAATGGAAGTTACGCAATTTACTTATTTCCAACAAGTTGGTGGACTTCAATGCAAACCTGTTACTAGTGAAATCACATATGGTGTTGAACGTTTGGCAGAATACATCCAAGACGTTAACTCAGTTTATGATTTGGAATGGGGCGACGGCGTTCTTTATGGAGATATCTTCAAAGAACCTGAATATGAACACTCAAAATATTCATTTGAAGAAAGCAATCAAGAAATGCTTTTCAATTTCTTCAATGATTATGAAAAAGAAGCTCATCGTTTGATTGATCTTGGTCTCGTTCACCCAGCTTACGATTACATCTTGAAATGCTCACACACATTCAACTTGCTCGATGCTAGAGGTGCCGTTTCAGTTACTGAACGTGCTGCTTATTTATCACGAATTAGAAAGATGGCTCATTTGATTGCTGCTGCATTTGTCGAAGAGCGTGAAAAACGTGGATTCCCATTGCTAAATCACAAAGCCACAACAAAGGAGAAAGCAAATGACTAAAAATTATCTGTTAGAAATTGGACTTGAAGAAATGCCTGCACATGTCGTGACTCCAAGCATTAATCAATTAGCCCAAAAAACTGCTAAATTTTTAAAAGAAAACCGCATTTCTTTCTCTAGTATCGAAAAATATTCAACACCAAGAAGATTGACTCTATTAGTTAAAGATATGTCCGAAAAACAGCCAGATATTGATGTTAAAGCCAAGGGTCCTTCAAAGAAGATCGCCCAAGATGCTGACGGCAACTGGACCAAAGCTGCACAAGGATTTGCACGTGGACAAGGCATGTCAACTGACGATATCTTTTTTGAAGAATTAAAAGGTACAGAATACGTTTATATTCAAAAACACGAATCCGGAAAAGATGTTGCTGATGTTTTGACTGGCATTACTGATGTGATCAAATCAATGACATTCCCAACTAGAATGCGTTGGGCAAATTACGATTTTGAATATATCCGTCCAATTCATTGGCTAGTTTCATTGCTAGATGATGTCGAAATTCCAATTCAAATCTTAGACATCAAGTCCGGTCGCGTTAGTCGTGGACATCGTTTCCTAGGTGGAAATGTTGAAATTGACAATGCTCGTAATTATGTTGAAAAATTACGTAGTCAATTTGTTATCGTTGATGCTAAGGAACGTAAGAATATCATCCGTGATCAAATCCAAACAATTGCTGATGATAATGATTGGGTTGTTGACGTTGATGAGGATCTTCTTGAAGAAGTTAATAACTTAGTTGAGTTTCCAACTACTTTCCACGGCTCATTTGCTGAAAAGTATCTAGAAATTCCTGAAGAAGTTTTAATTACTTCAATGAAAGACAACCAAAGATATTTCTATGTCAGAGATAAGGCTGGCAAACTAGTTCCTGCATTCATTGGTGTCAGAAACGGTAATTCAGAATATATCGAAAACGTCATTAAGGGTAATGAAAAAGTCTTAGTTGCCAGACTAGAGGATGCCGACTTCTTCTTCAAAGAAGATCAAAAGAAGACTATTGCTGATTACGTTGAAAAACTTAAGACAGTTAACTTCCACGTTAAGATTGGTACAATGTATGAAAAAATGGCACGTGTTCATCAAATTGCTGACCATTTAGCAGACTTGTTCAAACTAAGTGACACAGAAAAGACAGATTTGCTTAGAGCTAGCGATATTTACAAATTTGACCTTGTTACTAACATGGTTGATGAATTCCCTGAATTACAAGGTGTTATGGGTGAAAAATACGCTAACATCATGGGTGAAACCGATGGTGTGGCGACAGCAATTCGTGAACATTACATGCCATCATCATCAGATGGAGAACTTCCAGATACTAAAGTTGGTGCCACATTATCAATTGCAAGTAAGTTAGATTCACTCGAAACATTTTTCGCAGTTGGTTTGATTCCTAGTGGATCAAATGACCCATATGCACTAAGACGTCAAGCCTACGGAATTATCCGTATCTTAGATAAATATGACTGGTCATTGAACCTTGACGACTTGCAGGGTTATTTGGTTCAACACGTAACAGTTCCGGCAAATCTTGATCTAAATGCTAATGAAGAAGAATTGAAGAGCTTTATGGTCGATCGTATTCGCCAATTCTTAAATACTACTTCAGTTAGAAACGACATTATTGATGCTGCAACTTCAGGTAGTATTTTGAATCCAATCGTCATGATCAGTACAGCTAATGTACTTCAAAAACACGTTGCAGATACCGACTTTAAGACTAATATGGAAGCCTTGAGTCGTATCGTTAACTTGGCTAAAAAAGCTGATTTCCGTTACAGCAAGGACTTGAAAGTTGATTCATCATTATTTGAACATCCATCCGAGACGCAATTAGCAGATGGTATTCAAAAAATCTATGATGATCATATAAGAGACGTTAGCCAATTATATGATCGTTTAACAGCCTTAAAAGATGTTATCAATAGTTATTTTGAAGAGAATATGATTATGGACAAGAACGAAGATATCAAGAAAAATCGTTTGACTCAGCTAGTTATTGCTAACAATTTAATTGTTAGACTAGGTGACTTCTCGAAAATAGTTATCAAATAATCATTTACATACGATGATTTAACCACGGCTCAATCGGCCGTGGTTTTTTTTGGATTTTGTAGTGAAAATGCGTGACATTTATATTAATCCGTGTATAATAAAAATTTGACAAGTGCGAAGTGGTCCCGCTATGCACTTTTTTAACGGGAGCACTTTTTTATTTTCATTCCACTTGCTTGATCAAACGTACGATCAATAATTTTGAGGGGGTGACTGCAATCGCAACAAGAATTCCTGAAGAATTCATTAATGAAGTTTCCTCAAAGACCAATATCGTTGATGTCATCAGTCGATACGTCCAACTGAAAAAACAAGGAAAGCAACTGATGGGCTTATGTCCATTCCACGAAGAGAGAACGCCATCGTTCTCAGTTTCAGAAGAAAAACAGTTTTTTCATTGTTTCAGTTGTGGACGAGGCGGCAACGTCTTCAAATTCATCATGGAAGAAGAACAAAAGTCATTTCCAGAAGCTGTAATTGAAGTTGCGGAAATGAGTAATATCAACGTTCCTAGTGAATTTCAAGGTGGAGGTCAATCGACCAATAATTCACAGCATCACACTTATCTGACGATGTATGAGGATGTTGCTAAACTTTATTCCCACGTTTTGACAAAAACTGAAGGTGGGACTCAAGCTCTGAAGTATCTTCATAATCGTAATATCGATGATGAAATGATCAATACTTTCGATATTGGATATGCACCAAACAATTCCAATCTCTTGCTACAATTTTTCAAAGATCGTGATATTGATGAATCAACTTTGCGCAAATCGGGATTATTTGCTGAAAACGAGAATGGTGAGATATTCGACCGTTTTCGTGATCGAGTAATGATTCCAATCAAGGATGAAACTGGACATATTATTGCGTTTTCTGGTCGAATCTTGAATAAAGCACAAGGTATTGCCAAGTACATGAATAGTCCAGAGACACCAATTTTTGATAAAGGTAAAACTTTATTTAATTTGGATCTTGCCAAAAAGAGTATTCGTGATAAGAAAAGCGTTATTTTGTTTGAAGGTTTTATGGATGTCATGAGTGCCTATCGAGCTGGAGTAACAAACGGCGTTGCTTCAATGGGTACTAGTTTGACTGATCAACAGTTATATTCACTGAGTCGTTTAACTGATCAGATAAATGTTTGCTACGATGGTGATGATCCTGGTGTTGAAGCGACCTATCGTGCCTTGACGCAATTAAACGATGATCGATTCGAATACGGCGTCATTAGTATCCCCGACAAAAAAGATCCTGACGAATTCATTCGCAGTGAGGGTGCTGAGAAATTTAGACAATTGACTGATAATTCTGTTCAAATGCCGATTTCTTTTATCCTCAATTACTTCAAACGAAATTACAATTTATCAAACGATCGTGACAAGATGAAATTCTTGGATCAAGCGTTGCAAGAGATCGTTAAATTAAGATCTCCAGTTGAGGTCGATATGTATGTTGGCAGATTAGCAGATGAGTTAAATCTCACCAAAGACATCGTCAACGCACAAATGACGATCGTCAAGCGCAAGCAGAATTTAGCCAAACCTGCAAATAACTACCAAAATGTTCAAAAAGCTAAATTAGCCGAATCAACTGCAAATGTCCCACAAAAGTTTGATCGAATTGAGAAATCCGAACGAAACTTGTTGTATTGGGCATTTGATTATCCCGAAATTAGGGTTCGTCTTTCAAGCAATGACTTTGAGTTTGTCCATTCTAGCTATCAAAAAATCTTTGATGCATTGATTGCTTACGAACATTCTCACGGATTGGAAGATAAGGAAATCGATCCGGCACAATTTTCAAACGTACTCGATTCAGATAGCAGCAATATTGTCTCTGACATTACTTTTAAAGAAATGCCAAGCATGTACAGCGACGACGAAATTAATGACTATTTTTATAATATTCAAAACTCAGGTCTTGAATTTCAATTGTCAGATATCAATCGTCAACTCAAAAAAGCCGCTATGGTCGGGGATAACAAACTGCAGCTTGAATTAGCGCAGAAATTGATCAACGTTAGAAAATTGTTATCAAACGATTAAATGTATACTGGAGGAATTAATATATGGCAACAAAGAAAACAACAGTATCAAAGACAAAGAAAGTCGTTAAATCAAGTAAAGAATTAGAATCAGCTATTAAGAAAGTTATTAAGGATAAGAAGAAAGCAGGTCAAATCACTGAAGAAGAATTGACTTCAACTTTGATCAAACCTTTCTCACTTAAAGACGAAACTTTAGACGATACTTTGGAACAACTTCAAGACAAAGGTGTTTCAGTCGTTGATGAAGATGGAAACCCAAGTAAACTGGCTTTGATGAAAGAAAAGAAAGACGAAAAGGCTCCATCAAAGAAAGATACTGCAGCACCTGCAGATATCAAGGTTAACGATCCGGTTCGGATGTACCTCAAGGAAATCGGTCGTGTTCCTTTGTTAAACGCTCAACAAGAAGTTGACCTGGCTTTGAAGATCGAACAAGGTGACGAAGAAGCCAAACAACGTTTAGCTGAAGCCAACTTGCGTTTGGTTGTTTCAATTGCCAAAAGATACGTTGGACGTGGGATGCAATTCTTGGATCTGATCCAAGAAGGTAACATGGGTCTAATGAAGGCCGTTGAAAAATTCGATTATCGTCTAGGATTTAAGTTTTCAACTTATGCAACCTGGTGGATCAGACAGGCTATCACGCGTGCAATTGCTGACCAAGCTAGAACTATTCGTATTCCAGTTCACATGGTCGAAACAATTAACAAGTTGATCAGAATTCAACGTCAATTGCTACAAGATCTTGGTCGTGAACCACTTCCTGAAGAAATTGGTGCTGAAATGGATATGCCTACAACTAAAGTTCGTGATATCTTGAAGATTGCTCAAGAACCAGTTTCATTGGAAACTCCTATTGGTGAAGAGGACGATTCACATCTTGGTGACTTCATTGAAGATTCTGATGCAACTAGTCCTGAAGATCATGCATCTTACGAATTGTTGAAGGAACAACTTGAAAATGTTCTTGATACGCTCACTGACCGTGAAGAGAACGTTTTACGTCTTCGTTTCGGTTTGGATGATGGTCGTACAAGAACTCTTGAAGAAGTCGGCAAGGTATTTGGCGTTACTCGTGAAAGAATTCGTCAAATTGAAGCTAAAGCATTACGTAAGCTTCGTCACCCTTCAAGATCTAAACAATTGAAGGATTTCCTTGAATAAAAATATTAATATAAGCCATTCGAAAAGATAATTTTCGAATGGCTTTTTTTAGTATTTATATTTGAACAAATTGACTATAATTAAATTATATTCAAAATTGGCTTACGGGGAAGGTCAAAATGTACACTGAAATTGATAAAAATAAACGGGCAACCGTTATCTTAATAATTGTCTTTATCATACTGTTTAGTTTAGTCGGAGCTGTAGTTGGTGCAGTGATCACATTTTTTTCTGGATCTATTCCAGGAGCTATTATGTTTGGCATCGGGTTTTTCCTATTTGCTTGTCTATATTGCTGGTATATGGACCGATATGGAACGAAATTTATCATGGATCAAAATAACGCCGTGCAGGTCGACCATGAAGATTCGCCAGAATTATACAATATCGTTGATGAACTCATACTGGCAGCAGGTCTTCCAATGCCAGAGATCTATATTATTGATGATTTTGATCCCAACGCATTTGCGACCGGACATGATCCTGAACACTCCGCGGTTGCTGTGACAACAGGTTTGTTGAAATTAATGAATCATGAAGAATTAGAGGGTGTAATAGGGCATGAACTTTCACACATCAAAAATTATGACATTCGTTTATCAACGATGTTTTTTAGTTTGAGACACTTAATGCATCTAACCACCAAAGCATTGCTGTTTGCTGGTTTCGGATTAGTGTACAACTTTTTTGTAAATACCAAGGGCTTTTGGTCCATGATCCTTAATCTGGTGATCAGCTTTTTTGGAGTGGTAATTTTAAGTGCTGGAATCGTGATTGGTGCATGTTTGTATCCAGAAGCAATTTTGATTGAATATGCCTTTTCTAGAAATCGTGAGAGTTTAGCTGACGCTTCCAGCGTTGAATTGACGCGTAATCCAGAAGGGTTGCTGCATGCATTAGAAAAGTTGCAAAGATATGAAACTGAATATTATGCAGTTGGAGATGACTCATTTCATGATCCGACGACCAATTCAACCAATTTATCCGATCAATATTCGGCTTTATATTTTAATGTTAGCAAAGGTAATAAAACTAATAAAAAGTACTTCCAGCGTGTTTCAGCATTTTTCGAAAATTTGACATCAACTCATCCACCGTTAGAAAAAAGAATCGCAGATCTGAAAAAAATGAGCGATTAATTACTGAAATATTAACAAATATTTTTGTTTTTCAATGATTTGATTTACAATAAATATATTCAATTTTTGGAGGATTTTTATGTTAGATAAAACGATTTACGATCAAATTTTTAAGCGTTCATTTACTATTCCAATAACAGTTATTTTCTGGGATGGTAAAGAAAAACACTATGGACCAGAAGGAAACTCTGACATAACGATCAAGTTTAACAAACAAGTTCCAATATCTGAGGTTGTTAAACATGCTACTTTGACTCTTGGGGAAGCTTACATGGATAAGGATATTGAGATCCAAGGATCAATCCAAAAACTCATCACATCTGCTTATACTCAGTCTGATAGTTTTATGTCCAGTACAAAATTAAAGAAGATTGTTCCAAAGTTCAGTCATTCAGAGGAAAACAACAAAAAAGAGATCCAAGAACACTACGATATCGGTAATGATTTTTACAAGCTATGGTTAGACGATACCATGACTTATTCATGTGCATACTTCAGAACTCCTGAAGATGATTTGAAGACTGCACAATTAAACAAAGTTCACCATATTTTAAATAAACTAAATACTAAACCTGGTGAAACTATCATTGATATTGGCTGTGGTTGGGGAACAATGATGTTCACTGCAGCTAAAGAATATGGTTTGAAGGCTAAAGGTGTAACACTTAGCCAAGAACAATATGACTTTGTTAACAACAAGATCCAAGAAGAAAACTTAACAGATCAAATGGAAGTTATTCTTGAAGATTACCGTGAGATCAACGAAACTTTCGATCATGTCGTTTCGGTTGGTATGTTTGAACATGTTGGTGAAAAACATCTTGAGGGATACTTCAAGACTGTCAAGAAACTTTTGAAGCCACAAGGTACTGCTTTGATTCACGGTATCACTGGACAACACGAAGGCCTCGGAGTGGATCCATGGCTAGTTAAGTACATTTTCCCAGGTGGCTATATTCCTGACATTAAAGAAAATATTGGTCACATCATGGATGCAAAATTACAAATTGATGATATTGAACCATTACGTCGTCATTATCAAAAAACTGTCGAAATTTGGCATCATAATTTCTTGAAGGTTGAAGATCAAGTTAATGATATGTACGGCGAAAGATTTGTACGTATGTGGGATCTATACTTGCAAGCCTGTGCTGCTTCATTTGAAAGTGGCAATATTGATGTAATTCAATATCTCCTAACTAACGGTGCCAGCGGCAGCAGTTTGCCAATGACACGTGAATATATGACAGATAAGGATAGAGAGTCTGTAGACAAGGTGACAGAATAGAGTGACACTTTTATCAAAAAGATTAAACGCAGTTTCTAAAATGGTAGACAAAAACGTAAGATTGGCCGATATTGGATCTGATCACGCCTATTTACCTGTCGAATTAATCACCGACAAAACAATTAATTTCGCTATTGCCGGAGAAGTTGCGCCAGGACCTCGCGATAGATCTTTAGCCGATGTCAAAAAATTTGGACTTTCTGAACAAATCGACGTTCGTCTCGGCGACGGATTGGCTGTGATCAAGGCTCAAGATAACATCGATACCGTCGTAATTGCCGGTATGGGTGGAATCTTGATCAGTGATATTTTGACGCGAGCAACCACAGATCAATTAAGTAATGTCCAGACATTGATCTTGCAGCCAAATATTGGAGAGCCTTTGGTAAGACAGTGGTTGATTTCTCACAGTTTCAAAATTGTCGATGAAGACATTATTGAGGACGAAAACCACGTCTATGAGATAATCAAAGCAAACAAATCTGAGCAAATTCAAAAATTGACAGAAGCTCAGTTATTAATGGGACCAATTTTGATGACAAAAAGGTCAGAAACATTCATCCAAAAATGGACTCGAAAACTAAACGGTTATCAAAAGGCTGTTGCTAATATGCACAATGCTAAAGAGATCGATGAAACAAAAATTGCTCAAATGAATGATTATATCAAGTATATTGAGGAGATTTTGTAATGGTTAAAGTTCAAGATATTTTAAATAAGATTGAAGATTTTGCACCATTAAGCATCAAGATGGAAGGAGATCCATCAGGATTTCAAATGGGAGATCGTCAAAAAGAAGTTAAAACTGTTATGACAACTTTAGACGTACGTCCAAAAGTCGTTCAAGAGGCAATTGACAACAAGGTCGACTTGATCTTGGCTCATCATCCAATCATGTTTCATCCAGCACGTAATCTTGATTTAGCTTCTCCACAAAATCAAATGTACCGTGATCTTCTTGCAAACAATATAGCAGTTAATGCTTCGCATACTAATTTAGATAAGGCCCACGGCGGCATGAATGATTGGTTAATGGAACGTTTAAGAGAAAACGTCGAAATCAAAA